>DASQVO010000051.1:0-2497 GCA_035640715.1 Streptosporangiaceae bacterium
CGGCACTATCCGAATATTGACAGAGCCGAGATGTTTGAAAAAGGATATGTGGCCGCCAAGTCGGGCCACAGCCGGGGCAGCACCGTTGACTTGACGCTCTATCACTTGGCTACCGGTGAACTTGCCCCCATGGGCGGTGACCATGACTTGATGGATCCAATCTCACATCATGGAGCAAAAGGAATCACGCCAGTCGAAGCGCGAAACCGTCAATACCTTTGCTCTATCATGGAGGCCTGCGGTTTTAGCCCATACGATTGCGAGTGGTGGCATTACACGCTGAAAGACGAACCTTATCCAGACACCTACTTTGATTTTCCCATCGCATAGTTGAGCCAGGCCCAAGAAATTGCCAAAGCGTGAAAGTGATGATAGTGGACACAGTCATCGCCGGGAGCACGGCACCGCGCGTCGTTGTCGCCGGCGGCCATTCGGCCGGGCACATCGAGCCCACGATGAACTTCGCCGACGCGCTGCGCCGGCTGGAGCCCACGGCCGAGATCACCGCCCTCGGCACCGTCCGCGGCCTGGACACCAAGCTCATCCCGGCCCGCGGCTACCCGCTCGAACTCATCCCGCCGGTGCCGCTGCCGCGCAAACTGAACCGGGCCCTGCTGCAGGCGCCGGGCAGGCTCCGCGACTCGGTGCTGGCGGCCGGGGCGGTGCTCGACCGCGTGCGGGCCGAGGTCGTAGTGGGCTTCGGCGGCTACGTGGCCGGGCCGGCCTACCTCGCCGCCCGCAGGCAGGGCCTGCCGATCGTCGTCCACGAGGCGAACGCCCGGCCCGGAGTGGCCAACCGGCTGGCGGCCCGGATGACGACGCACGTGTTCACCGCCGCGCCGAGTGTCCGGCTGGCTCACGCCACCGCCATCGGGATCCCGCTGCGGCCGGCGATCACCGGGCTCGACCGGCCCGCGCTGCGCGATGCAGCCCGGCAGCGGTTCGGCCTGCGACCCGACGGGCCGGTACTGATGGTCACCGGCGGTTCGCAGGGCGCCCGGGCGATCAACGCCGCGGTGTCCGGCGCGGCCCCGGCGCTACGGGCGGCCGGCGTGCAGGTGCTGCACATCACCGGGCCGCAGCACGTGGTCGAGGTGCCGGACGGCGACCCCGCCGACCCGCCCTACGTCGTCATCCCCTACGTCGACGAGATGCAGTACGCCTACGCCGCGGCCGACTTCGTGATCTGCCGCTCGGGGGCGATGACGTGCGCCGAACTGGCCGCTGTCGGCCTGCCGGCCGCGTACGTCCCGCTGCCGCTGCGCGGCGGTGAGCAGCGGCTGAACGCCGAGCCGGTCGTCGCGGCCGGCGGGGCACTGCTCGTCGGCAACGCCGACCTCGACCCGGCCTGGATCGAGACCACCCTGATCCCGGTGCTCACCGATCCCGAGCGGATCGCGGCGATGTCGGCCCACGCGTCGGCGGCCGGCGCACCTGACGCGGATGTCGTCCTGGCCCGGCACGTGCTCACCGCGGTCGCCGAGCGACGTAGGTTCGCCTGATGAGGACCACGGCCGACCGCGCCGCGGCCGCCGGAGGACCGGGAGGCTCCCGGCGCGGCGCTGGAAGACCGCCGGCCTGGATCTGGTTCCTTCGCCAACGGAGTCCTCGTCGAACGACCCGGCCAGTCAGCAAGCGATGACAACTCACCCCGCATGACACGCTGATCCACAGGCCTTGACTATTCCTCTCGGGGCCGTGCGGCAATTCCGCTGATCGTCATCTGCCAGTGTGCGGTGGCGCGGCGGGTAGTTGCACCGTGACGCAGAGCCCCCCAGCGGCCCGGGGGGTGAGGGTAAGGGTTCCGTCGTGTGCCTGGGTGATGCTTTTGACGATTGCCAGGCCGAGGCCGACACCTGCATGGTCACCGCGTATGCGTTCGGTGCCGCGCTGGAACGGTTCGGTGAGTGTCGAGACCAGCTGCGGAGTGAGCTTCTCGCCGGTGTTTTCGACAGTGAGCATGACGGACTCGGGGCCGATGACGGTCTTGACCTGCACGGTGCCGTGTTCAGGGAGGTTGTGGACGATGGCGTTGTGCAGGAGGTTCGTGGTCATCTGCAGCAGGAGCGCGTGTGAGCCGATGGTGGGGGTGATGTCCCCGGAGGTCTCGATGGTGACGCCGTGCTTTTCTGCCAGGGGGAGGAGCGTTTCGGCGGCTTCTTCCGCTAGGAGGGACAGGTCGACGTGTTCTCGGGTGAAGGATCGCTGGCCGGCGCGGCTGAGCAGGAGCAATGCTTCGGTGAGGTCGATCGCTCGGGCGTTGACGGCGCGGAGGCGTTCGTCGAGCACGCCGATGTCGCGGTTCGGATCGTTGCGGGCGACATCGAGCAGGGTCTGCGTGATCGCCAGCGGGGTGCGCAGTTCGTGGGAAGCGTTGGCCGCGAACCTCCGCTGTTCGGCGACGTGCGCCTCGAGCCGCGCGAGCATGGCATCGAAGCTGTCGGCAAGTTCACGGAACTCGTCTCTACGGCCTTCCAACTCGATCCGGTGGGAGAGC
>DASQVO010000052.1:0-23629 GCA_035640715.1 Streptosporangiaceae bacterium
CGGCTCGGACATCACCCGGGTAACGTTCCGCGCGCTGGACGCCTACGGCAACCAGCGCCCCTACGTCACCGGCGACGTCACTCTCTCACTCGCCGGCCCGGCCACTCTGATCGCCGAGAACCCGTTCGCGTTCGGGACATATGGCGGGGTCGGCGGGGCCTTCATCCGGTCCGTGCCGAACCGTACCGGCCTGGTGACGGTCACCGCCCAGCACGCCACGCTCGGCACCGCCATCGCCCGCCTGACCGTCACCCCGGCCACTGGCGAGCAGTTTCTCTAGTGCTTCGTTCCTTCGGGTGCGGTCAGGGACCGGGTTCACGCCTGAAGTCAGTTCTCCTCGATCGCCCGGGCGACTTGCTCGCGGGTGAGCGGCAGGTCGCGGACGCGCACCCCGACCGCGTCGGCGACCGCGTTGCCGATGGCCCCGGCGACCGGTCCCTGGGCGAGCTCGCCCGCGCCGGTCTCGGCCTCGCCGGACGTGTCCACGATCCGCACCATCACCTCCGGAACCTCGGTGAACCGGAGAATCGGGTAGCTGTCCCAGGCCGCCGACGTGATCCTGTCCCGGTCGAACCGGACCTGCTCGCGCAGCGTCCAGCTCGCGCTCTGCACGGCACCGCCCTCGACCTGGTTGATCACTCCGTCCGGATTGATGACCCGGCCCACGTCCACCGCGAGCCACAGCCTGCGCACCCGGATGTCCGTATCCGCCTCCACCTCCGCCACGGCGGCGCAGTACCCCGCGTCTCCCTTGTAGCGGGCCACCCCGGCCCCGTACCCGGTGCCGTCGCGGCGGCCCCGGGTGTCCCAGCCGGCCATGCGCGCGGCCTCGGTGAGCACCTGCCGGGCGCGCGGGTCGGTGAGGTGGGCGAGCCGGAATTCGACCGGGTCGGCGCCGGCCGCGGCGGCCAGTTCGTCCATGAATGACTCGATGGCGAACACGTTGAGGTGGGCGCCGAGCGATCGCAGCGAGGATGTCCTGACCGGCATGTCCAGCAGCCGGTGCCGGGTGACGTGCATGCCGGGGATGTCGTAGCCCGGCACCGCGTTGCGCGTGGAGCCCATCGCGCCGGTCGGCGGGCCGTCGGGCGCCGGTGACATCGGGCGGCCCCCGGCCAGGTGGGCCAGGGGGAGCAGGCGCGGCTCCCCGCCGCTGCCGGGCCGGCCGATGAAGCCGTTGCTCCACACATCCTGCCGCCAGGTCACGATCCGGCCCCCGGCGTCAAGGCCGGCCGAGAGCCGCGCCAGCATGGCCGAACCCAGCGGCGCCCAGCACATCTCGTCCTCGCGGGTCCACAGCACCCGGACCGCCCGGCCGCCGGCCGCTCGCGCCAGCAGCACCGCGTCCATGGCCACGTCATCCGCGCCGTTGTGGCCATAGGCGCCCGCGCCCTCCACGTGGTGCACCGTCACCTGCCCGACCTCCAGCCCCAGCCCGGCCGCGATCGCCCCGCGCAGGGCGAAGATGCCCTGACTGTGACTCCAGACGGTGACGGAACCACCGTCCCAGCGGGCGATCGCGCAGCTAGGCGCCATCGAGGCGTGGGCCAGGAACGGGCGGGTGAACTCCGCGGTCAGCGTACGGGTCACCAGGCCTGCGGCATCCCCCGCCGGCCGGTCCAGCACCGTCAGCGTCTCCGACGGTGCCGCCAGCAGAAAACCCCGCAGGTCGCGGGGGTCGGGCAGCGACTGGGTCACCCGCCACCGGGCCGCCCGGGCGACCTGCCGCGCGGCCCGGAGCGCGGCCCGGTCGGTCGGTGCCACCACGCCGAGGAACGAGCCATCCCGCACGAGCACGGCCTCGCGGCTGAGCCCCGGGTCCGGGAGTTCACTGAGTTCGGCCGCGACCGCGGGCGGGCGGACCACCCTGCCGTACGCCATGTCCGGCAGCACCAGGTCGTGGAGGAACCGCGGCCGCCCGGTGACCTTGTCGGGGATGTCCAGCCGCGGGGCACTGCGCCCGGCGACGGACCATTCGCCCGGCGGCCGGGCGGGCACCGGGGCGCCGGCCGGCCGGTCCAGGATCCCGGCTGCGTCCAGCGACCAGTAGCTCAGCCCGGTCGGGCCGGCGGCGGTCCGGATCTGCCCATCCGTCATCGTCAGCGCCGCGGGGCTGACCTCGAGCCTGGCCGCGGCGGCGGCCAGCAGCAGGTCACGGGCCAGCGCGCACGCCTGCCGCAGCGCCGAGCCGGAGTCCTGCACCGACCGGCTGCCCGCCGTGAACCCCTCGTCCGGGCTGGTGCTGGTGCTCACCGGGGCCACCCGCACCCGCGCCAGAGCCACCTGGAGTTCCTCTGCTGCCACCTGCGCCAGCGCGGTCCAGATGCCCTGGCCGAACTCGACCTTGCCGGACCGGATGGTGACCTCGCCATCCCGGCTGAAATCGAGCCACCGGGCCAGTACCGGATTGGCCGCGAGGCTGCCGGCCAGCGGGGGAGAGCTGGCCGGCATCTGCGCGCTCACCGGGACTGCCCCGCCGTGTCCTGCCCCGCCGCCTTCAGCACCGCCCGGACGATCCTGCCGTGGGCCCCGCAGCGGCACAGGTTACCGTCGAGAGCCTCCCTGACCTCCTGCTCGGTGGGGGAGGGATGGTCGCGCAGCAGGGCCACCGCGGTGATCACCATGCCCGAGGTGCAGTAGCCGCACTGGGCGGCCTGCTCGTCGATGAACGCCTGCTGGACAGGATGGAGCCGGCCGCTGGCCGGCAGTCCCTCCACGGTGATGATCGGGCCGCCGGCGGCCGACACCGGCAGGTCGCAGGACGAGCGGGCCCGGCCCTCGATGAGCACGAAGCACGCCCCGCACAGCCCCATCCCGCAGCCGAACCTCGGCCCCGCCAGGCCCAGGTCGTGGCGGAGCACGTCGAGCAGCGGCGTGTCCGGCTCGCAGGTCACGCTGCGCTCCGCGCCGTTCACGGTCAGCCGGAATTCGTCCTCATCCATGGCTTCCTCCCATAATGCCCGCCGACTAGGCCGCCCAGCCCGCAGTGGGACCGCACTTCTTCACGCCAGGCGCATTCGGCTGCAGGGCCGGCACCTGGAAAGGCACAGTGTTGACCGCAGCCTCTTCCAAGAGTATGCATTCGTTTGCAAAGTCTCTTGCCGGCCCGCGTCGGCGTCTGGGGCGTCAGCCTCGGCGGGTACTACGCACCGCGGGTGGCCAGTGGCGACGAGCGGGTAAAGGCATGCATCGCCCTGGCCGGCCCGTTCTCGTTCGCCGACGAGTGGGACAGCCGCCCGATCCTCACCCGGGAGGCGTTCCGGGTCCGGTCCAGATCACCCGACCTGGAGACGGCTCGCCGCCGGGCGGAGGAGCTGACCATGGCGGGCCGGGCGGGACTGATCAAGTGCCCACTGCTGGCCGTCATGGGCAAGCTCGACCGGCTCATCCCCTGGCAGCAGGCGCAGCGGCTGGTGGACGAGGCCGGCGGCCCTGCCGAGCTGCTGCTGCTCGAGCAGGGCAACCACGGATGCGCGAACCTGGCGCCGTTCCACCGGCAGGCCACCGCGGACTGGGCGGCCGGGCAGCTCGGCACGCGGGTGAGCCGGGCATGATCATCTCGTAGGTTGCCTGCCATCGGTATTACCGTCATGATGTGAGTTCTTGGGCGATCGGATCGCGGACGATAACGCTGGCGGGCCGGCTGGCCAGGATGGGCTTCGCGGACGCCGCGCGGGCGGAACGCCTTATGACCTCGGAACTTGCCCTCGATCTCGACGGCGGGCCGCGGCAGGGCATCGTCGGCGGTGCCGTGCGGCCGCCCGCCGACGAGGCGGTGCTGGAGGCGATCGCGGCTGCCGCCGACCCCGATCTCGCGCTTTCCGGGCTCGCCAGGATCGCCGGCACCGACCGCGGAACAGACGCGGCCGACGTGCGAGCCGCGCTGCGTGCCGAGCCTGGCTTCAGGAAGCGCCTGGTGGCCGTGCTGGGCGTGAGCACGGGTCTCGCCGATCACCTGGCCCGGCACCCCGATGACTGTCACATCCTGCGCGGCGCCGACGCGGTGCGCCGCCCGTCCGCCGCTGAGCTGCGCGCCGCGTTGCTGCACGCTGTGTGTGCGGGCCCGCACGATGACATGCCCGTCGCCGACCTGGCGGCGATGCGCGGCACCGATCCGGCCGCCGTGCTGTGCGCCGCCTACAAGCGGCGCATCCTGCACCTGGCGGCCAGGGACCTCACCGGGGTGGCCACCGTGGAGGAGGTCGCGGCCGAGCTGGCTGACATAGCCGACGCGGCGCTCGAAGCGGCGCTCGCGGTCGCCCGCGCGGACCTTCCATCCGGGGCTGCCCCGTGCAGGATCGCCGTCGTCGCGATGGGCAAATGCGGTGGCCACGAGCTCAATTACGCCAGCGACGTCGACGTGATCTTCGTTGCCGCGAATGCGGAGAAGACCGCGGCACGGGCGGAGGGGCCGGTGGCGGGCGCGGAGGCGCCGGAACCGGCGGAGGCGGCGCCGCCGGGCGCGGATGCCGATGCCGGCAGCGCCGCGCTGCGGACCGCCACCAGGCTCGCGGCCGGGCTTATCAGCGTCTGCTCGCGGACCACGTCAGAAGGCACGATCTTCCCCGTCGACCCGAACCTCCGCCCGGAGGGGCGCAACGGCCCGCTGGTGCGCACCCTGGCCAGCCATGTCGCGTACTACGAGCGCTGGGCCAAGACGTGGGAGTTCCAGGCACTGCTGAAGGCCAGGCCGGCCGCTGGCGACATCGGGCTCGGGCAGCAGTACGTGACCGCGCTCGCCCCGATGGTCTGGCAGGCGGCGCAGCGGGATCACTTCGTCGAGGACGTGCAGGCGATGCGCCGCCGGGTCGAGCAGGCCCTCCCGCCCGGCCAGGCGGGCCGTGAGATCAAGCTCGGCCCCGGTGGCCTCCGTGACATCGAATTCGCCGTGCAGCTCCTCCAGCTCGTGCACGGCCGCACGGATGAGTCGCTGCGCAGCCCGGCCACGCTGGCGGCGCTGGCGGCGCTGGCGGCGGGCGGCTACGTCGGCCGGGACGACGCGGCGGACCTGGCCGCGGCCTACCGGTTCCTCCGCCAGGTGGAGCATCTGCTCCAGCTTTACCAGCTGCGCCGCACCCATGTCCTGCCCAGCGATCCCGCCACGGCGCGCAGGCTGGGCCGGGCGATAGCGCGGGCCGATGGGACGAACGGGCTTCGCCGTGAAGGCAGCCAGCTCAACGCGGATCCGTCCGCCGGTTTCACCGAACTGTGGCGGCAGCACGCGCGCCAGGTACGGCGCCTGCACGAGAAGCTGTTCTACCGGCCGCTCCTTGACGCGGTGGCCCGGCTTCCCGGGGACGTGGCACGGCTGACGCCGTCGGCGGCGCAAGCCCGCCTGGAGGCGCTCGGCTACGCGGACCCGGCGGGTGCGCTCCGCCACATCGACGCCCTCACCGCCGGAGTGTCCCGGCGCGCCGCGATTCAGCGCACGCTGCTTCCCGTGCTGCTCGGCTGGTTCGCTGACGCGGCCGAGCCGGACGCAGGCCTGCTCGCCTTCCGGCAGGTCAGCGACGCGCTGGGGAAGACACCGTGGTATCTGCGGCTGCTGCGGGACGAGACGAAGGTCGCCGAGCGGATGGCCCGCGTCCTCGCGTCCAGCAGATACGCCACCGGCCTGCTGCTCCGGGCGCCTGAGGCGGTGGCGATCCTCGGCGACGACGCGGAGCTGGTGCCCCGGTCGCTGATGTCGCTGCGAGCCGAGGCGGACGCCGCCGTGCGCAGGCACGACGGGGCGGAAAGCGCCGTGGCCGCGGTCCGGTCGCTGCTGCGGCGGGAACTGCTGCGGATCGCCGCGGCGGACCTGCTCGGCCGGTTCGGCCCCGGCGAGTCCGCTGACGCGCTCACCGCCGTGGCGGCCGCCAGTATCGGCGCGGCGCTGGGTGCGGCGACGAAGAAGATAGAAGCCGAGCTGGGTGGCCCGCTGCCGACCCGGATGGCGGTGATCGGGATGGGGCGCTTCGGCGGGCATGAGACCGGCTACGGCAGCGACGCGGACGTGATGTTCGTCCATGACCCGCTGCCCGGCGCGGAGGAGGCCGGCGCCGGGCGCGCCGCGCACGCGGTCGCGCAGGAGCTGCGGCGGCTGCTCGCGCTTCCCGGCCCGGATCCGGCGCTGATTGTGGACGCGGGCCTGCGGCCCGAGGGCCGCCAGGGGCCGCTCGTGCGCACGCTCGCCTCCTACCTGGCCTACTACCGGCGCTGGTCGGTACCCTGGGAGGCGCAGGCGCTGCTGCGCGCAGAGCCCATGGCCGGGGATGCCGATCTCGGTGCCGACTTCACCCAGATGATCAGCGAATTCCGCTATCCCGACGGCGGGATTAGCGAGACCGCCGTCCGCGAGATCAGGCGGATCAAGGCCCGCATGGAAGCGGAGCGCATGCCCCGGGGCGTCGAGCCGGCACTGCACGTCAAGCTGGGTCCAGGCGGGCTGTCAGATGTCGAGTGGACCGTCCAGCTTTTGCAGTTGCGGCACGCTTTCGCCGTGCCGGGGCTCCGGACCACACGCACGCTGCCGGCGCTGACGGCCGCGCGTGACGCGGGCCTGGTAACCTCCGACGAAGCCACGGTGCTGGCGGAGTCCTGGATCCTCGCAGCCCGGATCAGGGACGCGGTGATGCTGGTCCGCGGCGTCGCCGGGGACACGATCCCGGCCGGATACCGCGAGCTCGGCGCGGTCGCCCGGATTCTCGGTTACGGCCCGGGGGAGGGCCAGGCGCTGGTGCAGGATTACCGGAAGGCGGCCCGCCGCGCCAGGATCACCATGGAGCGCCTCTTCTACGGCTGACCCGCAAGCCTGTCGTGCAGGGCAATCAGTGAGCGCAAGCTGGTGTGCCCCTGTGCGTGGCGCTGCGTCGCGATGTGGGGATGATGCCTACCAGCGCCACGATCACGATTGCGGGAGACACCGTCATGCCTGACACGGAGCCGGCGGCGATCAGGAACCATGCAGCCTTCATCTGTGACGAATGCCAGCGAGGCCGGGTCGGCGAGGATGTTGTATTACATCTATCTAAGCGTGATACACTTGGTGTATGCGAAGCGTGCGGCTTGATCCTGACCTTGATGACCGCGTGCAGCGTGCTGCGGAGGCCGAGAACTCTACGATCTCCGAGTTCGTCCGGGCTGCGCTCGCTGAGCGGGCTGACCGGGCGCTGGCCGGGCATGAATCGGCCGCGACGCAGCTTGCCGACGTGATCGGCGTTGTCCATGGCGGCGGGGGGCGCGCCCGGCGCACCGGCCGGGCTTTCGCCGAGGGGCTTGCGGACAAGCGCAAGCGGGCGTGATTCTTACCGACGCGGGCCCGCTTGTCGCGCTGCTGGACGCGGATGAGGACGATCACGAACGGTGCGTAGCCGCGCTGAACACAGTCAGGTTGCCAATGCTCACCACCTGGCCAGCGTTCACCGAGGCGATGTACGTGCTTGGCCGGGCAGCAGGCTGGTCAGGCCAGGAGCCTCTGTGGCGCCTGGTCCAGCGTGATGACCTCATCGTCGCCGACCAGGACCGGAAGTCGGTGCGGCGCTCCGCTGAGCTCATGCGGAAATACTCGGATGTGCCCATGGACCTCGCCGATGCCACGCTCGTGGCGCTAGCCGAAGCTCGTAGCCTGCACCGGATCTTCACCCTGGATTCGGATTTCCGCGTCTACCGCTTCCGGGACCGCCGCCATTTTGAGATCCTGCCTGACCTGTCCGCACAAGGCTGACCATGGTCGCCGGTGCATTGCGTGGTCTGCTTTGGCGCTAGAGGCGGCCGTTGGCGCGGAGGACGCGCAGTGCGTCGACGGTGAGGAAGCCGCGCCACTCCCGTTCGGCAGCGGGCGACCAGGCCTGCCAGTTGAACATCCAGCCGCCGTCCGCACGCTGGGCCGTCGCCAGGTGGTCCAGATGCGCTTGGATCGTCGCCTCGTCGAACAGCGCCCGGGCAAGCGAATCCGGCTCCGGCGCGAAATCCAGCGGTGAGTGGACCTCGCCCGGCGCATCCGGGTCGAGGGCGACGAGGTCGCGTTCGATGATGAGCGGCCCGACGCGGCTGAAGGCGTCGCGGGCGCGGTGGCGATCGGGCACGTGCTGGAGGAAGCGCAGCACGCCGAGCATCTCGTAGCCGCCACCCGGGCCGCTGAGCGGAGCATCGGCCAGGCAGCCGATCCGCGTCCACATGACCTCGGTGGCGCGGTCCAGCCACGGGTCCCGGACCTGACGGGCGTGCAGGGTGCCTGCGATCAGGCCGGTGATGACCAGCGAGGCGGGGCGGCCCTCTTCCGGTATCCACCACGGCGCATGGGGCCATTTCCCGATGCCCGGATCCACGAACGCGGCGCCGCCCTCGGCGGGAGCCGTAGCCTGCAGCCAGCGGCATGCGCCTGCGGCCAGGTCCTCATCCCAGGCGTCCGTTTCGTGGAGGATGCGCAGGGCCAGTTCGGTGGCGGCCGGCTGGCTGTCCGGCGCTCGCCCGTCCGGCTCGATCGCGTGGCCGAATCCGCCGTCGGGGTTGCGGTAGGCGGCGACCGCGTCCCGTACGGGCTGGGCGGCGCCGCCCGCGAACAGCCGCTCGTACCTGCGGCGGTCCAGCACGCGGGCATGAGCGGCGAGGAACTGGACCGCCGCGTCGATGTCTGGAGCACTCATGGGCCCATCACAGTCCCTGGGAGGCTCTGCTGTCTTGAACGAAACGGCCATGCACGTGTCATGCTGGCAACGTGGATCTGTCCCCCGGGTACTGGGAGTGGGCGCCGCCTTCGGCGCTGCGGCACGTTCTGGCCTGCCTGTGGACGCAGGTCACTCACGACGCAGGTACCCGGCCTTTTCTCGTGCTCCCGGACGGCTGCACTGACCTGATCTGGCAGCGTGGCGGCGACGCCTTCGTGGCCGGGCCCGACACTGGCCCGGTTCCGACGCTGCTGACGCCCGGCACGGTCCTGGTCGGTGCCCGCTTCCGGCCCGGTGCCGGCGGAGACGCCCTCGGCGTTCCGCTCAGCGAACTGCGCGACCAGCGGGTCGGGCTCGCGGACCTGCAGCGCGACGTGGACAGGCAACTCCCGGGGTCGCTGGAGCCGGATGAGGCCGTCGCCCGGATTACCGATATCGCCGGGCGCCTCGCAGTGACCGGGCAGCCGGATGGGGCGGTGCTGCAAGCGTGCCGGCTGCTCAGGAGGCCCGAGGCACGCACCGAGGATGTCGCCGCCCAGGTAGGGCTGAGCGGCCGCCAGCTACGGCGCCGCTGTGAGGCAGCGGTCGGCTACGGCCCCAAGATGCTCCAGCGGGTGCTGCGGTTCCGCCGGTTCGTCTCCCTGGTCGATGCCTCGGCCGGGCCTTCCGGGCAGTCTGGCCCCGTCGGCCCGATGGACCTCGCCCGTGCCGCCGCGGACACCGGCTACGCGGACCAGCCGCACCTGACCCGGGAGACGGTCCGCCTGGCCGGCCTCCCGCCCGCCGCCCTGGTCAGGGAGCGCCTTTCTTGACATCCCCACCGATCCCCCGCTTGTAGGCAGGGGTCTCCACGCCACATCTTCTGATGTTTCGCCGCACACATCGTTGGCTACCCGAGGCGATGATTCGGTGACTACACGGCGGGAAGTACTGACGTGTGATCGGGAGGTACCAGATGCCTAGGTTCATGGATTTCCACGATGACCTGAAGCTTCCGCAGGAAGATATCGACCAAATAGCCCAAGGGACACGCGAGGGCGCAGCCGACGAGTTCGGCGTGCGGCAGATTGAGCTTTACCACAACGCCGACGGCAAGGTCTACTGCCTCCTGGAAGGCCCGGACGAGGAGGCAATCCGCAAGCATCACGAGGCGCTGCACATACCCTGCGGCGACGTACACCAGGTGAACAGCTTGCTCTGACCCGGCGTCTGATTGCACAGGCCTGCGCAAGCCGTCCGCGTAATACGGACGATGAGATCGACCAGCTTGTGGCAGCGCGGCTTGAACGCCAGCTCACGAGATCCTGCAGCTTGAGCTGCTCAATCCGAAGGTCGCGGTGCTGGACGAAACCGGCTCCGGCTTCGACGTCGACGCGCTGAAGATTGTGTCGGAGGGCGTCAACCGCTTCCGCCAGCAGCCGGGCAAGCGCCGCGAGCAGCTGAGGGCGCTGGGCTTCAACCTCTGACCCTGTCCGCGGCCCGGGCCGCCCACCCGGACGGATCGGCAAACCCGAGGAAGTCACCCAGCCTGGTCAGCTCCCCGACGGGGTCGGCGAGCAGGTCCTCGTACTGCATCCGGAGCAGGCGCTGCGGCTTCAGGTCTGCCAGCGCCTGCTCCGTGCAACCATTCATGTATGCCACCAATCTCTCATAGTGGCCGATGTCGAATTCCGTGTCCCGCAGTGTCTCCACAGTCAGCTGGTCCGGCATCAGGCGCCGCAGATCCTCCGGCATCTCGGTGGTGTCTGGCCACTCCTCCGGTCGCTGGCTGTAGGGGTCGGTGCCGCACCGCACCCAGAATTCAAACTGGACCGCGTTGAACCGGTAAGACATGTGCTTGCTCATGGATCGTGCCGTGTCCGCTATGTTGCGAGTCAGGTACACGACGTTGGCGTCGGGGCATGTGGCCAGCCACGGGTGCGCTACCAAGCTGGACCCACCGGTGCGCTCCACCCAGCGGCGGCGGCCCTCCAGGTGCGCCACCAGGTCCAGCAGCATCCTGTGGTGCTGGCCGACCGGCTGGGATGGGAACCGCGGCACCCTCGCGGCCAGCACATCAAAGAGGCGGTCCGGGTTCGCCGAGATCTTGGGCAGCGTGGCGAAGAGAATCGGCGGGAGACGTTCCTTGTCATTCGCCCAGCGCCCGTCGTCGGGGTACGCGGCCTCCTTCTCGGCGAGGATCCCCTGCGCCAGGACATGCGGGAGCGGCTCGCTCAGCAAAGCCCAGTACTCGGCACCGGTAAGCTCGCGCAGCGGCGCGAGCGTGAGACGCCACTGGATGGGCAGCAGCGACTCATAACACGAGAGTGTCTCGGGATCTTCGGCGATCAGATCCGACAGCAGGGTCGAGCCGCACCGGCCGCTGCTGATGATGATGCCGCAGCGGGCGGGGGGCCGGATGCTGGCCGGTGGCCGCGCGGCCGCGGTGCCAGGGGCCGACGGCGCCGATCCGGTATGGGCCTCAAGGAACGGCGTCAGCACCCCGCCGACCTCGGCCGGATGCGTCAGGTACGGGAAGTGCCCGGCATTTGGGAGTTCGGTGAACTGTGCGTCGGGCATCGCTCCGTACAGCACCTGCGCCTCCTTGGCCGTGACCATCGAGTCATGTCGTCCGCGGAGGATCAGGGCTGGTACGGCGATTTCCGGGAGCTCGGCGAGGAGGCTGGGCCGGGACCTGAAGTAGTTCAGGTAGCTCAGCCCCATGTTGATGTCCATGCTCTCGCAGCGCAGCAGGAGCTCCTCCAGTTCGGCCCGCTCCCCTTCCGGTGCCTGATCAGCGCCGTCGCCGTACATAAGGTCGAATTCCTCACGGACGAGGTCCGGCAGCGAGCGGGTCCCTCTCGAGTCGACGCCACCCCGGTATGAGCAGCCGACGAGGACAAGGGATGCGCATTCCGCCGGATACAGCAAAGAGAATTGCTGCGCGACGATGCCGCCGAACGAGGATCCCATGAGGTGAAAGGGCGGCGCGACCGAAAGCTCAGCCAGCACGGTGCGGTAGAGGCGCGCGATCCCGCCGAACGTGATATCGGTGTTCCATGTCGTGGCGCCCACTCCCGGGTGGTGCATGCAGACCAGCCGGTACCTGGTGGCCAGGCTGGCGAACTGCCGGGCGAAGACACCGGCACCGGCATTGACCGGGTGCATCAGGATCAGTGCCGGGCCGTCGCCGGCCATGAACACCTCGACCTCGCCCCCGGGCAGCCGCAGTACGCTGCGCGTCGTGCCCGGCGCGTACTCGCTGAGCACGGCCGCGTTGTCGTTTCGCGCCCGGTGAATGCCGGGTGCCGACGGGCGCTGTGTGGCTGCGCTTACGTCGTTAGCGGCACCGTTGCTGCCAGCGGTCAGCCCGTCCTCGGCCCGGCCAAGGACACTAGCGACATGCCGGACTATTTCGCCGACGGTGAGGGAGCTGGGGTCCCGGCTGGTGAGGAGGGGCACGAGATTGGCCGCGCTTCCATACCGGGACTGTATCTGGCCGCTCAGGTACGCCAGGCCGATGCTTGCCAGCCCCAGATCGTCGACGATATTCGTCTCGAGGGTGATTTCCTCGTCCGGCAGGATACTGTCCGTGAGGGGGTGCAGCAGTTCGGCAATCTCGGCAAGGATGCGTGTCTGATCGGCGCTCATGCGCTGGTCCTCCTGATTGATACGATCCGTTGGTCTGGTCATCGTGGGACAGTGGAGTCCGGTCCCCACGTCCACGCGACGACATGGCGCCTGGCGGGTGATGCTTCGGCAGGGTCGCGGACCTCGCGATGGCTAACCTGGTAAGTCCGGCCGCTGGCCACCACGGTGATGACGGTCGGCGTGGCGCCTGTCACCATCACCTGGCCAGGTGGCCCGGTCAGCGTGGTGCCGTCCGCTTTTGCCGCCGCTTCCCTTGCCGCGGAGAAGGAGGCGGACCACAGCGCGCGCCCAGAGCCGGGCCCGGCGTGCGACGCGGCCTCCAGCAAGGCCAGTTCCTCGTCGGCCATCGCTGCCGGCGCGGATCCCGGACGGTCCGTGATTTCCGCTACGCCGATTCCCACCCCTGGAGCGCCCGGCACCGCCCCGGACGCCGCGGGCCGAGCGATCGCTACGCCGAGGTGCGCTGCCTGTGCGGATGAAATCTCGTAAGCGGGAACCGCCAGCCCGGACCATCCCTGTGCCAGGGGACGGCCGTCCGCAGCGTCGCTGACCTGGATCTCGATGGGGAAGATTGGCCTGGGACCGCCGTCGGCCCACAGGAGGTGCCGGACGGCGTCCTTGACCGCGATCCGGCCCAGGAGCCACGCCTTGCGGTGGGCTGGCAGCTGCCGCTCATAGTCCCGGTAGCCGGCGGCACCCAGCGTCAGGCTCGCGAAGGCGTTCAGCGCCGCCAGGTCGGACCAGATGTCGAAGACCGCGACCCACCCTTCCGGCTGCCGTACGGCGAGCGGGTGGTGTCCCGGGTCCAGCTGCACCTTTCGCGCCCTGGGATGGTAGTCGAAGCGCCGCGACATGCAGTCGTCGAGCTGTGCCCACACCCGGCCGGCATGGATGTACTGGACGTCGTACCCAAACTCGCTCTCGGTGATCGTGTGGACGCGGATGACGCATTCGACCATCTCTCCTTCGGCGGGGACTGGCCCGAAGAGCCTGAGCGAGCCGAAGCTGGTCGGGAAGTAGACGTTGCGAGTTGGCAGCATGAGGTGCGCCCAGCTGGCGCTGAGCTGCATGCTGCCGTCGAGAAGGCCTCCCGGGGGTGCCGGTGCGCGCAGCAGCCCGCGGATATGGCGCTCGCCGACGCCATGTACGTCCGTGACGCTGCGGTAGCTCGGACCGTGGAACAGGAGGCGCGTCGAGTAGATGCGTTCCGGACTGATCTGGGGCGGCTGTTCGGTAGCGGGATCATGCTGCCAGACGGACGGCGGGTTCGCGGGATAGGCGTCGGCGACCCGGATCGTTGCCCGCACGGATGAGCCGAACGCCACGGCGAACTCCCCTGGCGTACGGCGCTTGACGGTGATGTCAACCTCATGCGGCGGGTCGGCCACCGTCCACGAGGGGAACCGTGCATCGGTGACCTCGGTGGCCCGCATGCCCGGCTCCGCGGCCTCCACGGCGTCGATCATGTGCTGAATAATCGTGGTCGCCGGCATGACCGGCATGGAATCCGCTCTGTGCGGCCATCCGGCTGGCAACTGGTGCAAGGCATGGTCCGCCAGGTAGGGCATGGTGTCCAGGCTGATCCGCAGCACCGACTTCCGGACGGGCTCGTCATCGGTGGCGAGGTGAGAAGCCCTCGCCGCGGCGTCCGGGAGTTCCGCGGCGTCCGGGAGTGCCGCGGCGCCGTTACCGTCCCGCTGCCCGGCAGCGGAGAGCACCGTGACCGCCGCGTCGGCTGTGTCCTCCAGCAGTGCGGCAAGCTCAGCCGTCACGGCCGGGTGCCCGGGGACGTTTTTCAGCTTGGCGATGGCCGCGGAACCGGCGGCTGCCCCGGCGCCCGCAGGCGCCGCCGAGCCGGGAAAGTCGGCCGCGGTGATCAGGCCCCGGGCGTCCTCACCCAGGGAGAATCGCGTCGCGCCGAGATTAAGCAGCATCCGCAGGCTGCGGCCGGAGGCGACGGTGGCCTTCCGGACGGGCCCCGGCTGGCGTGCCGGGTTCAGCGCCGCCAGGTCGGGCGCGTATCCCTCAACCCAGAGTGCGGTGGCGACCCGCTGCAGCTGTGCTAGCCCGCTGCGGAAGGCCACGTTCGCGGGAACCGCCAGATGGTCCTTGCCGCGCAGGTTGTCCTCGATGAGCGCCCAGAGCTGGCCGGGCCCGACCTGGATAAACGCCCGGAAGCCTGCGTCATGCATGGCCGTCACAGTGGACCGGAACCTGACCGGCTCCGTCAGGTGCCGGAAGAACAGGTCACGCCGCTGCTCCACATCGGCCTGAATCGGCGCCGCGACAGTCGACGACCAGACCGGGACGCTGCCCGGCCGCACCTTCATGTCCCCGACCAGCTCGCGCAATTGCTCGACCTGCGGCGCCACGTAGCGGCTGTGAATGCCTGTGGAGAACGGCAGCGGCTGGCACAGTGTGCCCTCCTTGCCGAGTTCCTCGATGAGGCGCGTTACCTGCTCGACGGGCCCGCACACGACCGACTGGGCTGGCGCGTTGTCATGTGTCAGGACAACCCCCGGATATCCGGGGAGCCTGGCCTCGACGGCATCCGCGCTGGTGCCGATCACCGCGTGGAGCAGATCGTGGCGTTCATGGGCAGGGTCGAAGAAAATCGCCGCCGCCTCGCCCAGCTTCGATTCATCAGCCAGCTCGGGTACCAGCCCGGCCACCAGCCCCGCCATCCACTCGCCGAGACTGTGGCCCGCCACAGCGTCCGGCGTGACGCCGATACGCCCCAGCGCCTCATACATGAGATATCCCAGTCGCATGATCTCGATGAAACGCCCCGAGAATTCGTCTGCCTCGGCCTCGGTGGTTTCCAGGCCGAAGTGGGTGATGACGTCGTTCACGCTGTGGGAAAGTTCCGCTTCCAGCCCGGGAAAGACGAACGCGATCCGGCCCTCGCCGTCGGCCAGCATCGGCCGCGGGCTGAACCAGATGTCCCGCCCGCCTCTCCAGGCGGCGCCCGCGGCTACCACTTTCCTGGCAGCGGCGAGCCGTTCGGAGGCCGGATCGGCGATGCCGAGCCGGCAACCGCCGGCATATGCCCTGTCCGCGCCCTCGGTGGCCCGGGCGGTGCCGTGAGCCCTGATGACCTGGTCGTCAGCATCCAGCAGCCGGGCCAGCGCTGCCCTGTCCGGTGCCTCCAGCAGGACAATCTGGTCAGGCTCATGCACGACCGCTGATGCGGCTGGTTCACCTGGCGTGGCGGGCTCCGCCCGCGCCCGGCGCCGCGCCCGCGGCGGCTCGGGGGCCTCCTCGATGATCACGTGCGCGTTGATGCCGCCGAAGCCAAACGCGTTGACGGCAGCCCGCCGCGGTCCGGGTCCGTTCCAGGGCCGCGCCGTGCTGGCAGGCGTGAAGCGGGTATTCGCCATCTCTGGCCGTGGGTTATCGCAGTGCAGTGTCGGCAGGAGCATCCCCCTGGACACCGCCAGTACGGCCTTGATCAGTGCCGCGGCCCCGGCGGTCGACATCGTGTGGCCGATCATGGACTTCACCGAGCCGATCACCGGCGACGAGCTCTCGCGCGGCGGCCCGAAGGCTTCGGCGACCGTAGCGAGTTCCACGGCGTCGCCGACCGGGGTTGCGGTGCCGTGCGCCTCCAGCATCCCGATCGAGTCCGGGGCAGCCGGATCCAGCCCTGCCGAGGCCCACGCCCTGCGAACGGCGAGCATCTGGCCGGTGGCCTCCGGGTTCACCAGGCTCGAGACGCGGCCATCGCTGGACACGCCGATGCCGCGGATCACCGCGTAGATCCGGTCACCGTCGCGGATCGCGTCGGACTGCCGTTTCAGCACCACCATGGCGGTCCCCTCGCCGATGAGCAGCCCATCGGCCATGGTGTCGAACGGGCGGATCTCCTCGCGGTGGGACAGCGCCTTGAGCTGTGAGAACACCGACCAGAACGTGGCGTCGTGGTTATGATGCACGCCGCCGACGACGGCCACGTCCAGGCGGCCGTTCAAAAGCCCGGTGACACCATGCTCGACGGCGACAAGCGATGAGGCGCATGCGGCGTCGAGGACGTAGGCCGGGCCGTGCAGGTCGAGCCGGTTGGCTACCCGGGACGCGGACAGGTTGGGCATCAGGCCGATCACGTCTTCCGGCTGGAACGTCCCCAGTTTCTCCTTGACCTTCCGCCGTATGCGGTCAATCCGGTCCTCCGGCAGTTCCGGAAGCAGCTCGCGTATGAAACCGCTTACCATGTCCGAGGTCTGGACGTGCGCGTTGAAGCTCATGCCGACGGTAGTGGACAGGCCCAGACGGCCGAGGATCACGGCCGCCCGGTCGCGATCCTCCAGCCGGTCCAGACCACCCGCGTCCTCGATCGCAGCGTGGGCAACCCGCAACGCAAGTAGCTGTTCTGGCTCGGTCGCGGGGACCGACGCCGGCATGACGCCGAACTGCATCGGATCGAAATAGGCGAGGTCATCCACGAACCCGCCACGGCGACAGTAGAAGCGGTTCGGGTTGTCTGCCTGTTCAGGATCGTAGAGTTCCGGATCCCACCGGTTCGGTGGCGTCTCGCTGATCGCATCGACACCGTTGACCAGGTTGTGCCAGTAAGCGTCGATCGAGTCGGCTTTCGGGAGGAGCACGCTCATGCCGACGATCGCCACCGGCTCCGGCAAGCGGTGGGTCATGCTCCCCTGCCGCATTCCCTTAGCCGGCATCGGGTACCGACCCCATGTAGACGACCGCGTTGACCGCGGGGTCGCCCCACGCCAGCTCGCGCAGCACGCTCAGTGCCCCCTGCCGCGCGTCTATCATGCCGATCCCGCGCCGGGCGTACTCCCTGCCAAGCTCGGGAGTGACCATACCGGGGTGCGTGCCGGCCGGTGCCCACGGTCCCCAGTGGATGGTCAGGCAGCGGCGGCCGGTCCGGGATGCCCAGTCTGTGCCGATGGCCTCGAGCGCGTCGTTGGCAGCCGCGTAGTCGGCCTGGCCGCGGCTGCCGAAAGCCGCGGCGATGCTGCCGAACAGCACGACGAACCCGGGCGCGCACTGCAGCTCTTCCAGAGCGCTGAGCGTCGTCCTGGCCCCGTTCACCTTGGTGTGGAAGACCCGGGCGAACGACTCTGGATCCTTGTCGGAGATCAGCCGGTCTTCGATCACCCCGGCCCCGTACACAAGCCCGTCGATCCGGCCATGTTCCTCGTGCACCAGCTTGAGTACCTGGTGGATGGCTTCCTCGTCTTGCACGTCAGCGCAGTGATAGCGCACCTGGGCGCCAAGCTCCCGCAGTTCCGCCAGGGTGGCCCTGACCTCGCGGCGGGCGAGAATATCGCGTGTGGCGTGCTCGATCTCCGCCGGTGACCGCATGCCCTGCCTGGCCAGGGCAGCGCGCAACGCGACCGCGTCCGCCGCCGCCTCGATGTCCTCGGGAAGCGGATCGCCGGGCGCCTGGGTCCGGCCGATCAGCTCGACCCGGCAACCACTGGCGGCGGCCAGTCCCGTGGCAATCCGGGCGGTGATGCCCCGCGCGCCGCCGATCAGCACGACCACCGAGTCGCGGGTCAGGCCCATGGCCTCGGCCTCCGCCGAGCCTGTGTCATTCCCGCCGCTCGCGGCGAGCTCGGCCGGGACGAGCTCACGCCGGTAACGGATGTCACGGGCGTAGGTAACCGCCGGTTCCGGCGCGCTGATGAACAGCTCGCTCAGGAGCCGTGTGGCGATCTCGTCCGGAGGTTCCACCCGGTCGAGCTCCACGTAGCGGGCGAAGCAATCCGGATACTCCTGGCCTATGGCCCGGAACAGGCCGGCCAGGCCGGCCGCGCCCGGACGGCTCCGGTCGCCGGCCGCAAGAAGCCAGTACTGGCCGGGGACCTTGCTACCGGTCAGGGAGTCTTTGATGAGCGGGAACAGGTCGGCCGGCAGTGAATCGGACGTCGCTGTGAGGCCGTCGAGACAGATCAGCCCATCGCCATCCCGGACGTCGGCCGCATCGATCGCAGCGACCTGGACATCCGCGCCGAGCTCACGGAGCTGCCCGGCGAGATGCCCGGCAACCGCGGTCTCGCCTGTTATCACGAGCCGGGCACCGCTGACCGAGCTCGACGGCGTCCCCGCGGCGTCCAGTCTGGCCAGCTGGGGCAGCAGTCGTACCGGGGCCACGCCGGCCACCGCGTCCTGGCTCGCGTCCGGGACAGGTGAAGCAGCCTCGCCCACCGCCGCCGGGGCCACGCCGGCCACCGCGTCCTGGCTCGCGTCCGGGACAGATGAAGCAGCCTCGCCCTCGGCCGCCGGGGAGACGCCGGCCGCCTGCCTGAGCACGTCCGTGATGGCACGCACGGTGCGTGCCTTCACCAGCTCCTCAAGCGTGGACTCGCCATTCTCAGTCGCCAGCCCCAGCCGGGAAGCGATTTCCCCGGCTATCTCGACCCGCTTGATCGAGTCGACACTGAGATCGGCTTCGAGGTCGAGATCGGGGTCGATGAGGTCTACCGGGTATCCGGTACGCTCGCTGATCAGGGCGAGCAAGGCATCCTGAAGTTCCTTGTCGCTGGGCAGCCCGCTGGGTGCGGGGTGGACGGGCTCAGCGGCGGGCCGGCTGGCCGGCTGGGTATCCGCGGGACCCGGTTCCGCCACGGCGACCGCGGCCGGGCGGGTGGCGGCGTGGTCCGTCAGCGGGCCTGCTGCCTCCTCCTGCCAGACGAGCCGTCCGCCGGGCTGGCCCCCCAGGAATGCAAGCATGACATCACGCTGCGCCGAAATCATGTCCCGGCTGTTGCGCAGGTACTCGGCCAGCATCGAGTCGGCGGTCGCCGGGGTGCCGGAATGAGGTGAAGACACTGGAAACTCCTTGATCAGGCGTGCAGGTGTAAGTGCCCCGGGCAGGAAGGCGCCGTCGCTGTCGCGGATCAGCTGCCCGTCGAGAAACCACAGGGGCCGCCCGTTCGTGCCGGAGGTGGCTGGGTCGGCCGTGCTCCTGCCCTGGAAGAGCCAGCCCAGATTCAGCGGCACTCCGGCGCAGGCGAGATCGGCCAGGGCGGTCAGGAAACTACGCAGTCCTTGCCCGCGAGGTCCGTCGCAGGCCACGGCCAGGTGCGGTCGCTCACCGAGTACCTTGCGGACGAGGCCGGTCAGGACGTGGCCGGGCCCGGCCTCAATGAACACTCTGGCGCCCGCGGCATACATTGCCTCTATCTGGTCGCCGAACCGGACCGGAGCGCTGATCTGGGCCGCCAGCCCGGAGCGGATCAGCTCGGGATCGCCCGGGTATGGCGCGGCCGTCTGGTTCGCCCAGACCGGGATCCGCGGTGGTGATACTGGCCGTGTGCTGAGCACTCCGGCGAACTGTGCGCTGGCCGCGGCGACAACTGGGCTGTGGAAGGCGCACGCCACCTGCAGCCGGCGGGCTGAGAGGCCCGCCTCCCGCAGTGCTTTGAGCGCGCTGTCCACGGCTGGGGTGAAGCCTGAGATCACCACCTGGCCCGGTGCGTTGAGGTTAGCCATTGTCACGTCGGCGGCCAGTCCCTGATCTGCCAGCACCTCGAGGATCTGGTCAGCAGTGCCGCTCACTGCCGCCATCGCGCCCGGGTCCTCGCCGACAGCGGACATGATCGCCGCGGCACGCGCTTCGCTGAGGTCCAGCAGCGTCACCGGGTCGAAGACGCCAGCAGTGGACAGAGCGGCCAGCTCGCCATAGCTATGTCCGCCTGACATGTCCGGCCGCACCCCGAGACGGCCGAGCAGATGGCTGACAGCCAGCCCGCAGATGCCCAGCGCTGACTGTGCGGCCCTGGTGTCGCGGAGCAGGTCCGAGTGCTCGCGTTCGCGTGCCGGGTCAAAGGCCGCGGGCGGGAATAGCCGGCTGGCCCAGCGCTGGCCGACCTCAAGGTATTGCCGCAGTTCCGGGAAGGTGACAAACAGCTCGGCCAGCGCCCCCGGGCGCTGGCTGCCCTGACCGGGAAAGAGGAACGCCACGGTCGGTGGCTCCGCCGGTTCGGTCGGCGGTGGCTGGATCAGCCCCGCGGCGGGATCGTGTTCGCCTGCCAGGGCGCGTTTCAGCAGTCCCGCAAGATCGCTAACGTCGCGGGCGACCACAGCGACCCGGACCGGCCCGGCCGCGGACTCAGCGTCCCTGGCCGCGCGCGCGGCCAGATCCCGGAGTGCCACCCCGCCGGGTCGCGCTGCCGCCGCTTCCAGCGTGCTGGCGAGGCTCTGCACGGCCGCATGAGCGGCCGCGCGGTCGGTACCGCGGAAGCAGAACAGCTCGGCCGGCCACTCGTTCGCCGCATGCCGGGGCTCCGGGGTTCCCTGGTATCCGCGCAGGACGACGTGGAAGTTGGTCCCGCCGAACCCGAACGCGCTGAGGCCGGCGATACGCTGACCCGAAGGCACTACCCATGGCCTCGGCTCGGTAAGGAAGGCGAATGGGCTGTGCTCCGGATCCCAGGAGCTGTTCGGGCTGGTCAGGTTGCTGGTCGGCGGCTGCACACCGTAGTAGACCGACAGCACCGCCTTGATCAGGCCGGCCAGCCCGGCGGCGGCCTTGGCATGGCCGATCTGAGACTTCACCGAGCCCAGAACGCAGCTGCCGGGCTTGGCTCCGGCACCGGTGAAGACCTTTGTCAGGCTCTCCAGCTCGGTCTGATCTCCCAGGACCGTTCCGGTGCCGTGTGCCTCGACCACTCCGACCTCGCCCGGCGACACGCCCGCCTGCCGGTACGCCTGGTGCATCGCCCGGACCTGGCCGTCCATGTGCGGTGCGGTCAGGCTCCGCGCCCGGCCGTCGCTAGCGCTGCCCACTCCCTTGATGACCGCGTAGATCCGGTCGCCATCCCGCTGGGCGTCGGCCAGCCGCTTGAGTACGACGCACGCGACGCCCTCACCCAGTGCCGTGCCATCCGCTGCGGTATCGAAGGTGGCGACCCGGCCATTGGGGGACAGGGCCTGCACCGACCCGAACATCAGGAAGTCACCGGCGGAATTGTGCAGGTCGACCGCGCCGCACAGCATCATGTCAGCCGCGCCCGTGGTCAGGTGCATGCATGCCGTGTTCAGCGCGGCGAGCGATGCCGCGCACGCGGCGTCCACGGTGAAGTTCGCCCCGCCCAGATCGAGCCGGTTGGCGATCCGCCCGGCGATGACGTTCTGCAGGTGGCCGGGAAACGTGTCCTCCGTGACCGTGGGCAGCTGCTCGTCGAGTTCCCGGGGCAGGTCGCCCAGGTACGCCGGCAGCGTGGCGCGCAGGGCCATTGCGCTGCCGTCGTCGGAGCCCTGCGCCGCGGCGAATATCACCCCGGTGCGGGAGTGGTCGGCACTGGCCGCGTCATAGGGATATCCCGCGTTGTTCAGAGCCTGGCTCGCGACCTCGAGCGCGATCAGCTGGCTAGGGTCAATGCTGCCCAGGGCGTTCGGGGGGATACCGAACTTGATCGGATCGAGGGGAATGGGCTGGAGGAAGCCGCCCCATTTGGACGGCGTGCTCCGGCCGGGCCTGGTGTCAGCCGGCTTGGGCGAGTAGTAGATCGCGGGATCCCACCGCTGCGGGGACACCTCACTCATGACGTCTTTGCCGCTGAGGATCGTGCGCCAGAAGGCGTCCACGTCGGCTGATCCGGCGAACATGCCGGCCATGCCCACGACCGCGATGTCCAGCGGCTCGGACGGCTCGGATGGCACACCGGCCTCGTCGGCGGGTGCGGTTGCGAGCAACTGCCGCAGCTCGCCCGTCCGCATGCCGTGGAATTCACATGCGCCGGTGGTCACCCCGGCGTGCAGCGCCGGCACCGTCGTCGGAGCGTTCCGCAGGACGGCGACCTGGCCGGCCATGTACAGGCCCTCGGCAGCCTGGGTCGCCTCATCTATCTCGGCTCCGCCATGCCGGAGTCCCTTGCTAGCCAGCCGCAGCCGTCCGGTGTTCAGCATTTCCAGCTGCATCCATATGTCCCGGGCTTCCGTTCCGGCAGCCTCAAGCTCGGCCCGCTGCCTGCCGAACTCCTGGACGAACTCGGTCTGCAGGCAGCGAGTCACATGGCCCGGCGATGTCTCGAGCAACGCCGTCTCAGCCGCCTCCACCGCCATCCGCTGGAAAAGCGGCTTGATCGCCCCATGCTCGACGGCCTCGTGGGTGAACAGGTACGCGGTCCCCATCAGCACGCCGACGCGGACACCCCGCCGCGTCAGCGGAGCGGCCATGGCCGCGGTCATGGCCGCGGACCGGGCGTCATGAATCCCGCCGGCGAAAAGCACCTGCAGCTGTGCTCCGGTGTCCGGGGGCGCGCTGTCGAGGTATTGATCGATGACCATAAGCTGCGTCTCCCAGAGCGTGAAGCTCGCCCTGGGACCGATGTGCCCGCCGCACTCGGCGCCTTCGAACACGAACCTGCGAGCGCCTGAACTCAGGAACTGCCGTAGCAACCCGGGAGAGGGCACGTGCAGGAAGGTGGCGATGCCGGCCTGCTCAAGCTCCTTCGCCTGCGCCGGGCGGCCGCCAGCGATGATGGCGCAGGCGGGCCTGATCTCGTGAATGACCTCGAGTTGCGCGGCGCGCAGCTCCTCCGGCACGAAGCCGAGCACCCCGACTCCCCACGGCCTCTCGCCGAGGGCTGCGGCCGCCTCCTGCAGCATTTGCCTGGAACGCTCGCCGTCGGCAAGGGCCAGCGCGATGAAGGGCAGCGCACCGTCGGCGGCAACCGCCGCCGCGAATCCTGCCTGGTCGCTTACCCTGGTCATCGGGCCCTGGGCCACCGGAACCCGTATGCCCAGGTCGGCGGCCAGCGGCGCGCCGGGCGCCATCGGATGACGGGCCGCGCTGTCACTGGCCGCGTCGAGCATAGCTGACCGGATGCCGCGGACGGCAGCGGCCGTGTTCCCCCATTGGGCCGCGAAGGGCGCGGCGAGCCAGCCGTCCTGGCCGACCGGCAGCAGCGTCGTGTCTTTGTCTCGCAGTCCGGCAAGCCGGAGCGGCGTGCCGGTTACGCGGATGCCGCGCTGCCCCTGGGCCGTGACGGTTTCGGAGCCGTCCATCCGCCGCAGCAGTCGCGTCACGTCGTCGGGAAGATCCGACTCGGGCATGAGCCCTAGCTGGCTGTCCAGGACCACCCCGGCAGCGCCGCCGACGAGACACGCGCATGCAGTGTGCAAGCCGATGCCGCCTGCCGCCCAGACCGGCAGCGTCAGGTCGTCGTCGGCTAGCAGTTGCTGCAGCAGGACGAAAGCGCTCAGGTCGCTTACCCGCCCGCCGGATTCCATGCCACGGGCAATCAGCCCATGCGCCCCGTCCGCTGCGGCCGCCCGGGCCTGCTCCCTGCTGGTTACCTCAACCAGAACACGGGACCAGGATGCCGTTTCAGCGACATCCCACGGCGCGTCCGCGGTCAGGACGGTCAATCCCACAC
>DASQVO010000053.1:0-25809 GCA_035640715.1 Streptosporangiaceae bacterium
TACCGCGGCGGCCCAGCCGGGACGAATGCACCCGCATCCTGATTCGTCCCAGAGAACCGGGTTGGACCTGAGCGTAACCGGGAATCATGTTCCCGTATTCAGCGTTGTCGGACAGGACGGCTGAGCGCTTGGGAGGCAGCACGCAATGGCCGAACGCGCACTACGCGGTACACGGCTCGGGTCGACGAGCTACGAGAATGACAGGAATACCGACCTTGCCCCTCGCCAGGAGGTGGCTTTTGACTGCCCGAAGGGACATCATTTTAGCGTGCCCTTCGCCGCTGAAGCCGAACTGCCCTCAACGTGGGAGTGCCGGGTCTGTGGCGCGGTCGCGTTCGCGGCCAGCGGTGAGTCGCCCACGCCGAAGAAGGTGAAGCCGCCCCGCAGCCACTGGGACATGCTGCTGGAGCGGCGCACCGTGGACGACCTCGAGGCGGTGCTGGCCGAGCGGCTTGAGGTCATCAGGGAGCGGCGTGGCGCACCCGCGGAAAGCGGCCCACGCCGTGAGCGCAGGCAGCACCGCAAGAGTGCCTGACAGGCGGCGGCCGGGACGGGCACGCTGCGCCCGGGGCGCCATGCGCTGCTCGGTGCCCGGTGGCACCTTCGCAGCGTGCCCGCAGTGTTAACCCGGGGGGACAACCCACGAAGCGCCATGGGCTGCCCGGTGCCCGGTGGCCACCTTCGCAGCGTGCCCGCAGTGTTAACCCGGGGGACAATCCCCGGACCCCCGAAGCGCCATGGGCTGCCCGGTGCGGAGACTGTAAAGCCACGGAATGCCCCGTGGAAGCCGTTAAGCCGTGGGCCGCTGCTTCGCGGGCGCGCGGAAGTTCTTCAGCCGGGACTCGATACCCCACTGCGCGACCCGCAGGAACGCCTCGCGCATAACGGCCTGGCTCATCTTGCTGGCGCCCCGTTCCCGCTCGACGAAGGTGATAGGCACCTCGACGAGCCGCAGTCCTGCCTGGATGACCCGCAGCGTCAGATCGATCTGGAAGCAGTACCCGGCCGATTCCACGGTGTCCAGGCTGATCTTCCGCAGAGTGGCGGCCCGGTAGGCACGATAGCCGCCGGTCGCGTCCTTGATCCTCAGACCGAGCATGAGCCGGGTGTAGATGTTGGCCCCGCGGGACAGGAACAGCCGCGACATGGGCCAGTTGAGTACCTTGCCGCCGGGCACCCACCGGGACCCGATGACGGCGTCCGCGCTGCCGAGCGCGGCAAGCAGCTGCGGGAGCAGCTCAGGCTGATGCGACCCGTCGGCGTCCATCTCGCAGATGACGTCGTAGCCCCGCTCCAGCGCCCATCGGAAGCCGGCGATGTAGGCCGCCCCGAGCCCCGCCTTCTCGGTCCGGTGCATGACCTGGATGTGCGGGTCGGCCTCTGCGAGCTTGTCGGCGAGGTCGCCGGTCCCGTCGGGACTGTTGTCGTCGACGACCAGGAGGTCGGCGTCGGGCACCGCGGCGCGCAGCCGGCCGGCGATGATCTCCAGGTTCTGCCGCTCCTCATATGTCGGCATGACGACGACGACACGCTCGATGGGTGAAGTGGGGTCTGCCACGCTTTCTGCCTCCGCCTGGGTGGATTGCTCGTAGTGACGGTCAGAATATCTGCCCGCGTTCTGGCTATCCTTTAGGGCAGCTGAGCCTTTGCCAGGGCACGCGGCGCGCCTTCGCGGTGTCCGGTACCCGGGCCGTTCTCCCTGGCTGGGCCTGCCCTGCCTGACTGGCCATGCTTGCTGGGCCGATGCCGGCCCAGCAAGCATGGCCAGGGTCACATCCGGGCATCGCCGCTGCTGAGAGCAGCGTGACGTACCCGGGCGCGGTACCCGGCACCTCAGGCAGGGGAAAAGGGCCCGGGCGGCACCTTCGGACCGGAGCCGTCCCGTCGGCAACGAGCTCGGCCTCCGTTGTCTACTGGGCGCCCGGGCCCTTTCCCAAGCCCAACCCCCCGTCCAGCCGGATCCGCGCAGCAGCCCTCTCACCGCGCCTAGTGCTGAGGCGGGCTGGATGCCAACGCCCCTGCCTGTGGCACGGCCCACATCACGGCGGGCCAGCCACGTCCGGCTAGCCAGCCCGGTGCTGGACTGTGCAGCAACATACCGCTCATTTGGGGTATGTCAACCCCACCTGTCATCGAGTATGCAGCCGCCTGACAAAAGCCTGGGCATCCCTGCGGCGTGCCCGCTATCAGCAGCCCCGGCCGCAACCAGGTTACGTGAGCGCATGCTCTGACTACAGGCAGTGATATAACAATCACAGATCGTAATGACAGGCCTCGGGCGGTGCGCAGGCCGATGCTGCGCTGGAGGGGAACGCCGTTGTCTGTGTCCAGGACAGCAAACCGGTCACAGGCCGGAGGGCGGCTTGTCCTCGGGGATGACAACCGTACCGGTGGCCGTGGCCACCACCAGCGGCTCATCGAGGACGCGGGCGGCCGACGGCCCGCGTGCCGGATCTGCCCGGCAGACCACACTGGCCTCGAACGTCAGCTCGCGGCTGCGCCGTCCCACGGCGGTGACAGCCGCCGTCACCTCGATGACGTCGCCCGCCCGCACGGGCGCGCGGAACTGCACGTCGGAATAGGAGGCCAAGAGCCCCTCGTCGCCGTCCATCCGGATGCACGCCTCGGTCGCCACGTCCCCGAAAAGGGCAAGCAGGTACGCGCCGTCCACGAGGTTACCGCCATAGTGCGCGTCACCGTGCCCCACATACCCGCGGTGCGTCACCGACAGTCCGAGGCGCGGGCCGGCGCCTCGCGGGCGGGCACCGGTCAGGGAACCGCCCGGCCCGCTAGTCATCGGCGTTCCGGTACCCGGCCCCGCGGGGCCTGCCCGCCATGGCGCCCCGCTGGCCCGCCTCATCACGGGCCAGCACGGCGGCAAGGTAGCTTGCCACCTCGCGCGGTGTCGTGCCCCGGCCGAAGACCGCATCCACGCCAAGCCCGCTCGCCGCTGCGGGGTCGAACCGGGGACCGCCAACCACCAGCAGCGGCCCGCGGCCGTCCGGGTAGGCCTCGCCGAACGCGGCCGCCATCTCCCGGGCATTGGACAGATGTGCGTCGCGCTGGGTGACAATCTGGCTGACGAGCACCGCATCGGCATGCTCGGCGCGGGCCCGGGTCACCAGGTCGGGCACGCTCACCTGCGCTCCCATGTTCACCACGCGCATCTCCCGGTAGTACTCCAGTCCCTTCTCCCCGGCATGGCCCTTGACGTTCAGGATCGCGTCGATCCCGACCGTGTGCGCATCGGTCCCGATACAGGCGCCGACCACGACGAGCTTCCTGCCCAGCGCCGACCGGATGTGCAGGTTCACCTCCTGTGCCGTGAGCAACGGGAACTCCCGCTCGGCCACGGTGACGGCCGACAGGTCCACCAGATGGCTTACCCGGCCGTAGACGATGAAGAACGTGAAATCCGCGCCGATGCCCTTGGCGTGGACCACCATGGCGGGTTCCAGGCCCATCTTGGCGGCAAGCTGCAGTGCCGCCCCTTCCGCCCGTGCGCGCTGCACCTCATCACCGAACGGGACCGGCAGCGTGAACGACACCTGGACCCGCCCGTCCCCGGTGGTGTCACCGTAGGGCCGGATCAGCTGCCCGCTGGCCCCGGCGCTCATGGCGCCTCCACCGGCTCAGGATCGCCGGCGTAGGGACGGCCATCCGGCCTTCGTCCGGGACCATCAAGATCGCCGGCACGGGGCCGGACCCCGTCGAGGATCCCGGTGGCCGGGTTGCCGTGCTGGCCCGGGGGGGCGACCCCCCGGAACTCCCCGGCCGCGTCAAGGATCTCGGCAGCGGGATTGAAGTATCCGTCGGCGCGCTCGATGACCCCGTCCAGGCCCCGGCCACCGTCCGGCGGGCGCCTGGTCACGCCGAACGTGCCGTTGGCGATGGCAGCCAGCAGGCCCTCGTCGCAGATCCTGCGGAGCAACCCGACGGAGGAGGCCAGCACCTCGCGGGCGCGGCGGGCGACGAAGCCGCCCGGCTCGGGCCGGAAGCTGGCGCCGAGCTTCCCGGCTGCCCGCCGCACATAGCGGACGTTCTCCAGGGCCAGGTCCCGGTCGGCCAGGAACGGCGTGTGGATGCCCTCCGTCATCATGCCGACGAGCAGGATCGACTGATCCGTCATCAGCCCGCACAGGTTGAAGAACGCGTCCAGCAGGTAGCCGGCGAAGATGTTGCCGCTCATGTGCTTGGTCGGCGGCATGTACTTCAGCGGCGCGTCCGGGAACAGCTCCCTGACAAGCTGCGCGTGCGCCAGTTCCAGCAGGAATGAGTCCGGCACCGCGGGGTTGATCTCGAACGCGTGCCCGAGGCCGAGCTGGGCGTCGGCAAGCCCGGCCTCCTTGCCAAAGTACTCGTTGAGCAGCTGGCTGACGATGACGGTGTGCGCGGCGTCGACGGCGTCGGCCGTGGTGAGGTAGTTGTCCTCCCCCGTGTTGATGATGATCCCGGCCCGCGCGTGGATCTGACGGGAGAACCGCTGGTCGATGAAGGTCCGCCGGGGGTTGATGTCGCGGAAGATGATCCCGTACATGCAGTCGTTCAGCATCATGTCCAGCCGCTCGAGCCCGGCGAGCGCGGCAATCTCCGGCATGCACAGGCCGGATGCGTAGTTGGTCAGCCGCACGTACCTGCCCATCTCGCGCGAGGTGTCATCCAGCGCCGCGCGCATCAGAGCGAAGTTCTCCCGCGTCGCGTAGGTTCCGGCATAGCCCTCGCGGGTGGCCCCCTCCGGCACGTAGTCGAGCAGCGACTGGCCGGTGGAGCGGATGACCGCGATGATGTCCGCGCCCTCCCGCGCGGCCGCCTGGGCCTGCGGGATGTCCTCATAGATGTCGCCGGTCGCCACGATCAGGTAGATCCACGGCTTGGGCGGGTCGGCGGTGGACGCGAGCATGCGGTCGCGTTCGGCGCGGCGGGCATCGATCGTTGCGAAGCCCTTCCTTACCGAACGGGACGCGGCGGCCCTTGCCGCCTCGGCGTCATGCCCGGCGGGGATACGGAAGGTCACCCGTCCGGCCGCGGCGTCTTCCGCTAGCGCACGCAGGCTGGGGTGACCGCCCGTCGCCATCGCGTCCCAGGCCGGGAGGGCCACGCCGTGCTCCAGGCCGACGCTATCCCGGACGGCGTCGGTGAGCCGGTTCACCCACGGCATCCCGCCGGAGTCGGCTCCGTCCAGCCCGGCCAGGCGGAGTACGGCGCGCTCGACGGAGACGGTGGTGTGGGTCCGGGCGAGCTCGGTGATCGGCTCCCCCGCGCGCCTGGCCAATTCCCTTGCCTCGCGGACGACCGCCGCGTCGAGACCCAGCTTGCCGGTCACCACGATGCCTCCTCGTTCCCGGGGCCGCCCCCGTTTCGTGCCACGGCGCCGTTGCGTACCGCCCCGGCTGACCGGGTGGGCTTTCCCGCCGATGCGGCGGAAAACTCTGCCCGATGATGGAAGACGCGGCGCTCGAAGAGGGCGCGCAGGCGCTCGTCGGCGCGGATCAGGCCGAGCGCGAACTGAGCGTGACCGGGTACGTACCCGTTGCCGATCAGCATCGTCACGTCCGCGGCCACGCCCTCAGCGCTGAGCGCCGCGGCCGTGAACGATGTCGCCATCGAGAAGAAGATGACCGTCCCGCCCTGGGCGGTGGCCAGGATCGCGCCGCCCTCGCAGCCGGGCACGTCGACGCAGACAACCGTGACGTCGACCGGGCCGCCCGCCCCGGTGACGGCGCGGGCGAGCGCCACCGGGTCACGCGCGTCGGCGATCACGGTCTGGTCGGTGAGCCCGGCGGCGCGCAGCAGCGCCGCCTCAGTGTCATCCGGCACCACACCGATGATGGTCCCGGCGCCAGCCACGCGTGCCGCCGCCGCCGAGAGTGAGCCGCTCTTGCCCGCCGCGCCGAGGATGGCCACGACGGGAGAACGACGGTAGGCATCGACGACCCGCCGGGTCAGAGCGGGCGCGCCGCAGACGTCCAGGGCGGCTAGCGCGACCGGCGCGGGCAAGTCGTCCGGCAGCGGGACCGCGATCGACCGGGCGAACAGGATCGCGTGCCCCTCGCACGGCACCTGCTCGGACCGGCCGTCCCACCGGGCCAGCCCATCGGTGATCGCGAGCGGGGTGAGGCTGAGTGACACCAGCGTCGCGATCCGGTCTCCTGGGCGCAGGCCCAGCGGGGACTGCGGCCCGGCCTCCTCCACCACGCCGGTCAGCATCCCGCCCGAGCCAGTGACCGGGTTGTGCATCTTGCCGCGAGCGGTCACGGTGTCCAGCACGGCGGCCCGCATGGCCGCCGGGTCGCCGGCGGCCGTCTCGCGGATCTGCCGGTAGGAGGCGGCGTCCAGGTTGAGCCGTTGAAGGCGGACCCGCACCTCGTCGGGCCGGATCCGCGGATCAGGGTCGAGCCGCCAGGCCGCCTGCGGCAGCAGGCCGGCGCCGCTGGGCTCGGCTACCCGGTGCAGCCCGAGCGGCGAGCCCACCGGATGGTCCCCTGGTAGCGGCTCCGGAGCGGGCGGCGAGCCGGACGGCGGTCTGATCATCAGCGGTTATCCTTCCCGGCCGGTAGATCGGCGTATGCCTGGCGTGAGACGGACGTATGGATTCAATAAGATCTCTTGCGTAAGATTACCTTTCACGAAGTTTTTTTTGCAGTCTCCAGTACTGGTGGGAGTATTTACGCCCAAACCGGGAGGTGGCCGTGATCAACCAGCCATACGCCTACCGGCGGCATGAGCTCGCCGAGCCGGACTGGCGGCGCTTCCCCGGCTGGGCTGACGTGAGCGCCGCCGAATGGGAGTCGGCGCAGTGGCAGCGGGCGCACAGCGTGAAGAACTCACGCCAGCTGCGCCAGGTGACCGGCGGCGGTCTCACCGAGGCGTTCTTCGCCGATCTCGAGCGCGACCAGCGTGAGCAGGCCACCATGTCGATGCTCGTGCCGCCGCAGATGCTCAACACGATGGCGCCGGCAACGGCGCCGGACAGCCCGGGCTTCACCGAGGCGTTCTACGCTGACCCGGTACGCAGGTACATGATCCCGGTCTTCAGCGATCGCCGGGCCGACTGGCCGTCGCATCCCTATGCGCAGCGTGACTCGCTGCATGAGACCGAGATGTGGGCCGTGGAGGGCCTGATCCATCGCTACCCGACCAAGGTGCTCGCCGAGGTCCTGCCCACCTGCCCGCAGTACTGCGGGCACTGCACGCGGATGGACCTGGTCGGCAACCCCACCCCGGCCACGGGCAAGCACAGGTTCGGACTGCCGCGTGCCGACCGGTTCGATGCGATGATCTCCTACCTGCGCCGGGCGCCCAGCGTACGCGACGTGGTGGTCTCCGGCGGTGACGTGGCCAACCTGCCCTGGCCGCGGCTGGAAGAGTTCGTCGCCGCGCTGCTCGACATTGAGAGCATCCGCGACATCCGGCTCGCCAGCAAGGCCCTGATGGGCCTTCCGCAGCACTGGCTGGCCGACGAGGTACGGGCCGGGATGGCCCGGCTGGCCCGGCGTGCCACGGACCGCGGCGTCAGCCTCGCCATCCACACCCATGTCAACGCCGCCCAGTCGGTGACCCCGCTGGTGGCCCGCGCCGCGCGGGCAATGCTGGAGACCGGCATCCGGGACGTGCGCAATCAGGGAGTGCTGCTGCGCGGTGTCAACGACAGCGCGGCGGCGCTGCTGGACCTGTGCTTCGCCCTGCTCGATGAGGCGAAGATCATGCCGTACTACTTCTATATGTGCGACATGATCCCCGGCAGCGAGCACTGGCGGCTGACCGTACGCGAAGGCCAGGAGCTGCAGCACCAGATCATGGGCTACCTGCCCGGCTTCGCCACGCCGCGCGTCGTCTGCGACGTGCCCTACGTCGGCAAGCGCTGGGTGCACCAGGTCGCGAGGTACGACACCGACCTCGGCATCTCCTACTGGACCAAGAATTACCGCACTGCCGTCGAGGCCGACGACCCGCTGGCGATCGGCCGCGAATACCCCTACTACGACCCGATCTACACGCTCCCCGAACGCGGCCAGGCGTGGTGGCGCACCCGCGACCGGCAGCCGGCCACCGTCACCGGATAATGGCACCCATTTACCGACTGTGAAGGTGGGATGCCAAAGGGCAAGGGGCCAGAAGACAATCGAGATGGCGTACTGGACCCAGCTGTGAAACGATGAGACAGTGAACGCCGTCGTCGGCAGGTGAGGAGCCGCGGTGTTGATGAAGACACCGGCCAGAATGTAGACCATGATAAGAAGCCCGGTCTTGCTAAAAAGGGCTCTTAGAAAGTCCACCTCGGCTCACCTCGCCTCTGTAGACACTGAACCGGTACGCGTGAACGACTATTGTTCATGCGTCCTTGCGTGAGCCACCGCATACAGAACTCATGCTGCGGCACGGTATCCATCACGTCACCGTGTTAATTCATGCCGCCGGTGGTCCGGCCGCCAGCAGGAGGTAGCTACCTTACGGCGATGCTTCGGTGACAGATACGATTTATCCTATCTTTCACGATATATGTCTATGGCACTCTCGTCAGGATAGTTGCTCCCATAGCTGCCCGCTAGCGTGACACGCCGGGCGATCACCGCAGAAGCCGGATTCGCCGGCTGTTCCGCAGCCAGCAGGCGGCGGGCTGGGCCTGCGGCGCGGAGGTTTCCCCATCCGGCACACGATGCCCTGACCGCATGAATGGCTCATGCACCGGGCGCCTGCTGTGGTCAGCGGGGCTCCGTCATGGCGCGGCCGTCCCCTCCTGCGCGGTACCCGCCGGCACGCCAGCCACTTCCATGGGGCGCGGGGCGTACGCGGCCATGACCTCGCGGCTCGCCCGGCCGGGGACCAGCAGGCTGCCGGCCACCGTGACGAGGGCGTTGGCGATGAGGGCGACGAGCCCGGCGTTCAGCCCCCAGATCGGGTCATGGCCGCTGATGACCAGGTAGAGCACGAGGCCGACGCCCACGATGAGCCCGGCGGCCACCCCCGTCTTGGACGTGCGCCGCCAGACCAGGGAAAGCGCGATGGCGGGGAAGAACTGCGTGACGCCGTCGTAGGCGGTCAGCAGCAGGTTGACGATGAGCGACGGCGACCGGATCGCGATGTAGAGCGAGGCGGCCATGACGACGAGCACGAACACCCTGGACACCCGCAGCACCGACAGGTCGCTGGCCTGCGGGCTGATGACGTCGCGGTAGATGTTCCGGCCCACCAGGGTGGCCGCGGCGAGCACGATCGCGCCTCCGGGCACGATGGCCGCCAGGGCTCCTGCGCCGCCCACCAGGCCGGTGATCCATGCCGGCTCGCCCTTCTTCACCAGATCGAGCAGGGCGAAGTTGCTGTTGGCTCCCTTGAGCCCCGGCACCACGAGCAGCGCGGTGAAGCCGACATAGAACATCAGCAGCATCAGGATCTGGTACAGCGGCAGGAACGTCGCGTTGCGCCTGATGGCCTGCACCGAACGGGCCGAATAGGTCGCCATGAACGCCTGCGGGTACATGTAGAAGCCCATGCTGGTGAGCACCAGCGTGGAGATCATCCACGGCACGCCGAGCACGCGGCTGCTGCCGGGCAGCGCCAGATGACCGGGATGGGCGTGGTTGACCGCGCTGATCAGCCCGCTGTACGACCCGTAGTACTTCAGCGGCAGCCCGATGCCCACGATGAGCACGGCCACGATGAGCAAGGCGTCCTTCAGCACCGACGTCCACGCCGCGGCACGGAGCCCGGACACGAACACGAACAGCGCCACGAGCCCGAACGCCACGATCATGGCCGTCGCATTGCTCACCTTCCCATTGGTGACGGTCGTGACGATGTCGCCGAGGCCCTCCAGCTGGAGCGTGCCGTACGGCACCACGAATACCACGCCGACGACCGCGGCCAGGGCGCCGAGCCAGGGGCTGGCGAACCGGCTCGTGAAGTAGTCGGCCTGGGTCAGCAGCCCGTTCCGCTTGGCGTACCGCCACAGCGGCGGCAGCAGAAAGAACGAGATGATGTAAGCCAGCGCCCCGTAGCCGAGGATGTAGAAGGCCGGGCCGCCCTTCGTATAGCCGTAGCCGGCCGCGCCGAGGAAGGTGAAGGTCGTGTAGATCTCTCCGGCGGCGAGCACCCACAGCAGCACCCCGCCGTACCGGCGGCCGGCGACGGACCACTGCTCCAGGTCCATCGTGGTCCGCCCGTGCGACACGAACCCGATGACGACCGCGAGCCCCACAATGACGGCGGTAATGATCAGCGGGAGGTTCACTGGCTGCCGTCCTCGCGCTCGGCCCGCGGCAGCAGCCGGTGGGCGGCCAGCAGGAAGACCGGCGTCAGGACCACCCAGATGAGGATCCACAGTCCGAGCAGCGGGATGCCGCCCACGTTGGCCGTGGAATTGACGAACGGAACGCCCGCCAGCATCACCACGTACGGGGTAAAACCGACAGCAGCCGATTTCAGCATCGTGCCCGCTCACCTCCGGGAAGACCAGCCTGGAGCGCCAGCCCGCCGGTGACCGCCAGCCGCCTGACCGCTCCGTACCGTTATTTCCTACCCCGTCCGGCGGCCGGCCTCACCCGAGCAGCGATACTAGAGTGACCTGGTGAGCCAGGAGAGCCAAGACGTGACGCCGGCCCGGTGGACCGAGGCGTACCCGGGCATCGACCTGCTGATCAACAATGCCGGGCTGATGATGCCGCCTCGGCACTAAGGGCTACCCGGTACGGGTCACCTCGTCCGCCCGCTCGCACGACCCGGCGCTCCAGCACCGCCTGTGGGAGGAATCCGAGCGGCTCACCGGCGTGACCTACCCGGTCTGAGGTGCGGCCCCCCGCCGGTCGCCGGCCGCCTCGGGATCACCGGCGGCCGTGGCATCGCCCGCTCCGGCGGCGCCCGCCTCACCGCTGCCGACCGAGTCCGCTCCGGCTGCTTCCCCTGCTTGCCCGGCGCGGGGCGCCTGGGCGGGGATCCCGGCCGACCGCGGCGCACCGTGCCGCTGAATCCAGATGAACCACGCCGCGCCCGCGACGGTCAGAGCGCAGGCCACGAACATGTTCAGCCGCAGGCCGAGGAAATACTTGGAGGAGTCGATACGGATCGATTCCTCGAAGATCCGGTACGCCGAATAGCCCGTCACGTACAGCGCGAACAGCCCCCGCTGCTTGACGGCGAGGTGACGCCCGATCCAGATGAGCGCCGCGGCCAGCGCGAAGTCCCAGATCAGCTCGTAAAGGAACGACGGCTGGAAGGTGCTGAAGTGCAGGTCCTGCGCGGGGATGCCGCCCTGCACCCGGTAGGCGTACGGGATCTGGAGTCCCCACGGCAGCGTGGTCGGGCCGCCGAACAGTTCCTTGTTGAAGTAGTTGCCGATCCGGCCGATGCCCTGGGCCATCAGCAGCCCAGGCGCCACCGCGTCCATGAACATCGCTACGCTGCCGCCGTGCTTGCGTACTCGCCACGCACCGACCGGGACGGCCAGCGCGATCGCTCCCCAGATCCCGAGCCCGCCGTTCCAGACGGCGAACACGCCGTACCAGACGTGAGGGATGTCCATCGGCGTGGTGATGTCGAAGTAGATACGGCCGCCGACGATACCGGCCGGCACGGCCCACATCGCGACGTCGTACACCAGCTCGGGGTCGCCGCCGACAGCCCTCCATCGCCGGCGCGTGAGGATGATCGCCACCGTGATGCCCACCAGGTACATCAGCGCGTAAAAGTGAATGAACAGCCCGCCTATGTGAAACCCGTTGATCGGCGGGCTGGGAATGTACATCGGCATGCTGACCGGCGTTGTCGCGTGCGTCGCCATGAACTCAGGCTAGTGCACCGGCACCTCTGCGAGCGGGTGCGTCGCGGTTCCTCCGCGCGGCCGGCCCGCCGCCGCCTGCCCGTCCCCATCCGGCGCGGCGCCGCCCAGGCCGTCACTGGCCAGACTGCCGCCTGTTCTGGGCTCGGCCGGCAGAGTCAGCTAACGTTGGCATGTGGCCCAGAGAAGTGAGCAGATCGGCCTGCACATCAACGCATATCTCGTCGCGCACAGCACGCCGCCCGACGCCATCCTGCGCGAACTTGCCCACGAGACGGCCGAGTGGTTCCCCAGCGAGGTGAGCCTGCCGATCGCGCCGGAGCAGGGCACGTTCATGACGATCATCACCCGGCTGATCGGCGCCCGGTCCGCGATCGAGGTCGGCACGTTCACCGGCTACTCCTCAATCTGCCTGGCCCGCGGCCTTGCGGAAGACGGGCACCTGCTGTGCTGCGACATCAGCGAGGAATGGACCTCAGTGGCCCGGAAGTACTGGGAGAAGGCAGGACTCACGGACAGGATCGAGCTGCGGCTCGGGCCGGCCCTGGACACCCTGCGGTCGCTGCCGGACAGCGCGAGGTTCGACATCGCGTTCATCGACGCCGACAAGACCGGTTACCTGGCCTACTGGAATGAGGTCGTGCCGCGTATCCGCCCCGGCGGCGTGATCCTCGTGGACAACACGTTCTCCCACGGCCGCGTCATCGACGCCGGCAACGAAAGCGAGCTCGTCCAGGCCGTCAGGGATTTCAACGATCATGCCGCCGCGGACGACCGGGTGGAACTGATCATGCTGCCGCTCGGCGACGGGCTGACCCTGGCCCGCAAGAAATAGGCCGGCGGTGCCTGCCTCCCCGCGCTGCCCTGGCCAGCCGCGCGGGACAGCCCGCGCGGCCCGGCAGCGCCTGACGATCCCCGCTACCGCCACCGCCCGGCCCCCGCCGCCGCGCCGCCCGTTAATGTGGGGCGCATGATCAGGCCTGCCCGAGTCGGGGATATCCCGGTGATTTACCGCCTTATGCACGATCTGGCCCAGTATGAGAAGTCGCTGTCCAGCGTCACGGCAACGGAAGAAGACCTGCGCCGGTCACTGTTCTGCGACCATCCGGCCGTGTTCGCGCACGTGGCCGTATCCGGCGGCAGCGTCGTGGGGTTCGCCCTGTGGTTCCTCAACTATTCGACCTGGACCGGGAAGCACGGAATATACCTCGAAGATCTCTACGTGCAGCCCGGAATGCGCGGCCGCGGATATGGCAAGGCGCTGCTGGCCGAGCTTTCCCGCATATGCGTCGAGCGTGGCTACGGGCGGCTGGAATGGTGGGTACTGGACTGGAACGCGCCGTCCATCGGGTTTTACAAGTCCATCGGCGCGCAGCCGATGGACGAGTGGACTGTGTACCGGCTCTCCGGCCCGGCGCTGCAAGCGCTCGGGTCCGCAGACGAAACGATGAAATGAGGACACGCCAATGACGGAAAAGACTCCCTACCAGAACGTGAGCTTCCCGAGCAACGGGGGTACCGCGTACGGATACCTCGCCGTGCCGGAAAGCGGCACCGGCCCGGGTCTCATTGTCATCCAGGAGTGGTGGGGCCTGGACGACCATATCGCCGACGTCTCCAACCGTTTCGCGCGCGAGGGATTCGTGGCCCTGGCGCCGGATCTTTACGGCGGCCGGGTAGCGCACAGCGAGGAAGAGGCCGCGACGCTGGCCGGGCAGCTGCCCCCTGAGCAGGCGGTCAAGGACCTGTCAGGAGCAGTCGATTACCTTCTTGCGCAGCCGTCCGTCACCGGGGACAAGGTTGGTGTCGTCGGGTTCTGCATGGGCGGGGCCTTCGTGCTGCACCTCGCGGCGCAGGCGGGCGAGAAGGTCGCCGCTGCCGTCGTGTTCTACGGCACCTTCCAGGGCGGGGAGGACTTCTCCGGCGTCCGCGCCCCCGTCCAGGCTCACTTCGGCGAGCACGACCAGTTCGTCTCCCCCGAGGTGGCCCGCGAGGTGATGGAGAAGGTCCGGACCCAGGCGGGCGTGCCCGTCCAGGTGCATTTCTACGACGCCGGCCACGCGTTCTTCAACGACCAGGACCACCTCGGTACCTACAATGAGGACCTGGCGAAGCTGGCGTGGAGCCGGACCGTGGACTTCCTGCGCTCCCACCTCGCCGGGAGCTAGCCGGGGCTACCCGGCCGGCCATCCGGTGCCGCGGTCTCCGGCGCCGCGGCACCGGAGACCGCACCGCCCAGGTACAGGGCGCCTATCTCGGGGTGCTCCAGCACCTCACGGCCCGATCCCGACAGCCGTACCCGCCCGTTCTCCATGACCACGCCGTGCGTGGACAGCCGGAGCCCGGCACGGGCGTTCTGCTCGACAAGCAGGATCGTCGTCCCGCGCTCGTTCATCAGCCGGATGGCGTCAAAGACGGACCTGAGCACCTTCGGGTCCAGGCCCATCGACGGCTCGTCCAGGATGATCAGGACCGGCTCGAGCATCAGGGACCGCGCGAATTCGACCAGCCGCTGCTGGCCGCCGGACAGGCTGCCGGCCTTCTGCGCGGCCCAGCTGGCGACCTGCGGGAACATCTCGAACACGCTGGCCATCCTGCGGGCCGTCAGTGCCCCGTTCCGCAGGATGTAGCCGCCAAGCTCGATATTCTCCCGGACTGTCATGTCACGGAAGAGGCTGTGGTTCTGCGGCACCTGCACGACGCCCATGCGGAGGACCTGCTGCGGTGTCTTCCCGGCCAGGGATTCGCCGCGCAGCGTGATCGCTCCCCGCCTGGGCCGGAGCAGCCCGCTGATCACGGCCATCAGCGTGGACTTGCCGGCGCCGTTGGGACCGACCACGCAGGTGATCCCGCCCTCGGCCACGCTGAGCGACACGCCGCGCAGCACGTCGCCGCCGCCGTAGCCGGCTACCACGCCATCGACTACGAGGGCCATATCCGGCTGGCCGCCCGCCCCGGCCCGCGCGGCTGCGGGCGGGCTCTCAGGCCGTGACGTCATCCTCATCCTCCAGCGAGCCGCCAAGGTAGGCGTCAAGACAGTGCTGGCCCGGGGGCGAGACGGCCCCCCGGAACCCCCCGTGGCGGGCCTCCGGCCCGCACTGGCCCGGGGACGAGACGGCCCCCCGGAATTCCCCGCGGCGTCCCTGACGCCCCCGCTCACCCGGCCGTGACGTCATCCTCATCCTCCAGCGAGCCGCCAAGGTAGGCGTCAAGGACGCGGGGGTCGGTCCTGATGATGTCGGGTGGCCCGGAGGCGACGACGCTTCCTGAATCCATGACGGTTACCCGCTCGCACAGTCCCATCACGAACTCCATGTTGTGCTCGACGATGAGGAACGTCGTGCCCCCGGCGTTCAGCTCCCGTATCCGCCCGGCGATGTGGTTGATGAGGGACGGGTTCACGCCGCCGGCCGGCTCGTCGAGCAGGATGACGGCTGGTTCCGCAATCAGGACGTAGGCCAGTTCGAGCAGTTTGCGCTGACCGTAGGAGAGAGTCCCGGCGAGCGCGGCGGCGTGCCCGGCGATGCCGACGAAGTCGAGCAGTTCCATCGCCCGCTGCCGGTCCGGTGGTGCAGCCCTCTTGGCGCCGGGCAGGCTCCGCCGTCCCGCCGCACTCCGGCGCGGCGCGGGGACGAGCATGTTCTCGAGCACGGTGAGGCGGGCGAAGATACGCGTGAGCTGGAAGGTCCGGCCGACGCCGAGGGCGAACACCCGGTCCGGCGGTGAGTTGGTGATCTTCCGGCCGCCCAGGAAGACATCACCCGCATCCACCCGCTCATATCCGGTCATCACGTTGAACAGGGTGGTCTTGCCCGAGCCGTTGGGCCCGATAAGCCCCGTCACGCTGCCCTCGTCAACCTCGATCGTGCAGCCCTGCAGCGCCTGCACACCGCCGAACGCCTTCGCCAGGCCGTCGGCCCGCAGCAGGGCCGTCATCGCGGCCTCCCTTCGGCGCCGGCGCTGACCGCAGCGCCGGAGCCTGCCACGGCGCCGTCCGCCGCATCCGCAGGGAGTGGATCCGGAGCGTGCGCCGCGCGGGCAGCCCGCCAGGCCGTCACCCTCTCGGCCGCGGTGGGGATCACGCCGCGCGGCAGGAACAGGACGACCAGCAAGAACAGCGCGCCCAGCAGGATCTCGCTGACGTAGCCGTTCGTGAACCGTGACGTGAGGTACTGCTGGCCTGGCTCGATGAGGACCGCGCCGAGCACCGGCCCGGAGATGCTGCCGAACCCGCCGAGGAACGTCATCAGCGCGACGGACAGGTCGAACTGCGCATCGAATCCCGAAGGCGGCTGTACCTGGGTCAGGTAGTAGAACCAGAGGCCGCCGAGCAGACCGGTGACCACCGCGGAAATGGTGAACGCCGCCAGCTTTACCCGCATCGGCCGCACCCCGAGCCCGCGGGCCCGGTCCTCGTCATCCCTGATTGCACGCAGCTGCAGGCCAAACCGGGACCGGCGGATCAGCCAGGCCAGGCCCATCGTGACGACCAGGATGACCAGCGCCAGGTAGTAGAACGGATTGTTGTAGGTGGCCGCCTGCCAGTTGAGGAACGGCGCAGACACGCCCGTCGAGCCTCCCGTGAAGGACAGGTTGTAGGCCATCAGCTGGAAGATGAAGAACACCGCGATCGTGATCACGATGAACGTATGCCGCCTGACCCGCAGGGCCACCAGGCCGAACGGCACGGCGATCGCCGCCCCGACCGCGGCGGCCAGCGGCAGCAGCCCGAACACCGCGACGCCGCTCACGTGCCAGTCCTTGGCGGCGATGCCCACCGTGTAGGCGCCGCTGCCGAAGAACACGGCATGGCCGAGCGAGATGTAGCCGGAGAAGCCGGAGAACAGGTTCCAGGCGGTGGCTGCGCCCGCGAAGATCAGCGCGTAGACACCGTAGTTGGTGACCAGCGGGTTCGTGAACAGCAGGGGGAACACCGCCGCCGCCGCGAGCAGGATCGCTGCCGTGCCGGCCCGCCATGTGATGCCGGTGTTCATTGCGCCCTCACCGCCTGCCGTCCCAGGAACCCTGCGGGGCGTAGCACCAGGACAACGACCAGGGCGGCGTAAAAAACGACGACCGCCCAGTTCGGTGACCAGATGGTCACGAGCGACTCCAGGGTCAGCATGAAGACCGACGCCACGAGTGCACCGGCAATGCTGCCCAGGCCGCCGAGGATGATGATCGCCAGCAGCCGGGAGATCAGGTCGTAGCCGCTGTTGGGGTTGAATCCCCCGCTTGTCGCGCCGAAGACCATGCCCCCTGCCGCGGTGACCGCCACCCCGATGCCGAACGTGAGAGCGGCCACGCGGTTGACGTCGATCCCGATGAGCCGCGCCGCCGTGCTGTCCTGCATCGTCGCACGCACGCTGCGCCCGAATCCCGTCTGGTACAGCAGCAGGTAGAGCGCGAGGATGAGAGCGACTGCGAGGGCGAATCCGAAGAGATAGATATACGGCAGGTAGAACCCGAGCACGTGCACGGTCGAGCTGACATACCAGGACTTGAGCTGTGTGTAGTTGGGCCCGAAGACCTTATACAGGATCCCCTCGATAATCAGCGCTACCGCATAGCTCACCAGCAGCGTCATGGACGTCCGTTCCCGGCCGCGCAGCGGGCGGATGAACGTCCAGTGGATGACGACGCCGATCATGAACAAGGCCGGCACCGTGATGAGCAGCCCGAGGAACAGGTCGATGTGCAGGTGCACGGCGAGAACGTAGCTGAGGTAGGCGCCCAGCACCACGAGGATGCCCTGGGCGATGTTGATGATGTCCAGCACGCCGAATATCAGCGTCAGCCCGGCCGCCATCAGGGCATAGACGCCCCCGACCAGGATTCCGTCCGAGATGGCCTGGTAGATCTCGTGCGCCATGTCAGCTCCGCATTCCGCTTATGCCGTCAGCTCGACCAGTTGGGCTTCGGGTAGATAACCTTCACGGAGCCGGCCGCGCCGGTCGGCATCACCTGGTTAAGCACTCCGTTCTGCCATTGGAAGATGAACGCCGCGGCCTGGCCGTTCTGGCCGAGGGAATCGAACTTCACCGGCCCTTGGACGCTGCTCAGCGTCACCCCGCTGTGCAGGTACTTGATGATGGCCGTGTTGTCCGTGCCCTTGGTCGCGTTCACGGCCTGGGCCATGACCTGGCCGACTGCGTAGGCCTCTGCGACATCGGAGTTGATATCCGACGGGGTGCCGCCGTACTTGGCGATGTAGGCCTTGACCATCGCCTGGCTGGCAGCGTTCTGGTACTGCGGGTACCAGCCGTTCGGCACCATGACGCCGGTGGCGTTCGCCTTCCCCACGGTGCTGAGGTAGGCGGCTCCCTGGTCCGGGCCGCCCGTGGCGATGAATATTTTCGGGTTGTAGTGCTGCTGCTCGAACGCCTGCATAAAGGCCGACACGGTAGGCACGTCGGTCGAGCCGAGTATGACGAGCTGTGCCCCGCTGGCCGCCACCTGGTCGGCCGGCGCCTTGTAGGCGGTGACCTCCTCCGGAAAGACCTTCGAGTAGACCGTCTTGACCCCTAGGCTCTGCAGCTCGGACTGCGCCAGCTGGGTCTGCGGGTCGGCGAACGGGTCGTTGGCCATCGGGTACGCGGCCGTCGCCGGCCGCTGGCTGGGCGGCAGTGACTTGACCCAGTTAACGAAGGGAACCAGCTGGTCCTTGACGGGCAAGCTGACGTCGAAGACGTTGTGGTCCGCCTGATTCGATGGCGTGTTGAAGACCGCCGGGGCGCCGCCGGCGCCTTCGACGAACGCCTTGCCGTACCGCGCCGCCACGGCCGACGCCGGTCCGGTCAGCAGCGAGGAGAACGGGCCGAACGCCAGGTCGGCATGGTCGGAAGCGAACAGCGTCTGGTAGTTCGTGTCCACCTGCTGCGGTGAGCTGCCGTCGTTGAGGATCTTGAGTTCGACCTTGCGGCCCAGCAGGCCGCCGTGGGCGTTGGTGGTGGCCGCCCACAGCTGGTAGCCCTTCTGGAACGCCTGACCGTCGGCGGAGAAGTCGCCGGTGAGTGAGAGGGACGCGCCGATCACGATCGGCGCCTTCGTGCCGGATCCGTTCGCACCGGATCCGCCCGTGCCGCTTCCGCTGCTGCCGCAGGCGGCCAGAACGGCCGCGGCCAGCGCCGTAACCGGCACGGCAAGGGCGTACCGGTATGTTCCTGAGGACCGGGCGGGTGCACGTCTCATCCCCGGTTCTCCCTTCCGATCTAGTTGTCCGGTGCCGTTACCCAGCCGATGTCTCGTCGGGCTCAAGCCCGTCCGGGACGTCCGCGTGCTCACTTTCCAGCCTCAGGCCGGCCGAGTCGGCCTGCATCTGCAGCAGGGCGGCGAAATCGGACTCGCCGTATCCGCGGCCGATGAGGCCCTGCACCAGCTGGTGAACCAGCGAGGCGACCGGCATTGGCGTTTCCCGGTTGCGCGCAGCGGCCAGGCCGAGGTCGAAGTCCTTGCGCAGGAGCCGCGCCGTGAACGTGGGCTCGAAGTCAAGGTTGACGTAGGCCGGCGTCTTGTAGGTCGTGAACAAGGAGCCCATCACGCTTTTATTGAGGCAGCCAAGGAAGGCCTGCCGGCTCACCCCGCTCTTCTCGGCCAGCACCGTTACCTCGGCGAGCGCCTGCGCCACGACGCCGAGGAACAGATTGTGGCAGAGCTTGACCGTCCGGGCCAGTTCTCCTTCGCCCACGTAGGTCGCCCCGGATCCGAGCAGGTCCAGGTAGGGCGCGACCATGTCGAAGGCGGCCCGGGGCCCGGAGACCGCGAGGGTCAGCCTGCCCGCGCGGGCGACGCCCGGGTTTCCGCTGACCGGCGCCGCGAGCAGCGAGGTGCCGCGCGGCGTAAGCTGCTCCCGCACGTGCCGGGACGCGTCCGCGGACACAGTGGAGCAGTCCACCAGCACGGACGGCGCGGCAGGCCCCGATATCAGGCCGCCGGGGCCGAGAACCACCGAGATGAGGTCCTCCGATGAGGCAACCGTGGCGAACACGATGTCGCGCTCGCCCAGGTCCGCCGCCGAGGAGACCAGTTTGGCGCCGAGCCTTTCCAGCGGCTCGGCCCGGGCCCGGGTGCGGTTGTAGACGGCAACATCAGAGCCCGCGGCGAGTAGCCGGCGGACCATTTCAGAGCCCATCCGGCCCGCGCCGATCCAGCCGATCGTGCGGACGTCATTGTCTTCGGGCATGCCCTCTTGCCTCACTTCGCACGGTCACCGCGGTGCGCTTCAGCGGGGGCGCGCACGGAGCCAGCAACAATCGTTTGCATCTGCAGGCTGTACCTTGACGCGATCTTTGTCAACGAAGCAAGACCAACATGATCAACCTGTTACCAATCCGCCAGCGCACGGCAATGCGGTCAGCCGGCCCGCACCCGCCGCCACGGGGCGCCGGTCAGCGGCTCAGGACGCGGACGGCGCGCCAGCCGCCCCGGCCGGGGCACGGTGCAGGGGCACCGCGGCCGCGGCATGTCCTGCTCCACCCGTGGCCTCCGCGGGAGGGGCGGTGGAGCCCCGGACCACCAGCTCCGGGGCGAGGTAGAGGATCTTCACCGGGCTGTCATGGCTGGTGACGCGTTCAAGCAGGAGCTGCGCCGCCTCCGTGCCGAGCTGATAGTGCGGAAAGCGCACCGTGGTCAGCGGCGGGCGCAGCCGGTCGACGAACGGCATGTCGTTGAATCCGACCAGCGACAGGTCCTCGGGGCAGCGCAGGCCGGCCTCGTCGAGCGCCGCGTAGCAGCCGATTGCCTGCATGTCGTTGGCGGCCGCTATCGCGGTGAAGCGGTCTGCCCGCCCCAGCAGCTCCCGGCAGCACCGTGTCCCCTCCTCCACCGTGTACCCGGCGGCGGACACGATCAGGCTCTCGTTCACCTCAAGGCCGCATGCCTTCATGCCTTCGAAGAAGCCGCGGCGCCGGCTCACGCCGGTCGATACCTGCTGGGGGCCGGCGATGTGGGCGATCCGCGTGTGGCCCAGCGCGGCGAGGTGCGCGACGGCCATGCGCAGTCCCTGCTCATTGTCCACCGATACCGAGGAGAAGCTGTAGTCCGGGGCGAGCCGGTTCATCAGCACGGTGGGAATGTCGGCGGCGGCGGCCTCCGCAAGGACCGGGTTGCGCAGGTGCGCGGTCGCCAGGGCGAACCCGTCGACGTGACGCGCGCGCATCTGCTCGAAGATGATCTGCTCCTTGCCGCTGTCCCCGTCGGTGTTGCCGAGGAGCGCGACATAGCCCGCGCTGGCGAGCCGGTCCTCCAGGCCGCGGACGATCGGCGGGAAGAGCGGATTGTTCAGATCGGGAATCAGCACGCCGACGGTGTGCGAGCGCCTGGTCCGCAGGCTGCGCGCTACCGGGTTGGGCCGGTAGCCAAGCGCGGCCGCGGCTTCTGCCACTCGCTGGGCGGTGTCCTCGCTGACCAGGATGCGGGTTTCCGGGTTAAGCGCGCGGGAGGCGGTTGCTGGGTGCACGCGTGCCGCGATGGCAACATCCCGGAGCGTCGCCGGCCGTTCAGGCATCGGTGATCACGCTCCTTAGCGATCGGTCCCCGGCGCCGGCCTGCCCCGGCCCGGCGCGTCTCGCGAGTGCCTGGTGCTCGTCATATGCTCTGCTGATCGTCATATGCTCTACCCAGACAACCAGGCTACCTGCCAGGTCGCCCTGCGTGCCTGCCCCCGCTTTCCGGCTGCGTGGCGGCTAGCTTTCGCCGCCCGCCGCCCGGGCCGACGCGATCAGCTGGTCCGGGAGAACGCTGGCCAGCACGTCCCGGTGGGTGGGCGCCGCCTCGGCATGACGCTGCCGCCCGGCCTCGGTCAGTGTCACGTAGATGCCGCGCCTGTCCATGTCGCACATGCAGCGCTCGACGAGCCCGTGCTTTTCCAGGCGGCCGATCAGCCGGGACAGGGCGCTCTGGCTCAGGTGCACCGCGTCGGCCAGTTCCTGGGCACGGAACCTGTGCTCGTCGCTCTCGGCAAGGCGCTCCAGCACCTCGAAGTCGCTGACGCCCAGTCCGTGCCGCTCGCCGAGTTCTCGTTCGAGAGCCGTGCATGCGGCCGCATGGCTGGCGGCCAGGGCCCGCCAGACGGTCACGACCGTGTCCGGCGCAGCCTCTGGCGCGGACTGCCACGCCGCGCCAGACCCACTCACGCTCACGGGCGCATCATAGCCGCACGGACATAAAAGAGCCTGGTCGGCTGGTCGGCGCTGTCAACGGCTCTGGCGTTCCTGCCGGCTGGCCTGGTCGTCGCGGTCCCGTCCACGAAGATGGGGCAAGTGATCGGCCGTTTCGGGCCGGGCCCGATCACGATCATCGCCTTCGCGTGCCTCGTCGCGGGGTGCGGAACTGCTACCGATTGAGCGTGTATGACGCGACTGTAGTTGCAGATGGTCTTGCCGTGAATCTGGCGGAATGGGCGCGTGCGGGGGTATCAGTCCTCACACGGCAGGCTGCTGGTTTCGCCGGGGGATACTGCCGGTTCCGGCTCAGCGGGCCGGGCCGTGCGCGATCGTGATGAACATCGGTGCCAGGACCGCCCCGGAATGTCGGTGGCGGCCGGTACGGTCTTCCCTAGTTGCTGATCATGACCGGCGGGGGGAGGGCATCGATGCAGGAGAAGCTGCGCACGATCGGCCCTTCTTTCGTGGCGCCTGGCCCGTCTGGGGTGGCGATACGCGGCCGGCTTAAGGGCGTGAGCACGCGGGACGAGCAGGTGCTGCGGGCGGTTGGCATGCACCTTGGTTCGCTGGCGTCGAAGGATCTCAAAGACCGGTGCGCGGTCGCCATGGAGCATGATGCCGGAGCCTGGGCGGCCCGCAAGCGGGAGCTGACCGCGCAGTCTTCTTCCCGCTGGGCTGGGGCGATCACCAAAGCGACGCATGACCAGTGGGCGCTCACCCGAAGGTGCCAGCTCGCGCACATCCAGGACCTTGAAGCCGGGGTCACGACGATCCGGCATCGGCTGTCGTTGCCGGTCGGCGCCAAGGGATCGAAGAGGGCGCCGGGCGGCTACCGCAGCAGGCAGGAGTGGCATGCGAAGGCCCGGCGCCTGCGGGTGCTGGAAGACCGGCTGGCAGCCGAGAGGGCCGACCGTGAGGCCGGGGTCGTGCATGTGGTGCGGGGCGGAAGGCGGCTGGCCCGGAACCGGCACAACCTGGGCGCAGCCGGCCTGACCGAGGCCGGGTGGCGGCAGCGGTGGGAGGCGGAACGCTGGTTCCTGGCCGCCGACGGCGAGTCGGGTAAGAGGTACGGCAACGAGACCATCCGCGTCACCCCCGAGGGCGAGGTGTCGGTCAAGCTGCCCGCGCCGCTGGCGCATCTGGCGAACGCGCCGCACGGCCGCTACGTGCTCGCCTGCCGGGTGCGGTTCGCCCACCGGGGACAGGAATGGCGGGACCGGATCGAAGCCAACCGGGCGGTGGCCTACCGCATCCACCTGGATGTGGGCCGCCAGCGCTGGTATGTGACCGCCTCGTGGCAGATTCCGGCTGCCAGGGCCATCCCGCTTAAGGCCGCGCTCGTCGATGGGGTGATCGGCGTCGACACGAACGCCGGCCACCTGGCAGCCTGGCGGCTCGACAGCACGGCAACCCGCTGGGCCAGCCGCGCCGGTTCGGCTACGACCTGACCGGCAGCGCGACCCACCGTGACGCCCAGGTGCGGCATGCGCTCATCCGCCTCCTGCACTGGGCCAGACAGCGCGGGCTGCCGATCGCGATCGAGGACCTGGACTTCGCGGCGGAAAAGACCCGGGAAAAGCACGGCCGCCGTAAGCGGTTCCGCAAGCTGATCTCTGGCATGCCCGTGAGCAAGCTGCGCGCCCGGCTGGCGTCGATGGCCGCCGAACTCGGCATCACCATCGTCGCCGTGGACCCGGCCTATACGAGCAAGTGGGGCGCCGGGCACTGGCAAAAGCCCCTCACCAGCAAAAACAAGAAGACCACTCGCCACGACGCGGCCGCCGTGGCGATCGGACGGCGCGCCCTGGGGCACCCGATCCGGCGACGGACGGCACCGCCCCCTGCCCACCAGAGCGATGAGCAGGGGCATCGGACCGTCCAGGCCGGCTCGGTGGCCCCGGGGCGTGAGGGAACCCGCCCCCCGCATTCCCGGACCACGGACACGATCCGCTGGGACCGGATGCGGAGTGAAAGCGGGGGACCAGTGTGCCCAGCACCGTTCGGGGCACGCGGCTGAGCACGTGCAACTCGTGCTCAGTCCATAGGAACGGTGTCGGCGCTCGGCGCGTTGCCGCCCTGAGCGGGCTGAGGATTCGCCGACGCACCAGCCCGATCCTGGGTGAACAACTGGGTGAATGGGAGGCGTGAGAACCGTCCTGCGGCATCGCGCAGCGGGGCGCGAGGGATTTACCGGGCGGCCCTGCGTGCGACGATGGGGGCATGCGGATTACCGGTGTTGAACCGACGGACTTGTTCGCGGGCACGGCTCAGCGTCCGCTGCAGATCATCCGGGTCACGCTCGCGAACGAGGGTCCCGCGATGATCACCGATCCGGGGATTCCCGTCACGATCCGCGTCGAAGGCGCCGGGGTGAGTACCCCGGCGCCGTTCGGCATCGGCGGCTTCCAGCCGGGCGATACGCGGGTGGCTGAGGTTCCCGTGGAGTTCGCCGCCCCGTACCAGCCCGGGAGCACGCGGACGGTGACGGTGATCGCGGAGGCCGGGGACACCGTGCCCGCCGCGCAGGCGCGGGCCGAGGTGACCGCGGCCGAGCCGGGCTGGACCATGTGGATGGTCAGCCACTTCCACTACGACCCGGTGTGGTGGGGCACCCAGGGCCAGTTCACCGAGTCGCGGCTGCTGCTTCCCGACGCCGACGGCCGGCTCCCCGACGTGCGGACCGCGTTCGAGCTTGTCCGCCTGCACCTGGACAAGGCGCGGCATGACCCCGACTACAAGTTCGTGCTCGCCGAGATCGACTACCTCAAGCCGCATTTCGACGCCCATCCGGAAGACCGGGCGGACCTGCGGCGCTTCATCGCCGACGGCCGGATCGAGATCGTGGGCGGCAATTACAACGAGCCGAACACCAACCTCACCTGTGCCGAGTCAACGATCCGCAATGCCGTCTTCGGCGCCGGCTTCCAGCGCGACGTGCTCGGCGGCGATCCGCGGACAGCCTGGATGCTTGACGCCTTCGGGCACGATCCCGGGTATCCGGGCCTGATGGCCGCGGCCGGGATGACCTCCTCCGCCTGGGCGCGCGGGCCGTTCCACCAGTGGGGGCCGTCGGGGACGGACGGCGGCAACCGCAGGATGCAGTTCGCCAGCGAGTTCGAGTGGATGTCGCCGGACGGCACTGGCCTGCTGACCTGTTACATGGCAAACCACTACGGTGCCGGGTGGAGCATGACCAGGCTGCCCGACCTCGCGGCGGCGGAAGACGAGGCGCATGCGCAGTTCCGCCTCCTCGCCGAGGTCGCGGCGACCCGCAACGTGCTGCTGCCGGTGGGCGCCGACCACGTCATCCCCCCGCGATGGGTGACGGAGATCCACCGCGACTGGAATGCCCGCTACGTGTGGCCGAGGTTCGTGACCGCGATCCCGGCCGAGTTCTTCGCGGCCGTGCGATCAGACGCCGCGAGCGCCGGGGCCTGGATCACGCCGCAGAGCAGGGACATGAACCCCGTCTACACGGGCAAGGACGTCTCCTACATTGACACCAAGCAGGCGCAGCGCGCCGCCGAGGTCGCCTGCCTTGACGGCGAGCGGCTGTCCGCTCTCGCGTGGCTCGCCGGGGCGCCGTACCCGGCCGAGTCGATCGACAAGGCGTGGCGCCAGCTCGCGTACGGCGCCCACCACGACGCGATTACCGGCACCGAGTCCGATCAGGTCTACCTCGACCTGCTGGCCGGCTGGCGGGAAGCATGGGAACGGGGCGATGCCGCGCGCCGCGCGGCCGCCGCGCATATCGCGGGCGCAGCCGGCGCGGCCAGCGCCGGCGCGGCGGGCACGGGGGCCTGGGAAACGGCGGTGGCGGTTTTCAACACGCTGTCCTGGCCCCGGTCCGGAATGGCCCGGATCACGCTGCGGATC
>DASQVO010000054.1:0-32389 GCA_035640715.1 Streptosporangiaceae bacterium
GCTCCGGTGAGAGAGCCCCGCTCAGGGCCTGGCCGGCGAAGGACTTGCCCTCCTCGATGCGCCCGGCGGCATGCAGGAACAGCGCGGTCTCGCCCACCAGCAGGCCCCGTAGCGGCTGTGACCGGTGAGGTTGCTGTGCTGCTACCGGTGTCAGGTTCGGGCCATGAGGATGGCGATGTCGTCGGCCGGGCTGGGGGCCAGGGTGGCCAGCAGGGTGTCGCAGGCGTCGGTGACGGGCAGCGTGGTGAGAGTGGCGAGGGTGCGGGCCAGGCGCGCCATGCCGGTGCTCATATCGGCGCCGGGGCTTTCAATGAGCCCGTCGGTGTAGAGGACCAGGGTGCTGCCGCGGGGCAGGTGCAGGCGGGTGGCCTGGTAGGGGACGTCGGCCAGGCCGGTGCCGAGGGGCAGGCCGGGGGGCAGGTGGGGGAAGGCGGTGGGGTGGCCGGGGCGGGCGATGGCGGGCAGGGGGTGCCCGGCCCGGGCGATGTCGCAGGTGCCGGTGCCGGGGTCGTGGACGGCGTAGAGGCAGGTGGCGCTGGTTTCGGCGTCGGTCAGGTCGGCGGTGATCTGGTCCAGGCGGGTCAGGATCTGGGCGGGGGTGAGGCCGAGGGTGGCCAGGGTGCGGGTGGCGGTGCGGAGCTGGCCCATCAGCGAGGCGGCGGTCATGTCGTGCCCGGTCACGTCGCCGACGATGAGGGCGCAGCGGTCTTGGGAAAGCGGGATGACGTCGAACCAGTCGCCGCCGATCTCGGCGCTGGTCTCGGCGGGGACGTAGCGGTAGGCGAGCCGGAGGCCGGGAACGCCGGGGATGCGGCGGGGCAGCAGGCCGCGCTGCAGGGCCAGCGCGGTGGCCAGCTCACGGGTGTAGAGCCGGGCGTTGTCGAGCGGGACCGCCGCGCGGGCGACAAAGTCATGGGCCAGTGCCAGGTCCGCAGGCGTGAACGGCTCCGAACCGGCATGACGGTACAAGACGACCATGCCCATGATGACGCCCCGGGCGACCAGCGGGACAACCATCAGCGAGTGGGCGCCTGCCGCGTGCGCGGCCATCAGGCGATCCAAGCCCGTGCCGGAGTTCACCTCCTTGATCTGTTCGGTGGTCATGGCCCCGAACGCCGGCAGGTAGACCGGCAAGCCGGCGACCAGGCGCTGGTGATACAGCTTCGCAGGGTCGGTCTCGAGCCATGCATGCCGGAGGTATCCCGTAGGGGTCGGCGAGCCGTCAGCCGATTGCACCGCCGCTCGCCACAGACGCATCTTCTGGTCATGTGCATGCGGTGCATGCTGGTCACCGTCGATGACGGTGGCCAGCAGGTCGACCGCGCCGACGTCGGCCAGGCGCGGGATGGCCACCTCCAGCAATTCTTCCGCGGTCCGGGTGATGTCCAGCGTGGTCCCGATCCGCGCGCTCGCCTCATCCGCCAGCGCGAGCCGGCGCTGGCTGTGAGCCCGCTCGGTGACCTCCCGCATCACGTGGGCCACCCCGGCGGCCTTACCGTCCGGCCCGCCGATCCGGAACTGGACACAGCCCCAGAAACGCTCACCGCCGGGGTCATCGCCGGCGCGGCTGCCCACCTCCAGGTCGGTCACGGGCTCGCCGGTGGCCAGCACCCGCCGCAGCGACTGCTCGATCAAGCCGGCGTCCAGGTGGGGCAGCACCTCGCCCAGCCGGCGCCCCGCCCACCTCGTCGCCGGGATGCCGTCACCGAGACGCTCGGCTGCCTCATTAGCCGAGGCGATCCGCAGCTCAGTGTCGAAGATGACCAAGCAGAACGGGGACTGTATCAGCCCCGCCGACCGTATCAGCGCGTCTGAGGTAACCGGGTCCAAGGCCCTACCAAATCACAAATTAGTCACATCTGTTGCGCAATCTTGACATGTCCGGTTACGGCAAAGGCGCCAACCTGTGCGGTCGCACACCTTGCCCCGCGGGTAGGGAAATGGCGCCGTCCAGCCCCTGCTGAACAACGGTCTTATAGCTCCAATCGGCTTCGCCGCCCATCAGCGTCGGCCAGTCGGCCGGGACCGGCATCATCGCCGAGCCATCGGCGGGACCCGCCCCGAGCAGCAGCACACGGACGTCGGAGCACCCGGATAGCCGGGACGCTCTGACCGAACCGGCCGTGCCTGCGCCGATCACCACATAATCGTATTGGTTCCTCTGAGAACCGCTTCGGCGGGAAATTCCCATGACGCTGGTACCAGCCATTTCAGTCAAGAGCGACGGTTACGGATTCCGCCCCGTAGGCGGCCAGCCGGAACGCGCGACCGTGACTCCCCCTATGCCCCACCCTTGAGCCCCTACCTTCACTTGAGTTCCCACAACGGAGGCTAAGCCCATCGCGCCTCGAGGTCCTCGCCATGGAAGGCCAGGTAGTCGCCAATATGGGACCGGCACGTCAGGCGTCGGCGGGGACGCGGTGTTTCCGTACGCGCATGATGGTCAGGCCAGCGATCACCCATACGTCACTGGCCCAGTTATCGCGGTAACTGGGCCGCCGGGTCAGCCGGTGTTCACATGTGCGGACCGCCGGATCTGGGCCGCGCTCTGCCCGAACTCCGCGCGCAGGGCACGGCTGAGGTGAGTGGCATCCAGGATGCCCCAGTCCACGGCGACCTGCTCCACGTTGCGATGAGCGAGGGAAGGATCGGCCAGATCACGCCGGATCCGCTCCAGGCGGCAGTGGCGGATCCAGGCAGCCAGGGTGATGCCCTGCGACTGCAGGACACGGTTGAGATGACGGACCGAGACACCGTGCTCGCGGGCCACCGCCCCCGGCGACAACCACGGGTCGCTGAGATGAGCCAGGCAGTAGGTGAAGACCCGCCCGGCCAGCTCCTGGCCCGGCCCACCGGCCGGCCGCCCAGATATCGCGGACAGCACCAGGGAGATCAGCGCGTCGGCCAGATACGGGCTGCTGTCGCCGGAAAGCGTGTCCAGCTCGCTGGCGGCGCTGCGCAGCAGCGCGGCCGCGAACCGCTGGCCGCCCACGTCGATCGGGATGGCGCACGCTGTCCGGTGCGCCAGCCGGCCGGCGTGCGGTCCCAGCAGCGCGCGCGGGATGCCGAGCACCACGACCTCACACGTATCCCCAAAGCGCACCTCATACGGCCGGGCGGTGTCGTAGACGACGAGACCATCTGATCCCACCAGGCACTGGCGGCCGCCCTGCCCGACCCCCAACCGGCCGCGCGTAGGCAGCGCCACCTTGACCAGTTCCTGGTCCGTGGAGCTGATCAGCGCGCGGGAACGCAGCGCGCGGAAAGTGCCGGTGACTTGGCTGACCCCGACCTGTCCGGCCGTCGCACAGCGCACACTGCTTCCGAGAAACTGGTCCTCATCGTCAGGAACGATCCTCACTGGCACGAAGGCCTGGGAGACCAGGTTCTCCGCCTGTTCGGCTAGCTCGCGCGCGGCAAGCGAAATCGCTGTCTTCATCGTGAGGCGACCCCCGTCCTCTCACCCCGGCAACTCCCGCTCTGCGGGGCCGTCGGCACCACCAGGCAGTTTACGGTCAGAGCCCATCACTGCAGGATATCTATGCCTATGTCGGTACGGCTAAAGGCGGTGGTGGCGTGGAGCAGGCGGGCAACGCGGCCTGGGAAGGCGGCCCGGGGGTCGTACGGAACCCGAAGAAGGGCACATTGTGAACGAGACAGAAATCATCGAGCGGGCCGAGGCTCTGCCGGGCCGCTTCGCCGACCGGCTCCCGACGCAGACTTTGGAAAGCCTTCGACTCATGGAGTCAGGCGGCGAATACGGGGAGCTCACCATTGAGCTTGCCGCCACGCTTGCGGCCAGGAGTGCCCCCGTGACCGCTGAGGAGCGAGACGAATTGCGCGACCTGCTGACTGCGATGGGCATGCCCACCGACCCGATCGCAGGGCCAGAACGCGGCCACCGCCCTTGCCCGCAAAGCACGGCTCCCGTTATCGCTGCAGCTGAGGCCGAATGTCTTTCATCAGCCTGTCGGCCTACCAGGGCTGGTCGGGGCCGAGGGCGAGCAGGGCGCGGACTGGGCGGTCGGCTTGCCGGATCGCCTGCTCGTCCGCCTTATAGACGGCGGCCGCGTCCGCGAAGGTGGCTCTCCCGCCGGCCCGGTGGGCGACGAGGCGGTCCACGGCGGCGGCAACCACCAGCGAATGGCGCCCCGCCATCACCCGCTGATGCTCGCCGGATATCCGCGCCCAGGCGGCCAGGGCACGGGCCGCCACCGGCAGGCCGTTCCACCCGGCGCCCACGCTGAGAAGAGCTTTCCCGACGGGATCGAGGCCGGAGCGTGACGGGATCTGGCCGGACAGCCATCCTGCCGCCGCGGCGCGGCGCTGCCACCACCAGTAGGTGTTCCAGAACTCCCCGCCTGCCGTCACGGCGCACGGCAGCACCTCGGCCACCTGCCTGTCGTGGCAGCTCAGGTAATAGGCGCGTTCGGTGCCTTCGTCGCCGATCAGCACGCCAGCGATGACATCGCCGCCACTTGTCCCGTCCGCTGGCTGCGCGGTGAACCTGACCGGCGCCTCGCCGGCGGGCATCCCGATCACGCGAGTAAGCCCAGACGCGCCGAACACCCGGTACAGCACCGCGGCCGGCGAGCCTGGTTCAAGGACCGCGCTCGCATTCCCGGCGCGCCCAGCGGCGACGGCACTCCACAGTCGCTCCGCCAGCTTGCCCGGCGCCTTGCGCTGTTCTTTCCGGACATGCGGCGGGACCGGGGACCGCCGTCTGGCTGCGGGCGGGACGCTGGCCGGTCGAGGGCTTTTTGCCACGGGAGGCGGCTCGCCGGCGACCGGAGGTGCCTTAGCGCCAGCAGGGGCCGCTGCTGCGGGAGGTGATGCCTTGGCCGCCGGGGATGGCGCCAACGATGCCGAAGGCTCGAGTTTAGGTGGCAGGCACGTCTCGCAGCCGAGTTTCTGCTTGCCGGCCACCAGCGGCGCGTCGCCGCCACAGGACGGGCAGCGTACCGGGGCGAAAGCCCCGGCTGGCAGCAGCCAGTCGAAGGTCACCGGATACCGGCGGTCGCCACGCCGGACATCGGCAGGCACCCGCAGCGCGGGTACATCGAGCACGTGCAGGCGGTACGGGCGGATCACGTGATGTGCCTCGTATTTCTCCGCTATCTCGGCGAGCCGCCGGGATTCCTCCTCCCTGGTGCTGCGGAGCCGCTGCTCTAGTACAGCCTTCCGGTCGGCGGGTGCCGCGGCGAGGCGCCGCTCGATCCCGGCGATCGCGTCCGCGTAGTAGGCGGCGGCACGGTCATGCTCCGCGTCATGTGCACCGCGGACCTGGCCAGTCAGCGTCTCACGGCGTGCGGCAGCCGCTGCGTCGATCAGCCGGTGCGCCTCGCCGATGGCAGCCAGCAGGCTGCCGCTCGGGAAACCACCATCTGGCAGGCCGGGTCCGCCACGCTCGCTGGTCGCAGCACGCGAGAGCCGTTCGGTGAGATCGGGCGGCAGCAGGCGGCGGCCCGGCCCGTCCACCCACCGCTCCGCCTGCTCCTGGAAGTGATCCTCGGCAGACACCTCGTAGGTCACCAGCGCACCGACCCGGATGACCGGGTGCCGAACGAACGTCGGCTCGCCGGCCAGGTCGATCCGTCCGTGGTCCACTGGGAACGCGTCACGCACCGCGGCGAGCAGCACATCCCTACTAGGCGGCGCGGACACGGGCCGGGCCAGGACGAGGAGCCCGCTGTCGCCGGAGGCGAGTACGCGTTCGGCCGCCTCGGCGAGGACCGGGTGTCCCAGGGCGAGCAGCGTCGCCCCGTCCTCCCGCGCGACATCCGGGTCAGCGGTGACCTGCAGCTCCTCCGGGAGGCTGTAGGCGTCGCGCAGAGCCGGCGGCAAGACCACGAAGGTGCTATCGCCGGCCGGCTCCGAGAGCCCGCCTTCGGCCGCGACATGCCGCAGCCAGAAGGTCAGCGCCGGATCCGTCATCCCTCCTCCTCACCGACGAGACTGTCAATGGCCGCACGGCTGGCCAGGTAGTCGGTCCTGGCCCGGGCCAAGTCATCGCCGATGGCCTCCATCCGCCCGGCGAACTCGGCATCATCACCAGACTGGACGAACGCATCGAAGACCGTCGACTCGAAATCGAAGTCGTCGGCCACCCGGCCCAGGATCATGTCGAGTTCCCCGACCACAAGCTCGAAGAGGCTGATCTTCGCCTCGAGAACGCGCAGCACCTGCTCCTCGATCGTGCCCCTGGCGACCAGGTTGGTCAGCAGCACGTCATGCTCCTGGCCGACCCGGTGCAGGCGCCCCAGCCGCTGCTCGATCTGCATCGGGTTCCACGGCAGGTCCATGTTGACCATCACATGGCAGAACTGCAGGTTCCGGCCCTCGCCGGCCGACTCGGTCGACAGCAGGACTCCGACCTCATCACGGAAGGCCGCCACCGCCCGTTCCTTCTCCGCCCGCGACAGGCTGCCGTGGTAGACGGCCGCTGGGAATCCCGCAGCAGCCACCTGAGCGGCGAGCTTGCCGAGGGTATGCCGGAACGCGGTGAACACGAGCACCTTCTCCCCGGAGCCTGCGAACCGCCGCAACTGCTCCAGCAGAACGGTGCCCTTCGGCGAACCGCTCAGCGCCTCGGCCCGGGCGGCGAGATCGTTCCACCCGATCTTGCGGAGCGAGGGTGCGGCCGCCGCCGGGCTGGACCCGGCGAGCCGCGCCACGGTGCGCAGCGTGAGCCGCGCCGACGGCGCGGCGGCCCGGCCCTCGGCGCGAAACCGCGCACTGAGGTCGGCGTACCAGTCGCGTTCGGCAGCCGGAGGCTCGATCAGCAGCGTCTCAGCCAGGCGCTGCGGCAGTAGCACGCTGACCTCGCTGCGCCGGTGCCTGATCATCACCTCGGCGGTCCGCTTCCGCAGCGCCGTAACGTTCCTCGGCTCCTGGTCCGGCCCGGTGCCGCCCGCACCGTGAGCCGCGCGGAACTGCGCGGACGTGCCCAGCAAGCCGGGCGCGACCAGGCTCACCATCTCGTAGAGATCCTGCAGCCGGTTCTCCACGGGGGTGGCGGTGAGCAGCAGCAGATGGCGTGAGCGCAGCGCGCGGATCAGCTTCCCCGACGCGCTGCGCGGTGCCCGCACGCGGTGCGCCTCATCGACGATGATCAGGTCCCAGTGGTCGTGGGTGAGCAGGGACCTCAGCGGGTCGCGCCGGGCGGTGGCCAGCGAGGCAACGGCGACCGGCCGGTCGATGCCGCCCGCGCCGCTGCCCCGGCCGGACACGCCTGATTCCTGGCCGACGAGCACGGTTTCCCGGCTCGCGGTCACGGTGGGCACGGCGAACTTGCGCTCAAGCTCCTCCTGCCACTGGGCCACCAGCCCTGCCGGGGTGATGACCAGGCTGCGGTCCGCCAGCCCGCGCAGCCGGAGCTCAGCCAGGATCAGCCCCGCCTCGATGGTCTTGCCGAGACCAACCTCGTCGGCCAGGATCGCCCGGCCCCGCATCCGCCGCAGCGCGCTGCGCGCGGCCTGCATCTGGTAATCAAACGGCGTGAACCGCAGCGATGAGACATACAGGAACGTCTCGAATCCTGGTCTGCTCCACACCCGCACTGCTTCGTCCACCAGGTCCGACACCTGCTGGTCCACGGGCGAGGCATCGCGGAGCCCTGCCAGCAGCGGCGCGTACAGCGTCAGCACATCCTGCGAAACCGCATGATCAGCCTGCGGGCCGGCCATTGGCAACCCTCTCTCGGCGCCTGCCACATACGGTTACCTATCGTGCCACGAGCCGGCCGTGCGCGAATGCGCGGCTGCCGGCGAATGGAGCGATGACTTCGGCATCGTGGTTCACATGCCTGCGTCAGCTCACGCCAGAACCGCCTGGCGTCGGCTGGAGCTCGCGTCCGACCTGTTCCTCGGTGAGCTGCACGACATTATCCAGGCCGCATTCGGCTGGACCGACAGCCACTTGCACCGGTTCGGCGCCGGGCCGGATTTCTACAGCCACAGCCTTCGGCACGACCCCATTCGACCCGGACGAGATCAACGAGACGCTCGCGGCGTTCGGCTCATCCTGCTGATCCGTGTCGCTGCGGGGATTCACCGGCACGCTGGACGAGACCGTCACGCGACTGCCGGGCGCGATCGGCTGGATGAACAGCGATGGCACACCGCTGACTACTTATATGAGTTGAATCGGCGACGGACCGTATCAGCTCGTTCAGATGGCTTCGATCCGCAGCTGGGCACCGGCGGCTTCAGCCACCCCGCGGATATGGGTGACGTTCGAGGTCACCACGGCATCCCCGCGACGGGCGGCGCCTTCCACCACGGCGACATCGACGATGTCATCGTGATCGGCCTTTCCGGCCAAGACGCCGACATCCCTAGCCAGCATCTCGCTCATTGGCTCGATGTCACACATGCGAAGAAAGCAGGCCAGGCTCGCCTGCCGGGAACCTCCGCGCCACGCTTCGGCGAGCACGGGAGCGGGCACAGCCGGAACCACCTCCTCGGCCAGGTAGCCAGCATGCAAGGCCCACATCCGCCGGTTGTTGCGCTCCGCCGCGACCAGCGCGCCCGTGTCGTAGGTAACCCCGCTCATATCCGCAATCCGGTTACGCGGGCCTACGCCCGGCTGACCGGGCCGGGGCGCGGCCCAGCGAGGCACGGGCCCGCGCCAGCCCCTCGGCCACCTCCGCTTCGGTCAGCGGGCCGTTCTCCCGCTCCCACTCGGCGATCGCCTGCCGCCCCGCCTCCAGCTTGAGCCGGTGTGCCGCCGTCTCCGCCAGCCAGCCGCTGAAGCTGGTCCCCTCTGCCCGGGCAGCCTGCTCAACCGCCTTCGCCAGATCAGGCGGCAGCGATACCGAACGCTTCTCACGCTGAGCCATAACATGATGGTAGTACAGCCGGTACGACAATTGTCTGGCATGAGTTCACAACTCGACGGGGACATCACCGGCAGGCCGCTGGCACGTGTCCTGGTACCGGGTATCCGGGTGCTTCATCGATGACGAACGCCGCCGTATCGAGGTAGTCACCATCGAACACCGCTCTGACGCCTACCGGCCGCGGTAGCCACGCCACTAATGGCTCCGATCATGGCTCGGCGGGGCTGGCGTCTTTCCACAGGTGCCGCAGAAGCCAGGCCGCTGCCTTGGGCTGGCGGTCGCGGGTGAAGACTCCTTTATGGTTGCCGCCGGGCCGGTGCACCGCCTGGGCGGTGGCGAAATCGGCGAAGTTCCACACGTGCTCGCCGATCACCTCTGGGATCCGCCGGAAGACGCGCAGCGACATCGCGATCAGCGCCGCCTGGTAGTCCTCTGACCACACGGCCGGGGGCAGCGCGTGCAGGCCCGGCAGAGCGTCGGCGCCGAACTCGGTCACCAGGATGGGCTTGCCGTGCCGGGCCCACGCCCGGAGCTCATCCTCGAGGTCCCGCTCGGCCGCTTCCAGGTCACCGGTGCCGGCGTACCAGCCGTAGTAACGGTTCACGCAGATCAGGTCGAACAGGTCGGTCACGACGTCCAGGTCAGGCGGTGCCGTCGCGACGTTCGCGAAGCAGACTGGGCGGGACGCGTCGAGTTCTCGCGCGGCGGCCACCAGCGGCGCGAAATAGCCGCGGGCGGCCGGCTCGGCGGTGTCGGGCTCGTTCGCGATCGACCATGCGATCACGCTCGGGTGGTTGCGGTCGCGGGCGATGAGTTCACTGATGGCGGCCAGGTGTGCCGCGGCCGCCTGTTCGCCGATCGCATCCGGGCCGAACGTGCGCGCGCCATGGTCCCCCATGTGCCCGAGGCTCAAGTGCAGGCCGACGGCGGGGACCTCGTCGATCACGAGCAGGCCCTGGCGGTCGGCGTAATCGAGGACCTCTTCCGCGTAGGGGTAGTGGGAGGTCCGGAACGAGTTCGCGCCGATCCACTTCAGCAGCGCGAAGTCGCGGACCATCCGCGCATCGTCGTGGCCCTTGCCGCGCAGTGCCGCGTCCTCGTGCATACCGAAGCCATGGAGCCGGACCGGCTGCCCGTTGAGCAGCAGCCGGGCACCCGCCACCTGGACCGTCCTGATTCCCACCGGCAGCGAGTATTCGTCTGCGCCATGCACGACATCCAGCCGGTACAGGTACGGATCGGCGGGACCCCAGGGCCTCGCCGCGGGGACGGTCAGCACGCCGTCGGGGCCGGCTGCATCGGCGACCGCCTCCCCCGCCGCATCCCGCAGCACAACCGACGTCATCCCAGCCCGGACGGCGCCTGGCACCCCGGTGTCCCCGGCATCTTCCAGCGCCCCGGCGTCGCCGGCGACCTCGACGTGGTAGGTCACGCGGCCCGCCCCGGTCCGCGGGTCGTAATCGGTGCTGATCGAAACGTCGGCGACATAGCTGCGCGGGGTCGCGTACAGCCACACCGACCGGTGCAGCCCCGAATAGTTGAAGAAGTCGTGGAAGTACCGCTGCTTCCGGCGCCCGCCGCCGCCAGGCGAGATGACGCCAGGCGGGATCGTCGCCATCGTCAGCTCGTTGCTGACCCGCACCGTAATGCGCAGCGGCTCGCCGCAGCGGGCCTGGGCGGTGATGTCCGCCTCGAACGGCGTGTAGCCGCCGGCATGGCGGGCGACCTCGGTATCGCCGGCCCACAGGGTGCCATGGTGCGTCGCCGCGTCGCACCGCAGGACGATGCGCCTGCCCTCCCATGACGCGGGCACCCGCACGTCGCGCTGGTACCACACATCTCCGACGTGCTCCCGCTCGTCCACGTCGGTCACGAGGTCGTTGTAGCTGGCCGGGACCGGCATCTCGCGGGCGTCGCGCAGCGGCGCCGTCCACCAGCGGCCGGCCGTGCCCTCGGCGCCGGGGTCGAACCGGAAGCGCCACAGCCCGTCGAGCCGGCGGCAGTCCCGGCTACGGCTGTCCCTCGGCGCCAGCATTGCTCAGCCAACTCCCTCCAGAGCATGTAACAGGCCGGTCCGGAGCCCGTAACATACCGGTCACCATGACACAACGAGCCTGTCAGGACCTTGACAAGGACTTAGCACAAACCTTAAATCAGATCATAAATTTAGTAGGCCTCACGGAAGAGGAGCTACTGCCAGTGCGTATGATCCGTGTCTCCGCTATCGCCGCGGCGGCCACCACTTTGCTGACGCTGACGGCGTGCGGCGGTGGAACCTCGACCGGCCCCGGCGGTAACAGCAGTTCAAACAGCATCACCTACTGGGCGAGCAATCAGGGCGCCAGCCTGCAAGCTGACTATTCGGTTCTCAACCCCGAGCTCGCCAAGTTCAAGCAGCAGACCGGTATCACCGTCCACCTCCAGGTGATCGGCTGGGCCGACCTGCTGAACCGCATCCTGGCCGCCACCACCACCGGCCAGGGCCCCGATGTGGTCAACATCGGCAACACGTGGTCGGCCTCGCTCCAGGCGACCGGCGCGTTCCTGCCGTTCACCGGCAGCACCTTCAACCAGGTCGGCGGGGAGAGCAAGTTCCTCACCTCGGCCCTCGGCTCCACCGGCGCGGCCGGCAAGCCGCCGACCGCGGTGCCGCTCTACTCCCTGGCCTACGCCCTGTACTACAACAAGGCCATGTTCAAGGCGGCCGGGATCGCCAGCCCGCCCGCCACGTGGAGCGAACTGGTCGCCGACGGCAAGAGGCTCACCCACGGGAGCCAGTACGGCCTGGCTGTTGAGGGCGCGAGCATCCCGGAGAACATCCACAACGTCTTCATCCTGTCCAAGCAGAACGGCGCTAGCTTCTTCGACTCGGCCGGCAACCCGACCTTCACCACGGCCGGGAACGTGGCGGCCGTCCAGCAGTGGGTCAACTTCATGGGCGCGGACCATATCGTCAACCCCGGCGACGCCCAGTACGACCAGAACCAGTCGCTGTCGGACTTCGCGAAGGGCAAGGCGGCCATGCTGCTGTGGCAGGCCGCGGGCACCGCGCTCAAGGCGGACGGGATGGCCTCCGGCGCGTACGGCGTCGCACCGGTCCCGGTCGAATCCGGCACGCCCAGCTCGTCGAACCCGGACTCCATGGTGGCCGGGATCAACCTCGCGGTGTTCAAGGACTCCAAGAACCAGGCCGCCGCGCTCAAGTTCGTCAAGTTCATGACGAGCCAGGCCGAGTCGGCCAAGCTCAACGGCGAATATGGGTCCATTCCGCCGGTCACCTCCGCGCTGACGGCCACCCCGGCCGCCAATCAGGAGCAGACCGTGCTGCGCAACGTGCTGAGCAGCAGTGCCGTAGCCCTGCCGCAGGTGCCGAAGGAATCGCAGTTTGAGACGGTCGTCGGCACCGCGGTGAAGAATCTGTTCGCCGACGCGGCGTCCGGGAAGCCGGTCAGCGCCGCGACCGTGAAACAGCAGCTCTCCAGTGCCCAGCAGCAGATGGGAAGCTGAGGGCGGCTGGTGACGGTCAGTCTCCGCCGCGACGCGCCCCCGGCCGGCCAGGACGCCGGCCGGGGGCGCGGCCCCTCATCGCAGCCGTGTTCGGTCCGCATACTCAACCAGATCCGCAAAGGCGGCCTGCCGTACCTGTTCCTGCTGCCGGCCCTGCTGCTCGAGCTCCTCATTCACTTCGTCCCGATGTTCTTCGGGATCCTGATCAGCTTCAAGCAGCTCACGCTGTTCTTCATCCGGAACTGGCAGGGCGCGCCCTGGGCCGGGCTCGGCAACTACCGCATCGCCGTGGACGTCAATGGCGCGATCGGCAGCGCGCTGCTCCACTCGTTCCTGGTCACCTGCGGCTTCACCGTGCTGGCGGTCGGGTTCTCCTGGCTGTTCGGGACCGTCGCGGCGATCCTGACCCAGGACAGCTTCCGGGGCCGGGCGGCGCTGCGCACGATCTTCCTCACACCGTTCGCGCTCCCCGTGTACGCGTCGGTCATCATCTGGTCGTTCATGTTCCAGTACAACAACGGCCTGGTGAATGACCTCCTGCACAACGTGCTCGGCATTACCAGCAAGCCGTCCTTCTGGCTGCTCGGGCACAACAGCTTCTTCGCCCTGGTCATCATTTCGGTCTGGCGCAACTGGCCGTTCGCGTTCTTGTGCGTGATGGCCGGCCTGCAGGGCATCCCGCGCGAGCTCTATGAGGCCTCGGCGATCGACGGAGCCGGCATCTGGCAGCAGATCCGGCGGATCACGATGCCGTCGCTGCGGGCCGTCAACCAGGTCCTGGTGCTGGTCCTGTTCCTGTGGACCTTCAACGACTTCACCACGCCGTACGTGCTCTTCGGCGCCTCGGCGCCGAGCCCGGCGGACGTCATTTCCGTTCACATCTACCAGGCCTCGTTCATTACCTGGAATTTCGGTGAGGGTTCGGCGATGTCCGTGCTGATGCTGATCTTCCTGCTCCTGGTGACCGCCGTGTACCTGACCGTCACGTCCCGCAGGAGGAAGAATGCGTAGGCGCCACCGCGGGCTGAACGCGCCGCCGCTGTCGTTCATCTGGACCCGGCGGATCGTGCTGACGGCACTGACCATCTTCGCGCTCGTCCCGGTCTACGTGATGATCAGCAGCTCGCTCAAGCCACTGCAGGACGTCACCGGGACGTTCCGCTGGATCCCCTCGCCGATCACACTGTCCCCCTACCACGACATCTGGTACACGGTGCCGCTGGCCCGGTACTTCATGAACTCGCTGATCGTGTCGGCTTCGGCGGCCGCCCTGTCGGTCGCGGTGGCCATCTTCGCCGCCTACGCGGTCAGCCGCTACGGGTTCCGCGGCAAGCGGATCTTCACCGTGGCCGTGCTGTCGACCCAGATGTTCCCGGGGATCCTCTTCGCGCTCCCGCTCTTCCTGATCTTCGTCAGCATCGGAAACGCCACCGGGATCGCGCTTTACGGCTCGCGCGGCGGCCTCATCATCACCTACCTCACGTTCTCCCTTCCCTTCGCCATCTGGATGCTGAGCAGCTATTTCGAGTCGGTGCCGCAGGCGCTGGACGAAGCCGCGCTGGTGGACGGCTGCGGGCCGGTCCGCGCCCTGTTCCGCGTGGTCATCCCGTCCGCGATGCCCGGCATCGTCGCGGTCACCATCTACGCGTTCATGACCGCCTGGGGCGAGGTGCTGTTCGCCTCGGTGATGACCAACAACACCACCCGGACGCTCGCCGTCGGGCTCGCCGACTACTCGACGCAGAACAACGTCTACTGGAACCAGATCATGGCCGCGTCCCTGGTGGTCAGCGTGCCCGTGGTCGCCGGCTTCCTCCTCATGCAGCGTTACCTCGTGACCGGCCTCACCAGCGGGGCGGTCAAGTGAGCCTTACGACAGAAAGGCGGTCGATGGACGACCTCAGCTTGCTACCAGCCGACTTCATCTGGGGCGTGGCCACCTCGGCTTACCAGATCGAGGGAGCGGTCACCGAGGACGGCAGGTCGCCATCGATCTGGGATACCTTTGCCCACACCCCCGGCAAGGTCGCCCGGGGCGACACCGGGGACGTCGCCTGCGACCACTACCACCGCTGGCCCGAGGACATCGGGATCATGAAGCAGCTCGGCGCCAGCGCGTACCGCTTCTCGATCGCCTGGCCCCGGGTGCAGCCCGGTGGCGACGGGCCGGTGAACGCCGCCGGGCTCGCGTTCTACGACCGGCTGGTCGACGCGCTGCTGGACGCCGGCATCACCCCGTACCCGACGCTCTATCACTGGGACCTGCCGCAGGCGCTTCAGGACCGGGGCGGCTGGGCATCGCGGGAGACCGCCGAGCGGTTCGCCGCCTACGCGTCTGTGGTGGCCGACCGCCTCGGCGACCGGGTGACCGACTGGGTCACGCTCAACGAGCCGCGCTGCTCCGCGTGGATCGGCCATCTCGAGGGCCGCCACGCGCCGGGCCTGACCGACATCGCGATTGCGGTGCCCGCCGCCTACCACCTGCTGCTCGGCCACGGCCTGGCCGCCCAGGCCGTGCGGGCCGCCGCGCCGGGCGCGCGCGTCGGCATCGTCAACGTGCTCAGCACCTGCGAGCCGGCCAGCGACCGGGATGAGGACGTTGAGGCGGCGGCCCGCTTCGACGGGCACGTCAACCGGTGGTGGCTGGATCCGATCCACGGCCGCGGCTTCCCGGCCGACATGCTCAAGATCTACGGCGTCGACCTGCCCGAGCGGCCAGGAGACCTGGAGACGATCGCCGCGCCGCTGGACTGGCTGGGCGTCAACTACTACTCCCCCAGCGTCATCACCGACGATCCGGCCGGCGGCCCACCGCAGGCGAAGGAGACCGCGCCCGCCGCGGGCGTGCCGGAGACCATGCTCCACTGGGAGGTCCGCCCCGACGGCCTGGAGCGCGTGCTCGTGCGGCTGGCCAGGGAGTACGCGCCGCGGCAGGTGTATGTCACCGAGAACGGCTCCGCATGGGCCGATACCGTCGCCCCGGACGGCCAGGTTCACGACGCGGAACGGGCACGCTACCTTGAGGAGCATCTCGCGGCCTGCGGCCGGGCGGCGCGGCGCGGCGTTCCGCTCGCCGGGTACTTCGCCTGGTCGCTGCTCGACAATTTCGAGTGGGACTACGGGTACGACGCGCGGTTCGGCCTCGTCTACGTCGACTATGCCACGCAGCAGCGATCGGTGAAGGACAGCGGCCGCCGCTACGCCAGCATCATCGAGTCTCACCGGAAGCAAGCCTCCAGGCCGGCCGTGGGCAGCTCAACCTGATCCGCTCCCGCCATCCATGCTGACCCGCTCCCGCCGTCACGGCGGCACCACGAGTCACTTTCGCAGGCACTTATTATAAGATGTAAGCGAATGGGGACGTGATGCCGGAGCGAAGACGATGGACTGTCCGGGATCTGCGCCGGGACAACCGGTCGGTGCTGCTCTGGTCGCTCTACTTCGACCAGCCGTGCAGCCGCCAGGATCTCAGTGAGGCAACCGGGCTGAGCTCGGCCTCGGTCAGCAACGTGATCCGTGAGCTGATCCATGAAGGCATCGTGATCGAGGCCGGCTCGGTTGATTCCGACGGCGGGCGCCCCCGCGTCCTGCTGCGGATCAACCCCGACTACGGATACGTGATTGGGATCGATGTCGGTGAGACGCGCATCCGCGTCGAGTTGTTCGACCTGACCATGACCGTGCGCGCCAACGCCGACTATCCACTGGATCCGCGGGAGCACGGAGTCGACGTGGTCGTCGACCGGGTCCTGACCTGCGTGGCGGCGGTGCTGGCCGACAGCGGGGTCGCGCCGGCTTCCATCCTCGGCGCCGGCGTCGGGGTACCCGGCGTGGTGGAGCGGGGCTCCGAGGTGCTCCTGCACGGGCAGACATACGGCTGGGACGCGGTGCCGCTGGAACGGCTGCTCCGGTCCGGCACCGACCTGCCGCTGTACATCGACAACGGCGCGAAGACGATGGGCCAGGCCGAACTGTGGTTCGGTGCGGGGCAGGGCGCCCGGCATGCCGTGGTCTGCCTGATCGGTTCCGGCGTGGGCGCGAGCATCATCGGCAGCGCCGCCGCCGGCCGCGGCGCTACATCCAGCGGGGCCGAATGGGGCCACACGACGATCATGGTCGGCGGCCGTGAATGCCGCTGCGGATCGCGCGGATGCCTTGAGGCCTATGTCGGTGCCGAGGCGATCCTGGACCGCTACGGCCTCCCGTTGCCCGGTGACGACGAGGAGTCGGCGCTCGCCGCCCTCATCGGCGCCGCCGCGACCTCGCCCCAGGCGGCGAAGGTGCTCGACGACACCGCCCTCTACCTGGGCGTTGGCATCGCCAACCTGATCAATCTGTTCAACCCCGGCCAGATCATCCTCGGCGGCTGGGCCGGCCTGCTGCTCGGCGGCCACATGCTGCCTGCCATCCGCGCGGCGGCCCGCCAGCATGCCCTGAGCCATCCATTCGCCGCGACCACGATCGGCCTGGGCCGCCTAGGCCCGGACGCGGTCGCTCTCGGCGCAGCCACCCTCCCCATCCAGGCCTTCCTCAACGGCACCGCGGCCCCCTCCGCGCGGCGCATCGCCCGCAGTGTCTAGGCGTGGCAGGTGAGGGGCTTGCCGCCGTTGTAGGCGACCATGTCTCTCAGGGCAGCCATGGTGTCGATGCGCGCGCCCGGAGGTGCGCCGTCGAGTTCGGCGTAGGCGCGGTGCAGGTTTCCGGCGATGCGTTCGGCATCGAGCAGGCCAGCGTAGGGGCCGAGGTCCGTCTCGCGCGCGGCTTCCAGCGGGGAGAGGCCTGCGTCCTTGCCGCGGCGGGCGACGTCCTGCACGAACCGGAGGTAGCCGAGCACGTCGTCGATGACCTCCGGCCCGCAGACGGGGCCGTGGCCGGCGATGATCGTCTGAGCCCCGAGCGGCCGGACGACCTGCTCGAGCACCTCGATGGCGCCGCTGACCGAGCCCCACAGCAGGAATGGGGTGCCGCCATTGAACAGCAGGTCACCGGCGAACAGCACCGAACGATCCGGGATGAACACGATCGAGTCATTGGTCGTGTGCGCCGGGGTGCCGACGTACCGGACCTCGCAGCGCAGCTCATCGGCCCACAGCGTGATCCCGGTGTCGTAGGTGAGGAACGGGGCCGACACCTCCAGCTTGCCCCAGTCAACTTCGGTCCAGATGCCCCACTCGGCCGGCGGCCCCAGGGCCAGCACCTCGTCACGGCAGCGCTCCTGGGCCACGATCGTCGCCGACGAGAACAGGCAGTTCCCGAACGTGTGGTCGCCATGATGATGGGTGTTGACCAGGGTCCGGACCGGCTGGTCGCTCACCGCCGCGATGGCGTCTCGGTAGGCGCGGGTCCGCCGCTCCGTCGAGCAGGCGTCGATGCTGATCACGCCCCGGCGCCCGACGAGGAAGCCGGTGTTGTTGATGAACCAGCTGCCGTCCGGCTGGATATACGCGTAGACGCCTTCGCTGACCTCGACGGTCTGCGGTGGCCCGACGGTTCCCGCCAGATCCGGACGACTCATTCTGCCTCCAGTGGACGGCCCGGCTATGCCCTCATCGCTGCAGCCTAGCCGTGGCCAGCCCGAACTGGCCGCGCAGGCTTGGGCGGCGCGGTTCGGCTGGTCCGGGAAGGCAGTCATCCTGGACTAGCCGGAGCATCGTAAAGGAGCGCGCGAAGGGTCTTCCTGAACTGCTCTGCCTCGCCGGCGGATAGCGGGCTCAGGAAGACCCGCTCTGCCTGCTCGCCCGCCCGGGTCGCCTGCCGGATGATGTCCCGGCCGGCGTCTGTGAGTCCGACAACGTTCTTCCGCTGGTCGTCCGGGTCCTGGCGTCGCTGGACGAGTCCCTTTTCCTGGAGATCGTCGGTCAGCTGAACTGACTTTCAGTAATGCCGACCGCCCGCACGCGGGCAGGGGTCGAAAGCTGCGCGCGTTCGTTGTTCAATGACTTACAGCCTTCCTCACACGCTGGCGAGCGCACGGACGGGATGTGACAGCAGGAACGAGGTCATGCGAACGGACGATGGTGCTACGACTACACCCATCGACTATTACCAGCGGGAGTACGCATGGCCCGAGGACGACGTGCGGGTCCTCGTAGAGGTGCGCCCCGGATTCGCAGCCTGGCTGCTGAGCCACGTCGTGATGGCAGGAATCCGCACTCCGAGCCAGGACAACGCCTACCGGATCTTTGAGACTGGTCATACGCAACATCAATGAGTAGAGGAAGCAGATCACGATGGATCGCACCGCCGTGTCGCGCGGCATAGCGAAACAGCAGTACGCGTCCGCACGCCGGTCCTTGACTGTTTTCGAAGAGCGTATTGTTGCCCGCTATTGGGACGAGGACACGCTCGTCCGCGCGAGCTTCGAGCGTTTCCTCGGCTCGCTGGATCGGTTCGCCGGATGGCTCCTTGCCGACGATGAGATCTCTCGCCGCGGCCAGGCTCTGATCCGGCGGACCGGGTACCCGGCGAGCGCCGGGGAGGAGGAGGCACATGGCAAGGTCGCCGGTGACCAGCCGGAACAGGGAGATAAGCAGCAAGGCGGCCCCGTCGATGTCACTTTCACCCTTCCTGCCGAAGTTCACGCCGACAGCGTGGCGTTGTGCGGGGAGTTCAACCAGTGGTCGGTTGAGGATATCCAGCTCGAACGCGGCAGCGACGGCACCTGGCGGACCACCGTTGCCCTCGAGCCAGGCCGTAGCTACCGCTACCGGTACCTGCTCGATGGCGAACGCTGGGAGAACGCCTGGCATGCAGACCGCTATGTGTCGAATCCCTACGGCAGTGTCGACTCGGTCATCATCGTCGAACCGCACCCAGAGAACTAGCGAAGCGCGACATCGCTGCTGGCCAGAATCGACAAGGCGGCAATGAAAGAGCCCTGTTGCTTAAATGGGGTGGGCGTCTGGGGTGACGGTATGTTTCCAGCCGGATGGGGTGACCCAAATGCGGCTGCGATCGCCGCAAGCCCGCACCCGGCCTGATCATGACGGGAGTGCGGCGCGTTCTGGTGAGTTTCACGGCTTCTGGGCGTTCGATCCATATTCGCACTTAATAAGTGCGGCGCATCTTAATGAGTTTTCGCGGCTTCTGGCCGCTTCCCTCTGTATTCAGCTAATTACATACTGTGATAATCATCACACCGCACCTTGCGGGGGACGCCGCATGACCACAGGATTTGCCGGGCACAAGGTGCGCGCGAATCCGGAGCGATCACGTCCTATCCGTCTACCGGATGACTCTGGACGGGGGCCGGCGCCGCGCGGAGCGCGGCGTCACGGGTGGGCGGTCCACCCAGGCATCAGTGATACCGAAAGGGGATCCTTGTCAATGAACACAAAGTCAGTAAAGCGGGCACTCGGACTCGCTGCCGCGGCAGCGAGCACCAGCGGGGCGATGATGCTCGCACCGGCCGCGGCGAACGCGGCCACGGCACAGCCTGCTCACATGCAAACGGCAAGCAACGTCTCGAAGGGCCCCGGGGGCGGCAAGACGGGCGCCCCCTCCACGGGCGGCGACATGGGCGACCCCTTCACGGGCGGCAACATGGGCTACCCCTTCACGGGCGGCAACATGGGCTACCCCTTCACGGGCGGCAACATGGGCTACCCCTTCACGGGCGGCCCCTTCACGGGCTACCCCTTCACGGGCTACCCCTTCACGGGCGGCCCCTTCACGGGCGGCCCCTTCACGGGCGGCAACATGGGCGCCCCCTTCACGGGCGACGACTAGGCTGGACCTTTTTAGCCCAGTGAGCGGGAGCTCCTGAGGGGGAACCGCGGGCGGGGAAGGCCGCATCCCCGCCCACCCTCCCCAGGGCACGGAGATTGCAGCTGGGTCAGGCAGCCAAACGTTGCAGATTCGGGTCTATTACCGAAATGAAAGCTGGTACATCTCGACCCTGGCCGGGAAGGCGACGCCGACGAAGGCCAGTTCGCTTCTCCGGGTAGTGATGATCACCGATTCCGGGCTCCGCCGCGTCGGCCTGGCGACCGGATCGCCGCGTCGATCGCCGAGCACGGGCCCGCAGTGACCACCCACGACCAGATCCACCGAACCCGTCCACCGCCTCGCTGGACATGACGGCCAGCGCGGCCCGGGAGTTCGGCGTCACCTTCTCGCCGGTCACTACGCACCGGTCACGGGCGAACGGTAGGCGCCTGCCCTCCGCCTACCCGGTACATAAAGGCATCAGCCCCCAGGCCTGCCTTCATCCGCTGCTAACACAACGAGCGGGCTGTCCCGGGACAGCGGACTCTCCCGGGACAACCGCGCGCGTCGCGACACTAAGCCTGCAGTATGCACGCCGGCCCGGCTGGCCGACGGAACAGGCGGTTGGTTAGAGGGGGCGGACCTGCTCGGCCTGCGGGCCCCTGGAGCCCTGGCCGACAGAGAATTCCACCCGCTGGTTTTCCTGGAGACTGCGGTAACCGTCAGCCACGATGGCGGAGAAGTGGACGAAGACGTCGGCGGTGCCGTCGTCAGGGGCGATGAAGCCAAAGCCCTTGTCAGCGTTGAACCACTTCACGGTTCCCTGAGCCATACTTTATCTCCTACGAGACGATCTTCGGGGTCCACGGGCGTGTCCCCCGGGCTGCTGCGACCGCCTGCCTTAGAGGCTGGACTCTGGGAATCCCCGGCGCCCGCTGTCAAAATTTCGCAGGAACCGTGGAACGGACAACGAACTTCGACTACAACCAGGAACCATTTAACACCATGACGCAAGCTGGCGCACGCCGACTGGGACGCGGGCGTGCCCAGAGGACCCGCCGCAGCTCCCGATCAGGTAGCACTGTGTGTCCCGGCGGCCGCCCGCACGGCGAGATCACTGCTGGGTGAGCAGTGACTCGCCGACGTCGCGGAGGCCGCAGGCTCGAGTCCTGTGAACAGCTTGCCGCCGGTGCGCCGCCGAACCGGACGCTGCCGCTGCTTCCTCGTCACGGGTCTTGCTTTCATTCTCCGGTCAGCTTCCAGCACTGCCGCAACGACGTACCTCGCCTCGTTCTTATCTACCACATGCCCGCAGCGGAGCAATGCCCGGATCGCAACGGAGACCACGTGACGTGGGACTTTTTCGGGGTCGAAGGTGACGGGGGGAAGGTTCACGGCTTTAAATCTCCTCGGGATGACCGTGTCGCACGTGAGGGGACTCCCAGCTGTGCGCATTCGGTCTCTTTTTGCCATAATGCACGCCGGCGCCGGTGCGGACACGCATTGAAGTCGGCGTGTCGCAAAGAAGCATCTACCGAGGTACGCGGGATTCGGTTGGCGCCGCTGGGCTCGCTGGTGAGCCGTGGTTCGGGCTGCCGTTCGGGGGGTAGCGAATGGGTATGAGCAGGTCACTGACCGCCGTCCCCTTCGACGTGGACAGTACCCTGGGCCGCCGCCGCTAGGCGGGAACCGAACGCGATACGGTTTGCGGCGATGAATACGTCTGCCACAGGAGTGCACCGCAGTATCAGGCGACCGCGTACGCGCGAACTGGAGGAGGGGGTCCCGTCGTCCGCAGCTTCAGGTGACAGGCCAGTGGTGGCCGTCGCCAACCGGCTCCCGGTCCACCGCGGCGACGATGGCTGGGAACTGTCACCCGGCGGGCTTGTCACCGCGCTGCGGCCGGTGATGTCCACGCATTCCGGCACATGGGTCGGCTGGGACGGCGGGACGAAGGGACTGCCGCCGACACTGCCGGGCGGCGACGTCGGGCTGCTGCCGATCGCCCTGTCCGCCGCCCAGATCCGCAACTACTACTACGGCTTCTCCAACCAGACGCTGTGGCCGCTGCTGCACGACGCGATCGAGAAACCCCGCTTCGAGCGAGCGTGGTGGTACACCTACCGGGATGTGAACGCCATCTTCGCTGACCGGACACTCACCGCGCTCGGCGAGCAGCCCGGCGCGCTCGCATGGGTCCACGATTACCACCTGATGCTGGTCCCGCAGCTGATCCGGGGCCGGCGGCCGGATCAGCCGATCGGCTTCTTCCTGCACGTGCCGTGGCCCTCACCGGATATCTTCGCCCGCCTTCCATGGCGGGAGCAGATCCTGGTCGGGCTGCTCGGCGCCGACGTCGTGTCCTTCCACACCGAGCGCTACCGCGCCAACTTCGTGCGCGCGTGCGCCCGGCTGCTGGCCGGCTCAGGCGCCGAGGTGCGCGATTCGACGATCATGCTGCCCGACGGACGCGTGGTAACGACCTCAACGGCACCTATCTCTATCGATGCGGCAGAGTTCGCCCGCCACGCGACCAGCGACGAGACCGACAAGGAGGTCCGGGCGCTCACCGAGCAGTTCGCCGGCCGGACCCTGCTGCTCGGCGTGGACCGGCTGGATTACACCAAGGGCATCGTGGAGCGCCTGCTGGCCGTCGAGATGCTCCTGGAGCGGAACCCGGACCTCCGTACCGGCCTTGCGTTCCTGCAAGTCGCCGTGCCCAGCCGTGACGACGTGCGGGAGTACCGCCAGCTGCGCGCGTCCGTGGAGCAGAACATCGGGCGGGTCAACGGCCGGTTCACCGAACCGGGCTACGACGTGCCCGTCCATTACCTTTACCGCAGCCTGTCGCAGCAGCAGCTCGCCGCCTACTACGCGGTTGCCGACACCATGCTGGTCACCCCGCTCATCGACGGGATGAATCTCGTATCCAAGGAGTACGTCACCGTCCAGGAGGCCCGCGGCGGGAGCGGGACGCTCGTCCTCAGCGAGTTCACCGGAGCCGCCGTCGAGCTTCCCCAGGCCGTCCTCTGCAACCCGTTCGACATCGAGGGCCTGTCTTACCGCATCGAGTACGCGCACCGGCTGCCACAGGACGCCCGCCGCGCCGCCATCGCGGCCATGGCCGAGCACGTCCGCACCTATGACGTGTATCGCTGGGTCTCCGACCAGCTCGACGTGCTCTCCGCCTGCCGCGGCACACCAGCGGCCGGCGGCAGCCCGGCCGAACGCTCCTAGCACGGCATGGTCCTTCCGCGCACCGGGTCCGGTATGCGCGGTCATGGGCAACTTCTCCCCTATTGGCCGCATTAGCCCCGCGATACGTGGGAAGATCCCCGGACACAGGGAGGTGGCCGGGGTGTGGGAGCGGCTGGAGAAGCGTGAGATCAGGCGGCGGGTGCTTCGCGCCGAGCACGGCGAGCACGGCTCGCTACCCCGGCCGGACCTGCCCGCCGGCACCGACCTGCTGCCGCAGATCCGCCACATTGTCGTGCTGATGATGGAAAACCACTCCTACGACAACTACCTCGGCATGCTCAACGGGCGCGGCGAGGGGCTGGCACTGGGCCCGGACGGCGCGCCGCAGGCATCCAATCCGCGGCGGGACGGCGGCACGGCGGCCGCGCACCACCTGGCCTCCACGATCCAGGCCGAGCATGGCCCGACGCAGAGCTGGCACGCCAGCTACCTGCAGTGGGCCGGCGGAAGCTGCGACGGGTTCGTCCGCAGCGTGGAACAGACGGTGCCGGGCGCCGACCCGGCCGTGCCGATGGGCTACTGGACCGAGCAGGACCTGCCGTTCTACTACGGGCTGGCCCGCACGTTCCCGCTCGCCGATCACTGGTTCTCGTCCTGCCTCGGGCCGACCTTCCCGAACCGGCGGTTCCTCATCGCGGGAACCGCGCATGGCCTTATCGACGACTTGCCCTGGGACATCCTGGACTTGCCGCCGGCCGGGACCATCTTCGACATGCTGACCAGGCACCACATCTCCTGGGCCAACTATCACAACGTGCGGCCGGCCAGGGTGCTGCTCAAGCGGCTCCTCGGCCAGCACGGCCTGACGGCGGCACGCCGGCTAGCCCGGCTGGGCCACTTGTTTCCGCCCATCATGCAGACGGTCCGGGGCAACAAGCAATTCACCGCGGACCTGTACCCGCTCGGCATGGCGGCGTGCGTCCGGCACCTGCGGCGGATCCAGCAGTTCTTTGCCGACGCCGACGCGGGCACGCTGCCGGGGTTCAGCATCGTGGACCCGGATTTCGACCTGTTCTCTGAGGAGAACCCGCAGGACATCAGGAGGGGCGAAAGCTTCGCCGCCGAGGTGATCAAACATGTCATGCACGGCAAGGGCTGGCCGCACACGCTGCTGATCTGGCTCTACGACGAGCACGGCGGCTACTACGACCACGTTCCGCCCCCTGAGGCGGTCCCGCCGGATGACGTTCCCGCGCACAATCCGCTGCTGTCCATGCCGTCCTGGGTGAAGGCGTGCCTGCGGCCGTTCGCCGGCTCCTATCTCGCGAAGATAGAGAACATCGACAACGGACCGCGGGCCTACGACCGGTACGGCTTCCGGGTTCCCGCGGTGATCGTGTCGCCGTACGCCCGGCCCAACCATGTGACCAGCACGGTCTATGACCATACGTCCGTGCTCAAGCTGGTCCAGCAGAAGTGGAACCTGCCGCCGCTCACTCGCCGGGACGCGGCGGCGGAGTCTCCGCTTGATGCCCTCGACCTGGACGGCGAGCCGGCGTTCCTCAAGCCCCCGGACCTGCCCGCGCCCAGCCTGGCCTGGCACGCCTGGCACGCCTGGGCGCGGGAACGGGCACCCGCTGGCCGTCGCGCATGGGCAGGGCTCGCGCCCGCGCTCGTTCGGCATCCAGATCCTGAATGGGCGATCCGGGCGGCATCTCCGGCGTATCCCGGCAAACCCGGTTGATCGGCGAAGGGCGCGCCGGCTAGGGTTCGCGGGCCGGCCTGGGCGGTGACTTGGCTTCCTCGGCGAGCGCCTCCATGGCGGGGACGGCCTTGAGCAGGGTCTCCGCGGTGTCCGGGGGCAGCCGGCTGAGGCATTCGGACAGCACCCGGGTCCGCCGTTCCCGGATGCGCTCGTGCACCAGCTCACCGGCCGGAGTGATCTCCACCCGCGCCGCCCGCAGGTCGCTGGGATCGGGCAGGCGGCGGATGAGGCCGTCCTCGTCGAGCACCCGGATGATACGGGACAGCATGGTCGGGTTCAGCCCCTCGAGCTCGGTCAGCTCCGCCAGGCCGAGCGGCCCGCGGCCACGGACCAGCCCGAGCACCGAGTACTGAGTCGGCGTCAGGCCCTCCCCGGTGGACGTGTCATTCAGCTGGCGCGCGAGCCTGCCGATGACGCCACGAAGGCGTGCCACGAGTTCGGTGTCCATCCAGACCCGGCTCCCTTGCGTGCTTCTTGCCTGGCTTACTTGCTTCGTTGTGCTTGCTTGCTTATCGGCAAGCAATTAACGTAACACCATGTGAACACGATTGAGGCCACCGTCGGCCGAGGGCTAGCGCAGCCCCAGGCCCCCGCTCCGGGCACTGTCACCGGGCGCGCCCGGTGAGCGCGCTCACCCACGGACCTGCCGTCGCCGCTGCCAGCGAGCCAGCCGGAGAACCGCTGGCCCGGCGCAAGCTGATCTTCGCCATCGTCTCCATCGGCCTCTTCATGTCCTCCATCGACCAGACCATTGTGGCTACCGCGCTGCCGGCCATCCAGCGGGAGCTGCGCACGCAGATCAACTGGAGCGGCTGGACGATCACGATCTACGCCCTCGGCCAGGTCATCGCCATGCCGATGGCCGGGAAGATCAGTGACATGTACGGCCGCAAGAAGGTCTTCCTGGTCTCGGCGGCCGTGTTCACCCTGTCCTCGCTGTGCTGCGGCTTCGCCGGCAACATCGCCCTGCTGCTGGTCTCCCGCTTCATCCAGGCCCTCGGCGGCGGCGCGTTCATGCCCTCGGCGACCGGGATCGTCTCCGATCATTTCGGCCGGGAACGCGACCGCGCGGTGGGAATGTTCACCTCGATCCTGCCGGTCGGCGGCATCATCGGGCCGATCATCGGTGGGGTGTTCGTCAGCTACTGGTCTTGGCGGGGCATCTTCCTGGTGAACGTGCCGATCGGCACCCTGATGATCATCCTGGCGGCGAAGTTCATCCCGGCCGGCACCATCCGGGTGACCAGCCGCATCGACATCCGCGGGATCATCCTGCTGGCCGTGCTGATCACGACGGCGATGTTCGGCATCACCTACCTCGGCAGCGGCCCGATCCCGCTGTACAGCCCGGTCTTCCTGGGCTGCGAGGCGGTCGCCGCCGTGGCGCTCGCGATGTTCGTCCGGCATTCCCGGCACTATGCCGCGCCGTTCGTACCGTACCGGCTGCTGCGGGGGCGCGGCTTCGGCGTGATGAACCTGATCAACCTGGTTTACGGGGCCGCTGCGCTCGGCTTTGGCGCGCTGGTCCCGCTGTACGCCCAGGAGCGGTACGGCATCGCGCCGCTGGGCGGGGGCACGCTGCTTACCGCCCGGGCGGTCGGCATGATCGCGGTGGCGGGCCTGGCGGCGATGGCGCTGCGCCGCACCGGCTACCGCCTGCCGATGATCGCCGGGTTCGTCGTCCTGGCCGGCGGCCTGTTCATGATGTCGAGCGCGTCGGCGCTATCGCCGTATGCCTGGCTGGCCATCGCAGCCGGCATCACCGGCTGCGGCATGGGGCTCTCGGTACCGGCCTCCAACAACGCGAGCCTGCAGCTGGCCCCGGACCAGGTCGCCGCGATCGCCGGGCTACGGGGCATGTTCCGGCAATCCGGCTCGATCATCGCGGTGTCGGTGACCACCGCGCTCATCGCCCGCAGCAGCGATCCCGGGATCATGCAGGCGCGTGTGTTCGTGGTGTTCGCCTGCTTGCTGGTGGCGATCCTGCCCCTGGTCTGGCTGGTCCCCGACCATCATGGCAACTGGTGACCAGGCCGTCGGCACATGCCCGCTTTTGCACTTATTTCGAGAGGGCAGGGATGCGTCCTGCGGCTGCTCTCCTGATGACGTGCTTGCGGAACAGTTCGGCGGCGGGTAGCAGGCGCCGTTCAGCTGACCACGTGAGGCAGATCTCCCGCACCGCCCCGGTGTCCAGGATCTCGCAGTAGAGCACCGGCCCGGTCGCCCCTTCCGGTGATCCTGCGCGTGGCGCCGGCAGGACGGAAACGCCCAGGCCGGCGGCAACGAAGCCGCGGACGGTGGACAGGTCATCTCCCTCGAAGACGACCGCTGGGCGGAATCCGGCCTGACCGCAGAGGTCATCGGTCTGTTTCCGCAGCGCCGACGTTGGCTGCAGGCTGACGAAAGGTTCCTCGGATACTTCCGCGAGACGGACGCGCTGCTGCTTCGCGAGCTGATGATCGCGTGGCACCGCCAGGCGCAGCGGCTCAACGGCGACCTGGTGCGCACGCATGGCCGGGTCGAGCGGGCGGCGCGTGCCGACCTCGAGGTCGGCCTGCCCGCCGGCGAGCGCAGCCGAATGCAGCTCATCGCGGACCTGGGTCAGCTGGAAACGGATGCCAGGGTGAGCAGCCCGGAAGCTGCGGACCAGGTCTGGCACGAGCCAAGTGCCCAGCGAGTGCTGGAAGGCAAGTGCCACGGTGCCGGTGTCGGGGTCGATGAGCTGGTTGACGGCGGCGATCCCGTCGTCAAGCTGGTGCAGCAGCGCGTCGACGTGCCGCTTGAACACCGCGCCCGCGTGAGTCATGCGGAGCGTGCGACCGGAGCGGCGCAGCAACGGTGTGCCGACCTCCGCCTCCAGGCGCGCCAGAGCACGTGAAACGCCAGACTGCGTGACTGCCTCAAGCTCACTGACCTCCGTCACGGTTGCGCCATCGGCAACCTGCTGGAACCAGCGCAGCGCGTCTGTATCCATATTAATGACTGTAAGTCATAGTTTTATTGCTTCTTTGTCATTGGACGCATGATTCATGGCCAGGGAGACTGTGAGTGAACAACCGTTCCGATCCCTTAGGACAGGCACATGGAGAGTACTACGCACTCACTCGGCCGGCGGTGGACTGCGATCCGGGAAGAGCTCCGCAGTGCCCGCGCTGCGCGCGCCGCACGCAGGTCTCTGGAGCAGGAGCTGGCGAGCTACACCTCGCCAGGTGACTTGAACGACCTGGACGCGATCCTCGACCGCCACAGCGAAGAGGAGACTGCCGACATCCGCCGCATCCTCACCGCGCGCCGCTGCGCCTGACCGCCTGCACGGCATCCTGGCACCCTGCGGGGCCGGGAGGGCGAGGCCGTGGGCCTGCGTACCCACGGCCCACCAGCCATCCCGGCCGGGGCTGCGGATGACCGCGCCCGCGCAGCACACCTCTCGCGGAACTGCTGCGGGTACCTTATCGGTGCAGAAGGTGCTCGATGAGGAGGCAGCCGCCGAGGGCGATGAAGGCGATGGCCGCGAGACGCTCGGCGTTTTCGCGGAGGCGTTCGCCGGTGCGGGCGCCGAGGAGCAGGCCGAGCTGGGCGGCGAGGAAGGCCTGGATGACAATGGCGGCGATGACGCCGCTGACGGACGGGCGGGCCAGGCCGAGAGTGAAGCCGATGGCGAGCTCGTCGAGGCTGATGCTGACACCCAGGCCGAGGATGGTGATGCCGCGGGCGGCGGCGAGCCGGGCGGCCCGATCCTCATCATCACCGCTGCCCCTGGACAGCAGCATCCAGGTGCCGAGCCCGGCGAGGGCGGCGGCTGCCATATAGTCGGCGATCCCGCTGACCGCGCGGGCCAGCGGGGCCGCCAGAGCTAGGCCGAGCAGCGGCATGCCGCCCTCGAAGACCACGAATATGGCGGAGATGCGCAGCCGGTCCCGGCCGGTGAGCCGGGCGGCGGCGCCGAGCACGGCGGCGACCACGAAGGAGTCCAGCCCCAGCGGGAGCACGAACGCAAGCAGCCTGAGCACGGCTAGGTCCGGCAGCGGCCGGAAACCGGCGCGTGGATGGTCACGACTGCCTGGTGGCCTGCAGTCGCCGCACGCCCCGGATTCCGGCGGCCGGAGTGGCGGTCTCGGGGGGTGCCCCGGCACTGGGCAGAAGCCGCCCGGTACCGCCCTTGTGGCGCACCCCAGGTACGTTCGGCGCTCCAGTCATGTAACGAACATAACATGCACTAGTTACCTATGTTCGCCAGTGCGCGGGCTCGCCGCCTTCCTGCTCTACCTCGATCAGCACCTGCCCTACCACCGTCCGCCGGGCTGGTAGCTTTCCGGCCACCGGGGAAGCCACGGAGCGGTCCACGCGTTATAGTCCCTGCATACACCACCCGGCTCCTCGTGGGCCGGGTTTTCATTTTCCCGCCCGGCACGGGCCGGGACTCGTTGACGCACCGGGCGGTAGACGGCGGCACTGCAGCCAGAGCCTCGGCGTGGGCGGGTAAAACGGTTAGGTGCCGGAGCTTCCCGAGGTCGAGACCGCCCGCCGCCTGATCGCTGATGAGGCCCTGCACCGGCGCATCGTGGGGGTCGATGACGCCGACACGTTCGTCTGCCGGCCGCACTCCCCCGGCCAGCTGCGCGATGCTCTGACCGGACGCACGCTCACCGCGGCCCACCGGCGCGGCAAGACGATATGGTGCGAGACCTCCGGGGTGGGCGGCTCGTCCGAGCCCGGCCCCGACCTCGGCATCCACCTGGGCATGAGCGGCCGCATCGTGGTCACGTCCAGGGACGGCCAGGTGGCCGAGGGCGGCGAGCCCCGGGATCGCGGTGAACAGCCGGGCCAGGCCGAGCGGAACCGCTTCATGCTCGAGTTCGCTGACGGCGGCAGCCTGGTGCTGTTCGACAAGCGCCGGCTGGCACGCATCCGGCTGAACCCGGACATCGACGCACTCGGGCCGGATGCCGGAGAGGTCACCCTGGCGGAATTCCGCCGCCTGATCACCAAGGGAACGATCGCCGTCAAGGCCCGCCTGCTCGACCAGTCCAAGATCGCCGGCGTCGGGAACCTGCTGGCCGACGAGGTGCTCTGGCAAGCCATGGTGCCCCCCGCGACGCCCACCCGCTGCCTGCAGCCCAAGGACGTCGACCGTCTCTACCACGCCTTGCAGTCCGCCCTGGATTCCGCCATCGCCAAGGGCGGCGTGCACACCGGCGAGGTCATCTCGGCCCGGCACGCCGGCGGCAGGTGCCCGCGCTGCGGCGCCGAGATGGTGCACGGAATGGTCGGCGGCCGTTCGACCTGGTGGTGCTCGCGTGAGCAGGACCGGCCCCCTATGTGTGGACCAGCGCAATCCGGGCAGGGACCACGTTAAGCCGCTACGGATGCTGCCACATAGCCAAGGGGAGGAAATCGTGGCGATCGCGACTATCAACCCGGCTACGGGCGAGACTGTCAAGCCCTATGACGAGATGAGCGAGACCGACGTCGAGCGCTGCCTGGACGCCGCCGCGGCGGCGCACGCCAGCTACCGTCTGACTAGCTTCGACACCCGGGCCGGATGGATGCGCCGGGCAGCCGGCATCCTTGACGACGAGCGGGACCAGATCGCGGCGATGATGACTACCGAGATGGGCAAGACGCTGTCCGCCGCCCGGCAGGAGGTAGCCAAGTGCGCGGCGGCCTGCCGGTATTACGCCGACCACGCCGCGGAGTTCCTGGCCGACGAGCCCGCCGACGCCGAGGCCGTCGGGGCCGAGCGCGCCTACGTCAGCTACCAGCCGCTCGGGCCGGTACTGGCCATCATGCCCTGGAACTTCCCGCTCTGGCAGGCCATGCGGTTCGCCGCTCCCGCCTTGATGGCGGGCAACATCGGGCTGCTCAAGCACGCCTCGAACGTGCCGCAGACCGCCCTGTTCATGCAGGATCTGTTCACCCGGGCCGGCTTCCCGGAGAGCACCTTCCAGACCCTGCTCGTGAGCTCGTCGCGGATCGAGAAGATCCTGCGCGACGACCGGGTGGTGGCGGCCACGCTCACCGGGTCGACGGCCGCCGGGCAGTCGGTGGCGGCCATCGCCGGCAGTGAGAACAAGAAGGTCGTGCTCGAACTCGGCGGCAGCGACCCGTTCATCGTCATGCCCTCGGCCGACCTGCGGGCCGCGGCGCAGGTGGCCGCCGTCGCGCGCTGCCTCAACAACGGCCAGTCCTGCATCGCGGCCAAGCGCTTCATCGTGCACGACGCGATCTATGACGAGTTCGAGCGGCTGTTCGTGGACGAGATGTCGGGCAAGACGGTCGGGGACCCGATGCGGGACAGCACCGACGTGGGCCCGCTGGCCTCGGAGCAGCAGCGCGACGACATCGAAGAACTCGTCGCCGACGCGGTGGCCAAGGGCGCGAAGGCACTGTGCGGGGGCGTCGTGCCCGAGGGCCCCGGCTTCTACTACCCGCCGACCGTGCTGACCGGCATCACCCCAGAGATGCGGGTGCACCGCGAGGAGGTGTTCGGCCCGGTAGCCACCCTTTACCGGGTACCGGACATCGAGGCGGCGATCGAGCTGGCCAACGGTACCGAGTTCGGGCTCGGCGCGAACGCATGGACCAACGATGAAGCCGAACGGGGCCGGTTCATCCGGGACTTGGCCGCCGGGATGGTCTTCATCAATGGCAACGTGACCTCTTACCCGCAGCTGCCCTTCGGCGGCGTCAAGAAGTCCGGCCATGGCCGGGAGCTATCCAGCCACGGCATCCGCGAGTTCTGCAACATCAAGACCGTGTGGATCGGCGATCCCGGCCACAGCTGACTGGTGGGCTGCGCACGTGCCAGGGCCACGGGTTTCAAGGCGCAGCAGTCAGCGAGACGTCATGCACGATCAGCGGCTGGCTGGGATCGGTGGCCGCAAGGCGCATGTCGGCCTGGCCGTTCTGCGCTTCCGTGAAGCGCGCGTCGGATACCTTCAGCTGCGCCGTCACCCACTGGCCGGTGCCGGGGCTGGACACTGCCGGGCCAGCTTCATAAGGACCCCCGGCGCCGTCGTACTGGACCTGGAACCCCTGCCCGGGGGCGGCCCAGTAGGTGACGCTGATCTGGACCGTAGAGGCCGAGTCCACCGGCGATGACGGATCGATCTGAAGGTAGGCGTAGGCGCCGCCTGCGCCGCTCTGCTGGGCCGTCCAGGTCGCGACCGCCTGCTGGCCGCCCTGAGTCACCAGCCACGGGCTGCTCAGGGTAGGAACCGCGCAGGGACCGGAGGGCCGGTACCCAGCTGGCATATTCGGGGAATCCGGTGGTGTATTCCTGGCCTCCCTGGTAGATGAAGAAATCAAGACCAGCCGACATGGGTTCGCCGAGGCCATAGTGCCCCAGCCATTGCGCGGTTTCCGCCTGGAGG
>DASQVO010000055.1:0-6879 GCA_035640715.1 Streptosporangiaceae bacterium
GCCCGCCGGGTCCTGCACCGCTACGTATACCGCCTGCTTCAGGAACGGCCGGATCATCAGGTGAGCGGCGGGATCGGCCTGAGGGCCCCGCATGGCCGCGGCCTGCCTCTCGTCGAGCGCCACCACCTCGGTGGCGTACCCGAGCGGCAGCACGGAACGACCAGCGGACAGACAGCCGTCGCTCACTTCGATCCGCGCGGATCCCCAGGCCACCAGCGCCGCTGCCAGCCCGGCCGCGAAGACGGCGAAAATGACCGCCCCGGCCCACCCGCCAAAGCCCGCCCAGAGTTCGCCGCCGAGGAGACCGATGACAAGAAGGGCAAGGAGCCACCATGCGGCCGGCACGGTGAGCCGTTCTCGGTAATCCGGCACGGCGAGCCGTTCACGGTAATCACGCATGTGGTCAACCGTAGTTGGTTAGATGGTGCCATGGCGGGGCGGTCCAGCTGGGACATAGGACGGAAGGCGCGGGAACTGCTGATGGCGGCCAGGCAGGCTGGCCCGGGTGCCGCCATCTCCAGCCCTCCGGCCCACGGCACCGCGATCGGGGCGACGAGGGCGGCCGGAGCCAAAGCGCCCGCGACCAGCATAGCCATAGCCGATGAGGCCCCGGCCGGCACAGCCGCAGCGAACGGGGCCGCAGCGAACGGGGCCGCAGCGAACGGGGCCGCAGCGAACGGAACCGCGGTCAGCGCGGCTCATGAAGGCACCGGGGCTTCCCGCGTGCCCACGGATGCGGCCGATGTCCGGGAGGACGCCGCCCATGCGGCCGTGCCGCGCTGGCTGCAGACGGCCGGCGGCTGGTCCTGGCGCCTGCTGTTCATCGGCATCGTGTTGTACCTGGCGTACCGGGTGGCGGGCCGCCTCGCGGTCGTAGTGGTCCCGTGCGCGGCGGCGCTGCTGCTCACGGCGCTGCTGCAGCCGCTGACGTCCCGGCTGCACCGGGCGGGCCTGCCCATGCTGGCCGCGGCGTGGTGCACGCTGCTCGGTGCCGTGATCGTGCTGGCCGGGGCGATAACACTGGTCACCGTCCGGGTCAGGGACGAATACCCGGGCCTGGTCATCCAGGTGCGCCACACGTCGCATGAACTCCAGAAGCGGATGGCGTACACGCCGCTGCACCTGCAGACCGGGAGCCTGCAGAAGCTGTCGGACAAGCTCCTGAATTACCTCGGCCAGCACACGTCGCTGGTGGCTGGCACGGTCCTGACCGGCGGGGTGATCGTCTTCGAGATCCTCGGCGGCGTCGTCCTGATGCTGTTCGTGACGTTCTTCCTGCTGAAGGACGGGGAACGGATCTGGACCTGGCTGACCCGCGCGTTCGGGGACGAGGGCAGCCGGCGGGCCGACCGGGCTGGGCGCGCCGCCTGGCAGGCCGTGGTGTACTACGTCCGGGGCACGGTGCTCGTCGCGGCGATCCACGCGGTCGTCATCGGCTCGACGCTGACCATCATGGACGTCCCGCTGGTCGCGGCACTGACCGTCATGGTGTTCGTCGCCGCGTTCGTCCCGCTCGTCGGGATCCTGTTCGCGGGAGCCGTCGTCATCCTGATAACGCTTGCCACCAAGGGCTGGATCGCGGCGGTGGTGCTGCTCGGCATCTTCGTCGCCGAGGACCAGATCGAAAGCCACCTGCTGCAGCCGCTGGTCGTGGGGCGGATCATCCGGCTGCATCCGCTCGCCATCATCCTCGCCCTCGGCGTGGGCGGTGTCGTGGCCGGCATCCCGGGAGCGGTGGTGGCCGTGCCGGTCGCCGCGGCGATCACCCGCGCGGCGCCGGAACTGCGGCGCCGCTATCCGGTGGACCGCCCTGGCGGCGGGGGATGCGACGGCGATTCGGATTCCGGACCGGGGCCACGATAAGGTCCCAGTGCGGCGCAGAGCATCGACGTGTCCGGCCGCGGCCGGCCGCGCTGGCAAGTTATTGCGAGGAAAGATGCCCATGAACCGGCCCGGTGAGGGCGTCGACGTGCTGATCAAGCGCCTTGACCCGGGTCTTCCGCTGCCCGCCTTCGCCCATCCGGGCGATGCCGGCGCCGACCTCTTCGCCGCCGAGGACGTGGACCTGGCCCCAGGTGAGCGCGCGCTGGTGCCGACCGGCGTGGCCATCGCCCTGCCGGCGGGCTATGCGGCGTTCGTGCACCCACGTTCGGGTCTCGCGGCGCGGCACGGTGTCACGATCGTGAACGCGCCGGGCACGGTCGACGCCGGCTACCGCGGCGAGATCAAGGTGACGCTGCTCAACACGGACTCTTCCCGGCCGGTCAGCTTCCGGCGTGGGGACCGGATAGCCCAGCTCGTCATCCAGCGGGTGGAGCAGGTGCTGTTCCACGAGGTGGACGTGCTGCCGGGATCCGCGCGCGGGGATGGCGGATTCGGCTCCACCGGCGGCCACGCGGCCGGTGATGGCGAAGGCGGGAGCCGGGGAGCAGCGCCGGCCGCTCGCTAGGCTGGCTCGGCCGGCGGGCAGCCGCCCGGCGTGCGGGTCATCCGCACGCCGTCCGGCCCGGCCCCTAGTAGCGTGAACCGTGAAGAGCGCATAGCGAGCGTTATTTTCAGGGAACCGGCTAGTGAGCGCAGGCCCCTGGGCCATGGAGCACAGTGCAGGTGGCAGGGCCGGCATCAACCGCAGCGGGCCTTGGCGAAGAACGCGAGCTTTGGACTTTTGAAAAGATACAGCGGGGGAACTCCCCGTGAGGGCAATCGATAAGGAGCGTGCGTAGTGTTCCGTCGGCGTCGGCGAGAGGACGCGGACCAGGGCAGCCCTGCTTACCCGGACGGCGCGGAAGGCACGGAAGGCGCCTGGGCGGATCCCGGTGACCAGGGCGCATGGGATGACGACGTGCCGGGTGCGGAGGCGGCGGCCAGTCCCGGCGACCCAGGCGTGAGCGGTGGCCCCTGGGACGCCGGCGAGGCCTTTCCGGAACGGGAGCGTGCCGACTTCGGCAGCCTTCTGGTGCCGATCGTTCCCACGCAGCAGATCGAGATGGCCACGGACGGCCAGCGCTTCATCTGGGTCACAGTGAGGAGCGGCGGGAGCGAGTTGCGGGTCCACGCGTTCGCGGCGCCGCGTAGCGGCGGTCTGTGGGAAGACGTGCGGCAGGAGATTGTCGCCGAGCTTTCCTCGGCCGGCCCGGCCGCGCAGGAGACGGGCGGCCCGTTCGGGCCGGAGATATTCGCGCACGTGCCCGTGGAACCGGGAGCTCCCAGTGCGGAAACCCGTCCCGTGCGGTTCATCGGCGTGGATGGCCCGCGCTGGCTCCTGCGCGGTCTGATCATCGGCCCGGCAGCCGTCGGCCAGGAGCCGGCCGAGCCCTTCGAGGAGATATTCAGCGACATCGTGGTCGTCCGCGGAGACCATCCGATGCCGCCGAGGGACATGCTCGAGCTGCGGCTGCCACCCGAAGTGCAGCAGGAGCTGGAGCAGCAGGCCGCCGCCGAGCAAGCTGGGCAGGAGACCGGGAACAGGTTCCAGACCGACCTCAACCCGTTCGATCGCGGGCCGGAATTCACCGAAACCCGCTAATTGGGACCCCACCCGAAACGGCGAGGTTGCCCACGTTAATACGTTGTTAACGTGACCGGGCTAGCGTCATGTCATGGGGAACGCTATACACCAGGCCGACTTCGGGGAGCGCCCGCGGGTGCGGGTAGCGGGCACGGTGCGCGTCATCAGGCACGACCGGATCGGCGGCATGCCCGCGCTCGAGGCGGAACTCTGTGACGGCTCATGCCACATCGACCTCGTCTGGCTGGGCCGGCGTCGCATCGTCGGCATCGAGACGGGCAGCACCGTTGTGGCCGAGGGCAGGCTGGGCATCCGCCACGGCCGCACCACCATGTTCAACCCGCGCTACGAGCTGCGCGCGGGGGATCTGCGTGCCGCGAAGCCATGCAGCGCGGGGGCGCGTGCCACGGACGTATGCGCTGTGGTGATGTGAACGCGGATGTCCGCGCTGCGGGCCTGCCGGCGGGCTTCACCGGCTGGCGAGCAGCGTAGCGAGCTGATCCTCCACGTCTTCGCTGGTGACGAAGAGCAACTCGTCCCCGCCTTCCAGCGAATCGTCCTGCTGCGGGACCAGCACCCTGCCCTCACGCAGGATCGCCACCAGCGCCGTGTCGGTCGGCCAGTCAATGTCGCCGAACCGTCGGCCGACGAGCGGCGCGTCGGCGGGCATGGTCAGCTCCACCAGGCTCGCCTCACTCTGCCGGAATGTCATCAGCCGGACGAGATCGCCGACGCTGACCGCCTCCTCGACAAGCGCCGATAGCAGCCGCGGCGTCGAGACCGCCACATCCACGCCCCACGACTCGTTGAACAGCCACTCGTTGTTCGGGTGGTTGATGCGCGCGACGACCCTGGGCACGCCGTACTCGGTCTTGGCCAGCAGCGACACGACCAGGTTGACCTTATCGTCGCCTGTCGCGGCGATCACTACGTTGCAGCGGTCCAGCGCGGCCTCGTCCAGCGAGCTGATCTCGCAGGCGTCCGCGAGCAGCCATTCGGCACCGGGAAGGCTGTCCGCCTTGATGGACCTGGGAGACTGGTCGATCAGCAGCACTTCGTGCCCGTTCTCAAGCAGTTCGCTGGCGATGGACCGGCCGACCGCCCCCGCTCCCGCTATCGCGACTCGCATCAGTGGCCTCCTTCCGGACCCGCGGCGAGTATCGCCGAGATCCGGTCCAGGTCGTTTTCCATGGCGACCACATGCAGCACGTCGCCTTCCTGCAGGACCGTCGCCGCAGTCGGCACCATGGCCTCGCCAAGCCTGTCGAGGAACGCGACACGGCTGCCCGTCGCCACCTCGATCGACTTGATCGTCTCGCCAAGCCACCGTTCCGCGAAGGCCACCTCGGCGAGGACAACCTTGCCGGTCGGATCCCGCCACATCGGCTCCGCGCCGTCGGGCAGCAGCTTCCGCAGCATCTGGTCGGCCGTCCAGCGGACCGTCGCCACGGTCGGGATGCCAAGGCGCTGGTAGACCTCGGCCCGGCGCGGGTCGTAGATCCGCGCGGCGACCCGCTCAACGCCGAACGACTCACGGACCACCCGCGCGGAGATGATGTTGGAGTTGTCGCCGCTGCTTACAGCAGCGAACGCGTCCGCCTGCTCGATGCCAGCCTGGATGAGCACGTCCCGGTCGAAGCCGATCCCGGTGACCCGGCTACCCTTGAATCCGGAGCGGAGCTTCCGGAACGCCTCCGGGTCCCTGTCGATGACGGCGACGATGTGGCCGCGATCCTCGAGAATATGGGCGAGCGTGGACCCGACACGTCCGCAACCCATGATGACGAAATGCACGGCTGTCCTTCCCGGTTGGAGCGCATCGCCAAAGTTATGCCCTTGCAGCGGTGAATGCGACACGAGGCCGGCATCAATCAGCATTCCGTAAGCTCGGGGCCGGCAGCCGACGGCTGGAGCAACGGCATTCTGGCCATGGCGGCTGCTCTGACACGGAAGAAAGACACACCAGGGGAAGAACGAGATGCGAGCGCGAGATGTGACTGCTGTTACCGATACGGCCGATGGGACGTGGCCGGACGGCGGTCAGCTCGCACCAGGGGACGTGGTGGATCTTGTGGCCGGCGAGGCCGTGCATGGCGGCTGGTGTGTCGCCCGCCTGCCCGCCGGGCACGACGGCCCGGGGGAGCCCGGAAGGGCACAGGCCGGGGAGGGCACCGGCGACGGCGGCTCAGGCCGGGTCGTCTTCCTCCGGCATGCGCTGCCCGGGGAACGCGTGCGGGCCCGGATCACGGAAATAACCTCCCGTTTCGCCCGGGCTGACGCCGTCGAGATCCTCGCGGCCTCGGCGGACCGTGTCGAGCCGCCGTGCCCCTATGCGCGGCCCGGCGGGTGCGGCGGATGCGACTGGCAGCACGCATCCCTTCCGGCCCAGCGGCAGCTGAAGGCCTCCGTGGTCGGCCAGCAGCTCAAACGCATCGCCGGGCTCGACCGCCAGGTAACCGTAGAACCCCTGCCGGGCGACGAGGACGAGCCGGCCGGCCCGCGCCCCGGCAGTCCCGGCGGCACGGGAGGGACACCGGGCCGAGAGGACCTGGGAAGCCCGGCAGGCTCGCCGGGTCCTCCCGGCCTCGGCTGGCGCACGCGGGTCAGGTTCACGGTCCGCGGCGACGGGGTGGCCGGCCTGCGCGCGCACCGGTCCCATGAGGTCATCGACGTGGCCGACTGCCTGATCGCGCACCCGGGGATCAGGGATATCGGCGTGCTGGGACGCCGGTGGCCCCGCGCGACGTCGGTTGAGGCCGTTATCGCAGCCGGATCAGGGGAGCGTGCCGTGATCGTGCCACGCGGCACCCGTTCGGCATCATGGAAAGGGATCGCAGCGGAATCGGTGCTGTCGGCGGCCGCCCGCGGCGGGCGCGCGACGGTCCTGCACGGGCGCTCTTACCTCCGCCAGCGCGCGGCCGGGCGGTCCTGGCGGGTTAGCGCGGGCGCGTTCTGGCAGGTGCATCCCGGTGCCGCGGACACGCTGGCCCGTGCCGTGCTCGGCGCGCTGCGGCCGCGGCCCGGCGATACGGCGCTCGACCTGTACTGCGGCGCCGGGCTGTTCGCCGGCGTGCTGGCCGCTGCGGTCGGGCCCGGCGGGGCGGTCGTCGGCATCGAGGCCGATTCGGCAGCCGCCCGCGACGCCCGCCGCAACCTCCGGGACATGCCGTGGGCGAAGGTGTACCAGGGGGACGCCGGCGACGTGATCGCGCGGCGGATGCTGCCCGCCGCCAGGCTCGCCGTGCTCGACCCGCCGCGGACGGGCCCGGCCCGTGACGTCATCGAATACCTGGCCACGCAGCCGGAGCGGAGCGATGGGCATGACGCCGGGGGCCCGATGGCCGGCGAGCGCCGGGTCGCCTATGTCTCGT
>DASQVO010000056.1:0-11276 GCA_035640715.1 Streptosporangiaceae bacterium
GCAGCGGGGCGACCTTCTCCGCCGGGGTGTTGAGCTTGATCGCGGCGCGGGAGGCATTGACGTTGAAGCGCCGGTTGGTGAGGATCTGGCCGCCCACCCCGGCCGCCGCTGCCACGCCTGCCACCGAAAGGCCTGAGGCCAGGAATCTGCGGCGGTTGATGCCGCCTGCGTCCGCACTCATGCGCCCGCACCGCCTGTGCTCGCGCGGCCTGTGCTCGCGCGGCCGGTCCGGTGGTAGCCGTGGCGGGCTCGGCGCGTGGCTGCCGCCAGGGGCCGCGGAGCGGCGGCGCGGACGAGGAGTATCAGCGCCGCCACCCCGGCCACGCCGCCGATGAGGGAGGGGACCACATCGGTGACATGGCTCTCGGGCCGGGTCAGCGCCACGAACGCGCCGAAGATCCCGAAGGCCGCCATCCCGGTGACGCCGGCCATGAGGCGCTTCCTCGCGGCTATGCCGATGATCATGGCGATGATCGCGATGACCACGTACATGCCTAGCAGGAGAACGTTCTTGTCGTTCTGGCCGAAGTACTGGATGGCGAATTCCTTGACCACGGACGGCGTCCGGTCGATCGCGGCCTCGCCGACCGCGATCACCGGCGACGCCTGCGGCCGCACGAACGCCGCGGCCAGGATGGCGACGCCGATCGCCATCGCGCCCGACAGCAGGCCCGTGACGATGCCTGCCAGGAATCCACGGCTGCCACGGCGGCGTGACCTGCCGCCGGTCCCCTCGCCGTCCGCGCCGCGGCCCGCCGTGGCCAGCTCCAGCTCCTGATAGATCGCCGTGCCGGTGGACGTCGGGTCCTGGTAGCCGGCGGGGTCCTGGTAGCCGACGGGGTCCTGGTAGCCGGCGGGGTCCTGGTAACCGGCGGGGCCCTGATAGCCGGCGGGGCCCTGATAGCCGGCGGGGTCCTGGTAACCGTCCGAGGCGAAGTAACCAGCCCGGTCCTGGTAGCCCGCCGCGCTGCCGTACCCGGCGGCGCCAGTTTCCAGGCTGCCCGTAGCAGCCCGGTAGCCCGCGCCATCCCGGTCGCTGGCGGGAGCCTGATGACCATCTGGGTTCTGATACCGCGCCGCGCCGGCGTAGCTGTCGCCACGTAGGTGCTGGTAGCGCGAAAGGCCCTGGTAGCTCATGAACTCAATCTGGCCCGCCCGCGGGGCCGCCGGCCAGTTACTGGCGGACCGGTAAGCGAGTGGTAAGAAAGCCGGAAGGCGTGCCCCCGGCAGGCCTGTCCTCCGAAGGCGTGTCTTCTGAAGGCGCGGTCCCGCCGGGCGTGGCCGCGGCCAATGCCGTGACCGCCGGCGGGGAGCCGACCGATGGCTGGAGCGGCCGGCCGCTGCGCCGGGCGATGATCCGGCGGGCCGCCCAGACGGCCGCGACGAAGAGCGCCGCCAGCCCGTATCCGGTCGCGGCGGGATCGGGAATCGTCAGCCTGCCCATGGCGGGCTCGGCCGCGAGATAACCGCCGGCCGCGAACGCGAGCCATTCCGGGCGGCCGTCCAGCACGACCAGCATCACCAGCAGAATCGCATACCACTGGTAGGCAGGTGTCGCCACGGCCAGGGCCACCCCGGTCATCACGACCGCGCCGTTCCAGGGCCGGTCCGGGTCGGAGAATCGCAGCACGGCCAGGCCGGTCACGGCGAGCACACCCGCGGCGATCGCGAGGGCCAGCTTCCCGCTGGCCACGAGCCCGATCACGGCAAACCGGCTGCCGTTGTTGTAGCCGTTCTGCTGCAGGTAAGCCGGGAGGAAGCCGAGCACCTTGCTGCCGACCGCGATCACGTGGGGCAGGTAGACGACGGCGACCGCACCGCCCGCGGCGATGAGAACGTCTCGCCACCGGCGCCGCAGCACCGCGGGCGCCACGAGTACGGGCGTCATCTTCGTGGCTATCGCCAGCCCGAGCAGCGCACCGCCAGTGAGCGCGCCCCGCCGCCCTCCGTTCGGCCTGGCCAGGATGAGCAGCGCGACGGCCGTCAGCGCGACGGCGAGCACATCGACGTGTGCGCTGTTGCCGGCTTCGAATGCGACCGTCGGGCACCACGCCCACAGCGCCGCCAGTCGCAGGTCCCGGCCCATCGACCGGAGCCCGGCGAGCAGCAGCAGCGTAACGAGGATCGCGCAGGCCCCGGCCGCGGCCTGCACCGGCGTTGATCCGCTGCGCACGGGCGTGACGTAGTGCAGGGCGAGGAAGTAGGCTTCCGCGACCGGCGGGTAGATCGTCGGCACGGTAGGCCGGTTGATCCGTGTGCAGCCCGGCACCAGGGTCTGACCGGGCTGGCCCGGATCCGGCGTGCCGGGTGCGACACAGTACGGAGCGTGCGAGGGCCAGAGGAACGGGTCCCGCAGGTGCGCGATCTGCGGGGCTGAGGGGACATAGGCGTACGGGTCGATCCCGGCTGCCTGAACGCGCCCGTCCCACATGTAGCGGTACAGGTCACTGCTTAGCTGCGGTGGCGCCGAGATCGCGACGAGCTGGATGACTATGCCGCCGATCAGGATGAGTGCCACCGACCACCGCAGCGGGATCCCGCGCAGCAGCCATACGGCGATGGCGAAGACCATCCATGCGGCGGCGATAAGCGGCAGCAACCGCAGATTCGCGGGATCCCGGCCCGGACGAATGACGAGAAGTTCCAGGCCGCAGATCACCACGAGGGCAGCTGCGACCGCGCCGACCCGAACCTTCGCACCCATGGCCGTGACGCTGCCATCCAGGCACTGGCCAGGCACGATTCCCGGGGATCGGTAAGGGATCGTTAAGACCGCAGGTGCGAGTCCCCGGCCATGAGGTCGGCAAACCAGCGGCCGCTTGCGTCCCACGTCTGTCCGGGGGTGAGTCCGGCACTGCGCGCGATGCCGCCGATCTGGTCCGCGCCCACGTAGGCCCACGGAAACCACGCGCCCATGGCGCCTTCCCGGCGCAGGCGGACGTGCCCGCAGCGCAGCGGGACTCCCGGCGGCTGCACTTCCACGAGAGCGTGACCGCCGGGCGCCAGCAGCTCGTTGACCCGCTGCAACAGCGCGGCCGGGTCACCGCCGATGCCGATGTTCCCGTCAGCCAGCAGGACGGTCATCCAGCGGCCCGCACCGGGAACCCGGCCGAAGACATCGCGCAGCAGCGCGAGCGCCCCGGCCGACTGCGCCAGCTGGACCGCGAAGGGGGTGATGTCGATGCCCAGTGCGGGGACGCCTCGCTCGGCGAGCGCGACCGTGAGCCTGCCCGGGCCCGACCCGACGTCGAGTGTGGGGCCATGGCAGCGGTCCACGAGCGACGTGTCGCCGGGCACCGCGTCGAGCCACCGGTCGACTGCAAGCGGCATGCGAGTGCCGTCAGTGTGTTCGACCTCGGCCTGCACGGCACCGGCCAGCGCCGCCTCGTAAAGTTCGCCGAGCACGCGTCTCCTCCCTGGGGAGATCACGCGGTTTTCCGCCTGGTCTCCGACGTGTCCTGCGCCACAGGTTTGGTGAATCCCCGCGGGCTTTACAAAGGCGGCGGGCAGCCGCCGGTGTGCCGCCGCCCGGCCAGGCGGCCCGGGCACACCGCCCGACCCTCGAAGTCTGCACGGCTTCCAGCCCGGCCGGCATCGGGTTCAGATCATCGTCACTGAGCTTACGAAGCGGTGACGGATTTGTCGTATAAGGCCATTCATGCTGGTCAAAAGCATCTACCGTGATGACAGGACACCTATGGACGGGAGGCCGCAGCGAATCATGGTGGCCACGGTGCACAATCCCGATCCGCCAGGCCGGATCGTGGTCGTCGACGACGACCCGACCGTCGCGGACGTCGTCGGACGATACCTGGTCCGTGACGGTCACCGCGTCGAGTGCGTGCGCGACGGGCACGAGGCGCTCCGCAGGGTCGCGGAAGAGCCGCCCGACCTCGTCGTTCTCGACCTTATGCTGCCCGGCATCGACGGCCTGGAGGTCTGCCGTCAGCTACGGGCCCGGTGGCCGATCCCGGTGGTCATGCTGACCGCGCTCGGCGACGAGACCGACCGCCTGGCGGGTTTCGAGACGGGTGCCGACGACTACGTGACGAAGCCGTTCAGCCCCCGTGAGCTGGCGCTGCGGGTGCGATCCGTGCTGCGCCGCGCGAGAGGAACCGGCCTGCCGGACAGGCATCCGGAGGGCGTCATCGCCGATGGCGACCTCATGATTGACCTCACCGCACACGAGGTCAGGGCCGGCGGCTCGCTGGTGTCGCTCACCTCCCGTGAATATGACCTGCTGGTGTTCCTCATGCAGCACCCGCGCAAGGCTTTCACCCGCGAGCAGCTCCTGCACCAGGTGTGGAGCTGGACGTTCGGTGACACGTCAACGGTGACCGTGCACGTCCGCAGGCTGCGCGAGAAGCTCGAATCGGACCCGACGCTGCCGCGCCGGATCGTGACGGTCTGGGGCGTCGGCTACCGCTACGAGCCGGAGGCAGTGTGATGGCCTTGTCCGTGCCCGCCGTGCCCATGGCGGGGCCAATGCCTGGCGTTCAGTGGTCCGACCTGGCCAAGGTCTCGGAGACCATTGCCGTGATCGCCGTGGTGACGACCGTGATCGGGCTGTGCGCGCTGCGTATGCTCACGGGCCGTTCCATCCGCACGATGCTCACGCTGATCTCGGGCGTGACGGTGCTCACTTCCCTGCTCGGCGTCGGCGGTATCACCTACATCATGGTGGGCAATGCCCAGGACCGCGAGGTCATGCTGGAGCTGCTGTTCATCGCCGGCCTGGCCGGATTCACGGTGGCCCTGGTGATCGGCCGCAAGCTCACCGCCTCAAGCAAGCTGCTCCTGACCTCGGTGCAGAAGGTCGGCGACAGCGGCCTGTACATTCCGCCGGTCGCGACGCTGCCCGCGGAGCTGGCCGGCCTGTCCGACGGGCTCGTGGCCGCCCATGAACGCCTGGCCCAGGCCCACTCGCGTGAGCGCGCGCTGGAGTCGAGCCGGCGCGAGCTGGTCGCGTGGGTGAGCCATGATCTGCGTACCCCGCTCGCCGGGCTGCGGGCGATGGCCGAGGCGCTGGAAGACCAGGTCGTCGTGGATCCGAGGACGGTCAGCACCTATCACACGCAGATACGGCGTGAGGTCGACCGCCTCTCCGCCATGATCGACGACCTGTTCGAGCTTTCCCGCATTCACGCGGGCGCGCTGCGGCTGTCCCGCCGCCTCGTCGGGCTCGACGATCTGATTGCCGAGGTCCTCGCCAGCGCGGAGCCGGTCGCGCGGGCCAAGGGCGTCCGGCTGGCTGGGTCCGCGGTACGCGGCATGCCGGTCTACGTCGATTCGGCCGAGTTCGGGCGCGCGCTGCGTAACCTCGCCATCAACGCCATCCGGCACACTCCCTCCGACGGGACGGTCGAGGTCCTCGGCGATGTCCAGCGGGGAATGGCACGCTTCAGCGTGTCGGACGCCTGCGGCGGCATCCCGCCGCAGGATCTGCCGCGCGTCTTCGACGTGGCATTCCGCGGCGAGTCGGCCCGTACGCCAGGGCCGCAGGAGGGTGCCGGGCTGGGGCTCAGCATCGCCCGCGGCATCGTCGAGGCGCATGCGGGCCAGATCGGCGTGCGCAACGCCGGGCCCGGCTGCCAGTTCGTCATCCGGCTGCCGCTGGCCCGGCCCGCCGTCCCAGCCGTGTCCCGCCCCGCTCCCCGCCGGGCGCGGGCCGTCCCGGCCGCCGGTTAGGGACCTCGTCCGGGCTGAACACCCTCGGTGCCCTCCAGGATGTTCAAGATCTCATAGCGAGATGTTAGCCGCCACGCGCATCGCTAGACGCGGACGGCCGGCGTGCGGGCGGTCTCGCGCAGCGGAGCCTTCGCGAACTCCGTGATGCCCTCACAGAACCCGGTCTGCGCGCGGAAGCCCAGGCCTTGCCTGGCGGCGGCCGGGGAAGCCACGATATGCCGGACATCGCCGAGCCTGAATTCCCCGGTGACTTCCGGCCTGAGATGGCCGCCGAGCTCAGCTGCCAGCGCCGCTGCCATCTCGCCGACCGTGTGGGGCTGGCCGCTTGCGACGTTGTAGCTGCGTGCGCTGCCCGGCTCCGCGTCCTGCGTTGCCGCGATCGCGAGCAGGTTGGCGGTGGCGACATCGGATACGTGCACGAAATCACGCTGCTGGCCGCCGTCCTCGAAGACCCTCGGCGGGACGCCGTTCTCCAGCGCGGAGCGGAAGATCGCCGCTACGCCGGAGTACGGGGTGTCCCGCGGCATCCTCGGGCCGTACACGTTGTGGTAGCGGAGGGCGATCGAGGTGCCGCCGGTCAGCCGGGCCCACGTGGCGGCCAGGTGCTCCTGCGCGACCTTGCTCGCGGCGTACGCGTTGCGGGGGTCCAGTGGGGCATCCTCCGTGACCGTCGCGGTTGCCAGGGCCTGCCCGCAGTGCGGGCAGCGCGGCTCGAACTGGCCGGCCAGCAGGTCGTCCCTGTGCCGGGGGGCCGGGCGGACACGGCCGTGCGCCGCGCAGTCATAAGCGCCCTCCCCGTAGACCACCATGGAAGAGGCGAGGGCCAGCCGCTGAACGCCTGCCCGGCCCATGGCGTCGAGCAGCGTCGCTGTGCCGGTGACGTTGACGTCGGCGTAGGCGGGAAGGTCCGACAGGCGGGCACCCAGCCCGACAAGTGCCGCCTGATGGCACACCACGTCCACGTCGGCGAGCGCCCGGCTTACCGCGCCGGCGTCCCGGACATCGCCGATAACCATGTCGATGTCATCGGGTATGTAGCCGGGCATGCCGTCGTGGACGGCAGGCGTCAGCGAGTCGAAGCCGCGTACCTCATGACCGAGCTCGCGTACGGCCTCGAGGACATGTGATCCGATGAACCCGGCCGCACCGGTTACGAGCACCCGCATAAGAGGAGCCAAGCACGCCGTCCCCGGCGGGGTGGCTCGCTCCGCGCGGCTTGTCACAGGTCTGTAAGGGTTGATGGGATGCCCGGACCAGTGACCTGGGATGCCGTCACAGCTTCGTAAGCCCATATGCCCGTTTTGCCGGGCTGCGTATAAGTACTGTCGCCGCCATGGAGATCGACGTCGTGCTGCCATGCCTCAACGAGGCGGGCGCTCTTCCCTGGCTGCTGTCAAGAATGCCGCCCGGCTACCGGCCGATCGTGGCTGACAACGGTTCCACCGATGGCTCCGCGAGGATCGCCGCGGACCATGGAGCCACCGTGGTCCCCGTGGAGCAGCGGGGATACGGCGCGGCCTGCCATGGTGGGCTCACCGCTGCGAAGAACGAGGTCGTATGCGTCATGGACGCTGACGGCTCGCTGGACCCGGCGGATCTGCCCGCCGTGTCCGGTCCCGTGCTGGATGGCTCCGCCGATCTGGCGCTCGGGCGGCGCTGCCCGAGCAGCGCCGGCGCCTGGCCGGTCCATGCGCGCGCCGGGAACATGGTTCTCGCGTCGGCGCTGCGCCGCCGGGCCGGTGTCCGCATCCGGGATATCGGCCCGATGCGGGCGGCGCGCCGCGCGGCGCTGCTGAGCCTGCCGATCTGTGACCGCCGCTTCGGTTACCCGCTCGAGACGGTCGTCCGGGCGGCGGAGGCCGGCTGGCGGATCTGCGAGGCCGACGTGCCGTATTACCCGCGGACGGGGAAATCGAAGGTTACCGGGAGCGTCGGCGGCACCATGCGGACCGTGCGGGACATGAGCAAGGTACTGGTGTCATGACCGATCTCGCGGCGCAGGTTCTGGTCATCGCCAAGGCGCCGGTGCCCGGGCAGGTGAAGACCAGGCTCACGCCACCGTTCAGCCCGGCCGAGGCGGCTTGGCTGGCTGAGGCGGCGCTTGCCGACACCCTCGACGCGGTGCGCAGCACCAGGGTGGTGCGGCGCGTGCTTGCCCTGGCCGGTGAGCCCGGCGGGTGGCTCGGCGACGGCTTCGAGGTCATCGCCCAGCGCGGTGAGGACCTCGACGAGCGCATCACCGCGGCGATGTGGGACACGTACTCCGGTCTGCCGGTTCCCACCGTGCTGATCGGCATGGACACTCCGCAGGTGACACCGGGCCTCCTTGAGGAGGCGGCCGCGCCGCTCGCGCGTGCCGAGGCAGACGCCGCCTTCGGCGCCGCTGAGGACGGCGGCTTCTGGATGCTGGGCCTGCGCAGGCCTGATCCCGGCCTCATGCTCGGCGTCCCGATGTCGGAGCCGGTTACCGGCCGGGTGCAGCTCGAGAGGCTCGTCCAGGCCGGGCTGCGCGTCCACCTGGCACCGAAGCTCGCCGACGTGGACACCTTCACCGACGCCGCGCGGGTGGCCCGCCTGGCACCGGCCAGCCTCTTCGCGGCGGCGCTGGCCGCGACGCTCAGCGCGCCGGTCCAGCCCGATGAGGTGGCCGGGCCCGGCGCGGCCGAGCATGCGCCGGCTCACTGACCGGGCCGTGGCAGCAGCGGTGCTGCAACCGCGGCGGCGATCAGGCCATGCGGTGGTTTCGCCCTCCGGCTGGCTATCCCGCGTCCCGCTACCCCGTGACGGTTACGAGGGTCCCGTAGGTCAGGTATGGCCATGCGACCGCGGCGGGCCCGAGCGGAAGCTCGACGCAGCCGAGGCTCTGCGGCCAGCCGAAGGAAGCACGCGGGAAGTAGTGGACCGCATCGCCGCCGTTGAAGTAGGCAACGTACTGAACGGGGTCGGCGTAATGGCTCCCGTCAGGGTTGGTGCCCTGCATGATCTGGCTGCGGAGCCGCTCATAGACCGGGAAGGTGCCGTCAGCGGTCGGCGCAACCGGGATCCCCGTGTTGGCAAGGTTGTGGAAAACCTGGCGGCCATCGTGCCAGATCGTCAGCGTCTCGGGGCTGGCCTTGCTGGCCAGGGCGTAGCTGTAGCCGTTCGTGTTGCGCTGGCCGGCCGCGACCGCCTTCAGCAGCGCGGACCATACCGACGGCCCCGCCACGCCGTCCATCGTCAGGCCCTGCTCGGATTCGAAGGCCCTGATCGCGCCGGTGTCAATGAGGTTGGCCGAGCCTTCCTGCCAGAAGCTGTGCAGCTCGGACGGGTAGCCGCTCTGCCAGCTGAAGCTGCCGGACGGCGGGCTGTAGGCGGCGGCGAGCTGGGCCGCCGTGTCCGCTGGCTGGATGGCGGCACCGGCTGGCGTCCAGGTGAGTGGCAGGTAACCGAGCTGGGCGAGGAGCTGCTGCAGGCGGAGCGTGGAGAACGGCGCCGTGGTGAAGCTCCGGCTAACGGAGGCGGCCAGCAGGCCGCCTGTGCCCGCGCTCGCCCCGGCAGCCGACCGGGCGCCCGAGGTTCCGCCGGGGATGCTGACGGTGACATTGGTGTTGCCGAGGAACCCGGACGCCGGGGTAAACACCGCGGAATCGCCTTCGCGCTTCCATGTGCCGGCGATGGACGGGGACAGGGTAGGCATCGGCGAACTGGCTGCCAGCGGGGCCGAGAACTTCACCCGGACTGGGCTGGTCCCGTCCACGCCGCTGGTGCCGGCGGCCGGTGTTACGGAAACCACCTGCAGGGCCGGCGCGGGCTTGTGCGCCGGGGTGCGGGCCGGTCCTTTGCCCTGGGCCGACTCCGCGACCGGGGTCGTCCGCACCGTGGTCTTGGCGGCCTTGCCCGGCCCGGCGACCAGGATGGCGACGCCCGCGATGACGACGAGGACTGCGCTGGCGGCCGTCACCACCACGGATCTGCTCGTCCGCGAGTGGCCGGGGCCTCTGCCCGTCAGCGCGGATGCCAAGCGGCGGAACCAATCCGATTGCGACACGGCGCCCTCTCCTTGCTCCGTTCATCAAAGCTGAGTGACGTAAAACACTGACGTTAAAACTCAGTAACGGTTCTGACTCAGTTCCACGGCCCGGCGGCGGGGATACGGCAAAGGGCCGCCCTGCGGCGTGCGGGCCGATGTGACTGTCTGAGAGAACAGGTGCCTGGCGGGCTGCTGCGCCAGGTCAGTACTGGCGCGCTGTGCACAGGCTATAACGTCGCCAGGAGTGCAGCGGCCATTTTTTTCGCATCGCGAACAACCTCCATGGCTTGTCAGCCCGTACCTGGCATCGCGGGTGGCGGCAGCGCTGGGCTGCGGGGCCGGCGGGCGTTTCGCGGACCCCCGGAGACCTTCCCGGGCCGGACAGCGGGAGCCGCCCACGTGCTCGCTGCACCAGCGTCCCGAGGTCCAAAACGGCTGACAGCGCCGCGTTGTTCCCGCAGCGCCACACGCGTCGCGGCGTGGTACGTTCGCGCCGCCTGAGCCCCGGCGCGCGCGGTCACTCACGCGCCGGCCCGGGCGGCTGCCGGCTGAGTGCCGCGAATCCCGGAAAGCCAATACAGCGTCTCAGTACTGCGTCTCAGTACTGCCGCCATCACGGCGGGCGGCTCATTGTGCGCCATTAGCCTGCTGTCCCGCGCCGGGCGCGTTACACACCATAGGTCTTTTCCGTGACCGGCCACTTTGTGTTTTTAACATGACGAACGAAAGATGGCAGCCCGAATGCCCGGGCCAGTGACCCGCAGCATGGGAATAGGGTAATCGCGATGCCGCGTCCGGGCGCGTGCCGCGCCGGCGGCGGATCTAAGATTCTGGTCAGGAAAATTCCGCGCCCTGCCATCCCGGTGCGCCGCCGGCGCCTTCGGCGGTTCGCGGGCGCCCGGTGGCGCCGGCGCCACCGGGGACCGGGGGAGTCCGGTGCCTGCCGGGGCGGGAGCGCCTGCGGGCGCCGGCAGAGCACAGTCCCGCGGCGCTGGGCGGCAAAGGCCGCGGCAGCCCGCTGATTCAGGGTCTTCTCTGGCATCTCGTTCCGGTAACTCCAGCTGCCCCCCGATTGTTTATGTGCCGATCTCGGCCTGATCTCAATGATCGATCCGGCGCCGCCATCCGGGATGTGATGAGCTGGCGAGATATCGACCATGCCATGTGTACGAGATCCGGTCAAAACTGGACATAACGTCAATCTACCGATTTGGCGAATTTTCGTAACGGATTGGTCTATGGTGTTGGCCCGGGAACTTTACGATGCGCATGGAGGTGAATTGCATGCTCACCGGGCATCGATCCGCACGGCGCCGCCACCGGAACAGCCGCCCGGCGCGGCATGCGGCTCCCCTCGCCATCCCGATGGCACTGGGCCTGACCTTGGGGGTAATCCTCGCCGTCAACAGCGGCACGCCCGCCACAGTGATCGAGCAGCAGGCCGCCGGCGTGACCGTCACCTCGGCCGCTGGCGGGACGGCCAGCGCACCTGCCGCCAGCGGGGCGTCCACCGCGGCAGGCCCGGCGGCGACGGCCCCGGCCGCCGCCGCGGCCAACGTGACCTGTGACCTGATCGTGC
>DASQVO010000057.1:0-12461 GCA_035640715.1 Streptosporangiaceae bacterium
GGCCATCCTGCGGCCTGCATCGTGGCCGGGCTGGCCGCGCTGGCGTCGGCAGCCTGCCCCGCGCCGGAATGAGCGGACCCGGAATGAGCGGCAGCCGGCCGTGCCCCCGTGAGCCCTGTGAACTGCACAAGCGCTGTGAGACCGGACGCGGCGACGATGACCGCGACGGCGGCCACGGCCAGCTGGCGTCTCCCAGATGCCGTGCTCAGCCTGCGTCTCCCGGGTGCTGTGCCCAGCCAACCTCTCCCAGGTGCTGTGCTCAGCCGACCTCTCCGGGGTGCGCTCAGCCGGCGTCTCCCGGGCGCTCTTCCCACGACTGCTCCTCGCGTTCATGCAGCACCCAGGATCCGGGCAACGGGATCCGGCGGCTGCGCCAGCTCAACCTGAGTCGGCGCCGTATGCTCCGCGTGCCCGCAGTCCCCCTGCCATCGTCGCCGCGGGGAGCGTATCAGGCATATCGCCACGTCTGTACACAAAAACGCAAATGTTAACCCTGGGCCCGCCGGGCCCAGGGTGGCTGCGTCACGGGGCCGCTACCGTGCCAGCGCGGCATCGCGAAAGTTAGCGGGAATGCCCGGCCAGCGCGCTGAGCGAGTTCACTTGGAGACGGCGCTGCCGATGGTGTTTTGCAGGGTGCCCGGGTTGGCGTTGACGTAGCTGATGTCCACCTCACCCGTGGTGGCGATGCCGGGAACCGTTCCGGCGCTGGTGTACTGCCAGAGCGTCCAGCCTGGCCAGCCGGCCGGCAACGGCGGGCTGGAGACCGAGTAGGCGGCGACCCATAGCGGGTCCGAGCTGAACGCTGTGCTGTCGCCTGTGCAGGTGTCCCACCAGTCGGCCGTCGTGTAGATGATCGGCAGTTGGCCGGTCAGGCGCTGCACCTCGCTGTCGAACGCGCTGATCCAGGACACCATCTGGCTTGGCGTGAGGCCGTAGCACTCGTTGGTGTGGTCGCTGCTCGGGCCATACTCGATGTCCAACTCCAGTGGCAGGGTGGGGCCGCTGGGGGTGCCGTAACCGGCGTTCTGCATCGCATAGTCAGCCTGGCCGACGGCGGTGCCGACGTTCGGGATGGCGAAGTGGTAGCCGGCCACATACAGGCCAGCGGCCATAGCTGCCGCCATGTCAGAGGCGTAGTAGGGGTTGGTGTAGTAGTTCCCCTCGGTGGCCTTGATCGCCGCGAATTTATAGCCTGCGCCAGCGACCTGCGTCCAGTCGATGGGGGCGCCGTTCGGATACTGGCTGGACTTCGGATGCTGGAAGGCGGCCACGTCGACGCCCTGCAGCAGCGCACCCGACTTGCCGCCTGTGGTGACGGCGGGTGAGGCAACGGCGTGCCTTTCCGGCGCGGCGCTCGTGCCTGCCCGGCTGATGCGGCCGGTCCCGTCGAGCGGGCTGGACAGCTGATGAAGAAGCTGCGGCGAGTGCGCGGCCCCGGCATTGAACCGCCCGGCCGCCGGTGACGTGCCCGGCCGTGAAGTGGTCATGACCGAGTCCAGCACGCCGGCCACCGGGCGGGACATCCGTACGGTGGCGGAGGACAACGGCGCTGACCCGCTCGGGAGGCGCGTGGCCTCAGGGTGCCCGGGCGCCAAGCGCGCGGCAGCGAAACCGGCCACGCCGAACGCGGCGACGATGACCGCGACGGCGGCCACGGTCAGCTGGCGTCTTCTCGGTGCTGTGCTCAGCCAGCGTCTCCGGGGTGCGCTCAGCCGGCGTCTCCCGGGCGCTCTTCCCACGACTGCTCCTCGCGTTCATGCAGCACCCAGGATCCGGATAACGGGATCCGGCGGCTGCGCCAGCTCAACCTGAGTCGGCGCCGGACGCTCCGCGTGCCCGCAGTCTCCCGTGCCTCCGTCGCCAAGGGGAGCGTATCAGGCATATCACCAGGTCAACAGGAATATGCGAACACGTGAACTTCGAGCCCGCCGGGCCCAAGAGTTGCGTCACAGGCCGCTGCCGTGTTGGCGTGGCATCGCGAAAGTTAGCGGGAATTGACCTCTTCCCCGCCTGCGGCAAGGTCATGACCAGCTAGAGTGGCGCGCATGCCGGAGACAGACAATGATCCGAGCGGAAGCACCGCGAGCTTCCGCGCCTTCGCGCAGCGGTCCGACGATGAGGTGGTGTCCGGGAGGCGCGCGCCGGCCAACCGGGCGGTCATCATTGCGGTCGTCGTCGTATGCGTCGCGATCGTGATCGGCATCATCGCCGCGATGGGGTAGCCCACGTAGGCGGGGAGTGAATACTGCCCCGGCGCCCGTTCGTCTGCGTAGCGGTCAGGCTGGCGGGATCTCGCCCGACCCGCGCATGATGAGCCGGGTTGCGAGCTCGATACGCTGGGTCGGACTGTGGTCGCCGGCTAGCCGCCCGTAGAGCAGTTCGGCCGCCCTGCGGCCCATCTCCGCCGGGTCCTGCGCGACGACGGTGACACCGGGGCTGAGCAGGTCGGCAAGCTCGAAATCATCGAATCCGACGAGCGCGAGCCGCCAGCCCGCCGTGGCGATCTCGCGCAGGGCCAGCACGGTGATCCGGTTATTGCCGCAGAAGATGGCCGTGACCGGCGAAGGCCCGGCCAGCATCCGGCTGAGCGTATCCCTGATGACCGGCTGCCCGGGCTTGGCCATGGACACCCACGAATCCTGGACCTCGATGCCCGCGTCGGCCATCGCCTTCACGTACCCCTGGCGGCGCTGGACCGCGGTGTAGATGTTCGGGTCGTCACCGATGAACCCGATCCTGCGGTGCCCCTGGCTGATCAGGTGCGCCACGCCCGCCCGGGTGCCGCCGACGTTGTCGGCGAGCACCGCGTCCGACTCGATCAGCCCGGCCGGCCGGTCCACGAACACCGGCACGACACCGGCGGCGATTTCTGGCAGCAGGTACCGGTGGTCACCCGATGCGGGAATGACGATCAGGCCGTCGACCCGGCGCGCGCACAGCGCGAGGACGAGTTCCTGCTCGCGCTGCGGATCCTCGTCGCTTGACCCGGTGAACAGCAGTGAGCCGTTCAAGCGTGCCACCTCTTCCACGGCACGGGAGAGCGCGGAGTAGAACGGGTCGCCGATGTCCTCCATGATCAGCCCGATGGAGGCGGTCTGGCCCTTACGCAGCAGCCGGGCACTGTCGTTGCGCCTGAAGCCAAGCTCGCTGATCGCGTTACGCACACGGCTCGCCGTTTCCGGCGTCACGCCGGGCTCGTCGTTGACAACCCGGGATACCGTCTTGAGCGCCACCCCGGCCCGTGACGCCACGTCTTTCATGGTCGGCCGGCCGCGGCCGTTCCGCGTAATGGGCTCGATGTGCCCGGCCGGCGCGTTCGGGCCGTCGCTGTCACGCTCGCTGATCATGACTGCTTCCCCGGGTTCCTCTCGTCGTGCTGCGAGAACGTCGGGCTGGCCGCGTGCCTGCGTCGACGTCGTGCGCCGCGTCTGCCGCGTGATCGGTGCCTCGCCTTGCGGTCGTCCCCGTGCGGCCTGACGCGCGTCTTCCGGCAATAGGACGTGCCCGCCCGGGCTGCGGTTCCCCCCAATACCAGTGGGCTACAAAGCGAGGCGTCGCGGCGAATGCGACATTCTCTTCCCAGTTTCGCTGTGACGTCAAACCTGAAATGTCAATACTTGTGCTTATCGGGCGGTTCCGTTGCCAGCTATGTTCGGTTTCGCGGATCTATATGACAGTCCTGTGGCTGTCCTGAGGATTCGGCCGGTTCCGTGCAGGTTCCGGAAGGGTAAGGTCGCAAGTCTAGTACCTGGTAGCGATAATCGGCGGGCCCGGCCACTGCCTGCTTTCAGGAAAGCGCTCTTTGCGCGGTAATTGTCCTTGTGCGCAGTTTCCTGGGCGCTGTCAGTGATCGCGGCATGAGGATTTCCCGGTATAAGGGCCGCGCGCACGGTAACCGCGCCGGCGTGCTTGTATGTGCTTGATGACGACGAGTGATGCGACGGCGGCGGTCCGGGCCGCGAGCGCAGAAGAGGAAAAGCACCGGCTGACCGCCCTGGAGGGCATCGCCGCGCTGTCGCTGGATGCCCTGTCCTCGGTGGCCTACGGGCCCGAGGCGATCCTGATCGTCCTCGTCGCGGCCGGCACGGCCGGGCTGCGGTACGCGCTGCCCATCACGATCGCGATCGTGGTCCTGCTCGCCGTGCTGGTGATCTCCTACCGCCAGGTCATCGAGGCGTTTCCCGGCGGCGGCGGTATCCAAGGACAACTACTTGCCGCACCTGTTCCACCTGCGGGCCGAACGCCAAGTGCACCGCTACGGAGTGATGGTTCTGGCACTGGCGGCCGCGGCGCTGCTGGTCGCCGTGCAGGGCAACACGCAGGCGCTGGTGCCATTGTTCGCCGTCGGCGTGTTCGTGGGCTTCACGCTCTCCCGAGGCGGGCTATCCGCTGGCCGGGCGGTCGTCCTCGGGGCCGGGCTGGTAACGGTAGCCCATGCCCGGCTCGGTGATCAGCCAGCGCGGGCGCGCCGGGTCGGGTTCCAGCTTGCGGCGGAGCTGGGCCATGTAGAGGCGGAGGTTCCCGGTGGCGTTGGCGTATCCGGGTCCCCAGACCTCCCTCAGGAGCTGCTGCTGGCTCATCAGCTTGCCGGGATGGCGGAGCAGCACCTCCAGCAGGTGCCATTCGGTCGGGGTGAGCCGGATGCCGGCGCCGGACTCCGGCGCGCCGCCGGAGCCGGCCGTGGAGGTGGCCGCAGCGGGCGAGCCCGCGGTCACCGGTGCCTGCCGCTCGACCCGCTTGGCGGCCAGGTCGACGATGAGGTCGCCGAGCCGGATGCTCGCCTGCTCTTCGGCGGCGCCGGAGCGCCGCACAGCGGCGCGCATGCGCGCCAGCAGTTCGTCCATGGAGAACGGTTTGGTCACGTAGTCGTCGGCGCCCGCGTCGAGTGCCTCGACCTTATCGGCGCTGCCGGCCCGCCCCGAGAGGACGACGATGGGCGCGCTGGTCCAGCCACGCAGTCCCTGGATGACCTCAACACCCTCCAGGTCCGGCAGTCCCAGGTCGAGGATGACGAGGTCCGGCGGGTGGTGCCCGGCAACCTCCAGTGCCTCGGTGCCCGAGGCGGCGGTGTGCACCTCATACTGCCGGACCCGCAGGTTGATCCGGAGCGCCCGCAGGATCTGCGGCTCATCGTCGACGACGAGGACCCGCGTCATCGCGCCGTACCGCCCGGCTCTGCGTCGGCTGTCCCCGCGGCCTGGGGCTCCGGGTAGGTGCCCGCAACGTCGGCGGCCCAGGTGCCGGCGCCACGCTCCCGGCGCCCGGGCTCGTAGCTGTCCGGATCGGCTGGCCGCGCGGCGGCCGGCAGCGACACCACCATGGTGAGACCGCCGCCGGGCGTGTCCTCCGCGGTAAGCGTGCCGCCCATCGCCTCGGTGAAGCCCCGGGAGAGCGCGAGGCCGAGGCCGACCCCGGTGGTGTTGTCGGTATCGCCGAGCCGCTGGAAGGGGACGAACATCCGGTCCCGTTCCTTCTCGGGTATCCCCGGTCCCCGGTCGATCACCCTGAGCTCAACCCGGTCCCCGAGCGCGCTCGCGGTGAGCAGCGGCGGCTTGCCGGGCGGCGAGTAGCGCAGCGCGTTCTCGGTCAGGTTCACGATGACGCGCTCCAGGATCGCGGGGTCCACGCGCACCTCGGGCAGCGCCTCCGGTATGTCGACGACGACGGCCCGGCTGCGCGGCCCCAGATCGTCGAGGCATCGCGCGACGATCTCGTCCACGCCGACCGGGCGCGGGAACAGCGACAGCGCGCCCGCCTGGAGCCTGCTCATGTCGAGCAGGTTGTTGACGAGGCGCGCCAGCCGGTCCAGCGACTCATCGGCCGTGGCGAGCAGCTCATCCCGGTCGGCGGCGCCCCAGCGGATGTCCGGGGACCGCAGGCTCGTGACGGCCGCCTTCGCCGAGGCCAGCGGGGTGCGCAGGTCGTGGCTGACGGCGGTGAGCAGCGCGGTGCGCATCCGGTCGGCCTCGGCGATCGGCTTGGCCGCTTCCGCCTCGGCGGTGAGCCGGAGCTGCTCCAGCGCCGCCGCGGCGTATGCGGCGAACGCCCCCAGTACCCGCCGGTCGGCCGCGGGCAGCGGGCGGCCGCGCAATGCCAGCGACAGGGTGTCGGTGACCGGCACCTCCACGTCCGCTTCCCCGGGCATCATTGCCGGCTCATCGCCGGCCGTCGCCACGGCCGTCCACCCGGCGCCAGAGCCCCGTACCCGGCTGGCCCGGGACGACTCGGCCCGGGTTGGCTGGCTTGGTTCGGCGCACTCGGCCGTGACACACTCCAGCAGGCTCACCGACCGCATGCCGAACGACTCGCGCACCTGCTCCAGCAGGGCGGGCAGCGCCTGCTGGCCGCGCAGCACGCTGCCCGCGGTGGTGACGAGCAGCTCCGATTCGGCGCTTGCGCGGGCGGCCTGTTTGGTACGGCGCGCCGCTGTGTCCACCACCGAGCTGACGAGCACTGCCACGATGACGAAGACGATGATGGCGAGCACGTTGTTCGTCTCGGCGATCGTAAGCCGGTACAGGGGCGGGACAAAGAAATAGTTGAGCAGCAGCGACCCGGCGATTGCCTCGCACAGCGCGGGGATGAAGCCGCCGACGAGCGCGACGACGACGACACCCATGAGGAACGTGAGCATGTCGCTGGTCAGGTTGAGCTGGCCGCGCAGGTTCGTGAGCATCAGGGTGAGCAGCGGAGCGAGCACGGCCGCCAGCACATAGCCGGCGATGCGGCGGCGCAGGCCGAGGCCGCCGCCGACCCGGGGCAGCCCCCGGCCACGGCCCATCTCCTTGTGGGTAACGATGTGCACGTCGATGTCGCCGGAGCCGCGGATGGTCCGGAAACCGATACCCGGGCCAGTGAACGTCGCGGACAGCCAGGACCGGCGGCTGGCGCCCAGCACCAGCTGGGTGGCGTTCTCCGAGCGGGCGAAGGTGAGCAGGGCGTCGGGAATGTCGTCACCCACGACTTGGTGGTAGGTGCCGCCGAGCGACTCGACGAGGCGGCGCTGCCTGGCCAGCGCTGCAGGACTAGCACCGGTCAGGCCGTCGGACCGGGCGACGTGCACAGCGAGCAGGTCGCCGCCGGCCGACCGGGCGGCGATCCGCGCCGCGCGCCTGATCAGCGTGTCGCCTTCCGGGCCCCCAGTGAGCGCGACGACCACGCGTTCCCTGGCCTCCCAGGTGCTGCGGATGCCATGAGCGGCCCGGTAGGCCTGAAGGCCCTCGTCCACCTTGTCCGCGAGCCAGAGCAGGGCGAGCTCACGGAGCGCGGTCAGGTTCCCGGTCCGGAAGTAGTTGGTCAGCGCCGCGTCGATCTTCTCCGGCGGGTAGATGTTCCCGTGCGCCATCCGGCGGCGCAACGCCTCGGGTGTCATGTCGACCAGCTCAACCTGGTCGGCGGCCCGCACGACCGCGTCAGGAACGGTCTCCCGCTGCGGCACGCCGGTGATCTTCTCGACGACGTCGTTGAGGGACTCGAGGTGCTGGATGTTGACGTCGGAGATCACATCGATGCCCGCATCAAGCAGTTCCTCGACGTCCTGCCACCGCTTGGCGTTGCGCGACCCCGGGACATTGGTGTGCGCGAACTCGTCGACCAGTGCGATCTGCGGCCGGCGGGCGAGCACAGCGTCGAGGTCCATCTCCTCGAACGTCGAGCCGCGGTAGGAAATCTTGGCGCGCGGGATGACCTCGAGGCCCTCGAGCAGCGCCGCGGTGTGCTGGCGCCCGTGCGTCTCGGCGAAGGCGACGACCACATCGGCGCCACGGTCGGCCCTGCGGTGGCCCTCGCCGAGCATGGCGAACGTCTTGCCGACTCCCGCGGCGGCGCCGAGGTAGATCCGCAAGTGCCCCCGCTCAGGGGTATTCGGTTGCTGGCTAGCCATGTGCGGCGCGTGCCCTCTCTTCCAGCGCATCGTGCAGCGCACGCCGACGAGGCCCCGCGGCGGGGCCGTCTGCCTCTATTGAAGCGCGTCAGCGTACGTGGTGATGCCGCATCCCGGAAAGGCTATTCACGGATGCGCCGCGGGTGGGGATGGGAAAGCAGTGACCGCGAGCGCCGCCGCGTACGGGCGCCCGCCGTGCCGCCGCTCACGGCTGGTACCGGTAGCCCATTCCCGGCTCGGTGAGCAGATGCCGCGGCCGGGCCGGATCGTCCTCCAGCTTGCTGCGCAGCTTGGCCATGTGGAAGCGAAGGTAGTTGGTGCGATGGTCATATCCAGGTCCCCATATCTCGGTGAGCATCTGCCGAGAGCCGACTAGCTGGCCCGGACGGCGGACGAGGGCCTCCAGGATCCGCCACTCGGTCGGGGTGAGCCGGACCGTCTCCCCGGCCAGGGGCCCGTCCGCCTCACTTCCGGCCTGCCCGGCGTCCCCGGCCTGCCCGGCGTCCCCGGCCTGGTCACCCTGAGCGGGCCGCCGGGTCACGGTGTGAGCCGCGAGGTCGATGACGCAGTGGCCGATGATGGCCACCGCGGGGCCGTGTGCGTGCGAATCGTCGCGGCGGAGTACGGCGCGGAGCCGGGCCAGCAGTTCCGCCATCGAGAACGGCTTGGTGACGTAGTCGTCGGCCCCCACGTCCAGGGCGCCGATCTTGTCGCCGGAGCTGGCCCGGCCGGACAGCACGATGATGGGTGCCCTGGACCACTGGCGCAGTTCGGCGATGACCTCGGTGCCGTCGATATCCGGGAGGCCGAGGTCGAGGATGACCGCGTCCGGTGGCCGCTTGGCGGCTGCGGCAAGGGCCTCACGTCCGGCGCTGGCGGTGACGACCTCGTACTGGCGTACGCGCAGGTTGATGAGGAGAGCCCGGAGCAAGCCCGGCTCGTCCTCGACGAGCAGTACCCGGGCAACCGCGGCAGCTGCGGCCGCACCGCTGCCCGCCGCCTCGGCCACTGAAAGACGCGTGGCCGGCCCAGGCAGCCCGGGCCCGCCACGCGCCACTGTCATCGTGTCCTCCTGTTTCAGTGACCCGACAGCTTGTCGAGCGCGATGTTGAGGGTGAGCACGTTCACCCGGGGCTCGCCGAGGAATCCGATGGTCCGGCCCTGGACGTGGTTCGTGACCAGTTGCTGGACGACGGCCGGGCTCAGGTTCCGCGCCGCGGCGACGCGGTTCACCTGGAGGTACGCGTACTGCGGGGAGATGTCGGGGTCCAGGCCTGACCCGGATGCGGTGACCGCGTCCGGCGGCACGCTGGCCGGGCTGACCCCGTTGAACTGGGCGATCTGGGCGCGGCGCTGCTGGACGTCCTTGAGCAGCGTCGGGTTGTTCGGGCCGAGGTTGGACGCGGCGGAATTTCCGGGGTCGCATCCGTACTTGCTCGTGCCCGGGCCCGGAGACGTCGATGAGAGCGCATTCGACGGCCGTGGCTGGAAGTACTGCGGCAGCGGGTTGCCCTTGGCGTCCACGAACTCCTGGCACAGCAGGCTGGAGCCGACGACATGGCCGTTGAAGCTGACCATCGAGCCGTTGGCCTGGTTGTGGAAGGCGGCCTGGGCGACCCCGAACATGACGACGGGGTAGATGATGCCGCACAGCACCGTGAAGACGAGCAGCGCGCGGAGCGCCGCGATGTGCTGGCGAACCAGCGAGGGAAGACGGTTCACGTCTATCACCTGAATCCAGGAATGTTCATCATGATGAGGTCGATGAGCTTGATGAAGATGAATGGGATGATCAGGCCGCCGGCGCCGTAGATCCACAGGTTGCGGCGGAGCATGGACGCCGCGGACGACGGCCTGTACCGGACGCCGCGCAGGGCCAGCGGGATCAGCGCGACGATGACCAGCGCGTTGAAGATGATCGCCGAGGCGATCGCCGACTGCGGGCTGTGCAGCTTCATGATGTTGAGCTTTTCCAGCCCCGGGAAAACACCGGCGAACATGGCCGGCAGCATCGCGAAGTACTTCGCGACGTCGTTGGCGATCGAGAACGTCGTCAGCGCACCCCGGGTGATCAGCATCTGCTTGCCGATCTCGACGACCTCGATGAGCTTCGTCGGGTTGGAGTCGAGATCGACCATGTTGCCGGCTTCCTTGGCGGCCATGGTGCCGGTGTTCATGGCCACGCCGACGTCGGCCTGGGCGAGCGCCGGGGCGTCGTTGGTGCCGTCACCGGTCATGGCGACAAGCTTGCCGCCCGCCTGTTCCTTCTTGATCAGGGCCATTTTGTCTTCCGGCGTGGCCTCGGCGAGGAAGTCATCCACGCCTGACTCGTCGGCGATGGCCTTGGCCGTGAGCGGGTTGTCACCGGTGATCATGACGGTGCGGATGCCCATGGCCCGCATCTCCGCGAACCGTTCGGCGATGCCTTCCTTGATGATGTCCTTGAGGTGGATGACCCCAAGGGCACGGGCGGTGCCGTTGACGCGCTCGGCCACGACCAGCGGGGTGCCGCCGGCGGCGGAGATCCCGTCGACCATCTGGCCGAGTTCCGGCGACGGGGTGCCGCCGGACTGGCGGATCCATTCGCGCACCGCGCTGGACGCGCCCTTGCGGACCTCGCGGCCGTCGGCCAGGTTCACGCCGCTCATCCTGGTCTGTGCGGTGAACGGGACGAACTCCGCGCCGGGCAGTTCGCCCTGTTCGCGTTCCCGCAGGCCGAAGTCCCGCTTGGCCAGGACGACGATCGAGCGGCCCTCGGGTGTCTCGTCGGCCAGGCTGGACAGTTGCGCCGCGTCGGCGAGTTCCTCCACGCTCACGCTGGTGACCGGCAGGAACTCGGTCGCCTCGCGGTTGCCGATGGTGATCGTGCCGGTCTTGTCCAGCAGGAGCGTGTTCACATCGCCGGCTGCCTCGACGGCCCGGCCGGACATGGCCAGCACGTTACGCTGCACCAGCCGGTCCATTCCGGCGATGCCGATCGCGGACAGCAGGGCGCCGATGGTCGTCGGGATCAGCGCCACGATCAGCGCGACCAGGATGACGAGCGTCTGCGGCGCGCCCGAGTAGAAGGCCATCGGCTGCAGGGTCACCACGGCGAGCACGAAGATCAGCGTCAGCGAGGCGAGCAGCACGTTCAGCGCAACCTCGTTGGGGGTCTTCTGCCGTTTCGCGCCCTCCACCAGGCTGATCATCCGGTCGATGAAGGTCTCGCCGGGCTTGGAGGTGATCTTGACGACGATGCGGTCGGACAGCACCCGGGTGCCGCCGGTCACCGCCGAGCGGTCACCGCCCGATTCGCGGATGACCGGCGCGGATTCGCCGGTGATGGCCGACTCGTCCACCGAGGCGACACCTTCGACGACGTCACCGTCGCCCGGGATGACCTGGCCGGCCTCGACGACCACGAAGTCGCCCACCCGCAGCTGGGCGCCAGGTACTTCTTCTTCCCCGGCGGCTATCTGGTCCGGGCCCCAGCTGATGAGACGGCGCGCGACGGTTTCCTGCTTGGTCCGCCGGAGCGTCTCGGCCTGGGCCTTGCCCCGGCCCTCGGCCACCGCTTCGGCCAGATTGGCGAACAGGACGGTCAGCCACAGCCAGGCGGTGATGGTCCAGGCAAATATCGACGAGTGGATGATCGCCGAATACGTGGTCAGCGCCGACCCGATCTCGACCACGAACATGACCGGATTGTGAATCTGGACGCGCGGGTCGAGCTTCCTGAACGCGTCCGGGGTGGATTTCCACAGCATCTTCGGGTCGAGCAGCCCACCGCTGACCCGGTGGGGCTGCGCCGCCGCGCCGCCCCGAGGGGCCGGAGTGTGTCTGCCGCCAGTTCCCGGAGAGGCGCTCGGCTTCTTCGTTATGGGGTTGAGGGACATCAGTGCAGCCCTTCAGCGAACGGCCCCAGCGCGAGCGCCGGGAAGTAGGTCAGGCCGACCAGGATGATGATCACGCCGATGAGCATCCCGGCGAACAGCGGCTTGTGTGTCTCCAGGGTTCCGGCGCTGGCTGGTACCGGCTGCTGCCTGGCCAGCGAGCCGCCGAGCGCGAGTACGAAGATCTCCGGCGCGAACCGCGCGATCAGCATCACGATCCCGCCGACGACGTTGTACCAGGTAGTGGCGGTGGTCAGCCCGGCGAACGCCGAGCCGTTATTGTTGGCCATCGAGGTGAACGCGTAGACGATCTCGGTGAGGCCGTGCGGGCCCGCGTTGAGGATCGACGCGCGCGGTGTCTTGAAGCCCAGCGACAGTGCGGCGCCGATGAGCGCCGATGCCGGTGTCGCGAGGATGTAAGCGGCGGCCCACTTCATCTCGGTGGGCCGGATCTTCTTGCCGACGTACTCCGGGGTCCGGCCGACCATCAGGCCGCCGATGAACACGGTCAGCACGGCCAGCATCAGCATGCCGTAGAGGCCGGCGCCGACGCCGCCGGGGACGACCTCGCCCAGCATCATGTTGAACAGGACGATGCCGCCGCCGAACGGGGTGAACGAGTCGTGGAAGGAGTTCACCGCGCCGGTCGACGTGGTGGTGGTCGACGCGGCGAACAGGGACGAGCCCGGTATGCCGAACCTGAC
>DASQVO010000058.1:0-6178 GCA_035640715.1 Streptosporangiaceae bacterium
CCGGCCGGAAGCCGGCCAGCAGGCCGCCGCCTTCCGCACCGCCGCGGTCACCACACCGCTGGTGACCCGTGAGGCCCTGTTCGGGCAGGCCGGCATCATCGCCACCGGCAACCTCGGCGAACTGCTTGATGCCGCCGCGCTGCTGGCCAGCCAGCCAGTCCCGGCCGGTCCCCGCGTCGCGATCGTGTCCAACGTCGGGAGCACCGCGCTACTCGCTGCCGACGCATGTACGGAATACGGCCTGGTAGTCCACGGGCTGAGTACCGATACCCGGCGCCGGCTGCACGGACTTGTACCATCCGGCGGCTCGGTCAACGACCCTGTGGACACCACAGCCACGGTGTCCGAAGCATCCTTCCGCCGCTGCCTGGAGCTGGTAGCCGCCGATGAAGGCATTGACGCGGTCCTGGCCATCGTGCTGCCGACCGCCACCACCGGTGACCTCGTTTCCGCGGTCCGCGCCGCACACGTCAGCGTCCCGCTCGCCGCCGTCGTACTCGATCAGGCGCAGGCTGTCCGCCTGCTGCCCCGCCGGGCAGGCTCCATACCGTCCTACGCCTACCCCGAGACAGCCGCGCACGCGCTGGCCCGCGCGGCGACCTACGGCGCCTGGCGAGCACGGCCACCCGGGCACATTCCCGAATTCAGCGACGTAGCAGCGGATGATGCCCGGGTACTGGCAAGGGCTTACCTCGGCCGCTCACCAAAAGGCGGCTGGCTGCCGCCAGACCAGGCCGCCAGGCTGCTCGCCTGCTACCACATTCCGCTCGCCAGCCTCACGCCCGTCACCAGCACCGACGACGCGGTCCGTACCGCCGCCAGCATCGGCGGCCCGGTGGTGCTGAAGGCCGACATCCCCGGCCTGCTGCACAAGACCGACGCCGGTGCCGTGCAGCTCGACCTGCGCAGCGAAAATGACATACGGCGCGCCTACCAGCTCCTGACCGGCAAATTCGGCCCCCGCCTGCGCCAGGTGCTGATCCAGCCGATGATCACCGGCGGCACTGAGGTCATCATCGGCGTCGCGCAGGAACCCGTCTTCGGCCCGCTGATCACCTTCGGGCTTAGCGGCGTCGCCACGGACGTGCTTGCCGACCACGCGGTACGGCTCGCCCCGCTCACCGGCACCGACGCCGATGAACTCATCCGGTCCATTCGTTCGGCGCCCCTGTTGCTCGGCCACCGCGGCATGCCGCCAGCCGACCTCGCGGCACTGCGGGACACCCTGCTGCGCATCTCCAGGCTGGCTGACGACCTTCCCGAAATCGCCGAGCTTGACCTCAACCCGGTCATCGCCCGCCCAGACGGTGTCTTTGCTGTTGATGGGAGGGTCCGCCTCGTGCCGGCCCGGCAGAGGGATCCGTTTTTGCGGAAGCTGTGCTGAGGTCGCCGGGGCGGGCACGGTAGCGGTATATCCGCTGGCAGGGTCTTTACCGGGCTCGGCGCGGACTGATCCGGGAATCTGCGAACCCGCGCGCTTCAGCTGGTGGTGCGGCGGATGCGCCGTCCGGTGATGCGGGTAGGGACAATGCGGAGGAAGAGCTCCTTCTCTCCGCCGGGCCATGGCTGGACGCCAGCCCGGATGACCGATGAGCGCTCGGCCTCGGAGTCCACGTGATGTACGGGTCCAGCCTGGGGCAGTTCCGACCCTATGTCACCTGCTGTGACGCGTGTCGTGACAGTATGAGGCGGCTACCCCGCGCGCTGGGAGCGGCAGCCGCGCCGGCCCCGATCCGCCAGTCATGGACCAATGTCCCGCCGCCTGCCGCACCAGCCCGGATGCCGAGGTGCTCCCCGGTCCCGCCGGGCGCACAGACACCTGGGCCGCTTGACCCGCTCCCGCGGGCCACAGCCCATCCGGCCAGCGGCGCCGGCCTTCTCATGCGCCCAGACGGGCGGCCTTGAGGTGCTGGGCTCTTCGGCCGCGTATGGAATGGATTGTGGTCCGCTTACCGCGGTGCGCCGCCGCTGCGCAGCACGGACCGGACCTGCCGGGCGATCTCGAGGTCCTCGCGGGCGGCGATGACGAATACCCGGACCGCCGAGCCCGGCGCGGTGACGTCCGCGTCGCCGTCCGCGCTTTCGTTCCGGGCCTGGTCGACCGCGACGCCGAGGAAGCCGAGCCCGGCCGCGGCCAGGGCACGGACCTCAGCCGAGTTCTCGCCCACGCCGCCGGTGAACACGAGCGCCTCCAGGCCGTTCATGGCGGCGGCCATCGACGCAATGCCGGCGCGGAGCCGGTGCAGGTAGACCTCCAGAGCCAGCCGGGACGCATCCTCACCCTGGCCGGCCCGGGCCAGGACCGTGCGCATGTCCGCAGTCCCGGCCAGCCCCAGCAGCCCCGAACGGTGCTCCAGGGTGGCGGCCAGCTCGGCCGGCGGCGTGTGCGCGTGCTCGGCCAGCCACAGCACGAGCCCCGGGTCGACCGTGCCCGACCTGGTCGCCATCACCAGGCCCTCCAGCGGGGTGAACCCCATCGTGGTGTCGGCCGACCGGCCGTCGGCGACGGCGGCCAGCGACGCCCCGGCCCCCAGATGGCAGACCACGAGCCGGCCCGGGAGACGCCCGAGCAGTTCACCGGCGCGGCGGGTCGCGTACGCGTGCGACAGGCCGTGAAAGCCGTACCGGCGCAGCTCCCAGCGTTTCCGCCATTGCGGCGGGAGCGCGTAGCTAGCCGCGGCCGCGGGCATCCCGGCGTGAAAGGCGGTATCGAAGCACGCCACGGCGGGGATGTCCGGCAGCACGGCGCTGACCGCGTCGATGCCCGCCAGTGACTTGGGCTGGTGCAGCGGCGCGAGGCTGGCGAGATCGTCCAGCTTCTTGCGCACCGCGGCATCCAGCCGCACCGGCCCGGTGAACTGCCTGCCGCCGTGCACCACACGGTGGCCGACCGCGTCGGCGGTGTCGCCGCCCAAGCGGCCCAGCATGTCGGCCACCGCGCCGGGTTCGAACTCCCCCCGGCTGACCGGCAGGACGGCGTGGCCGGTGACGCTGTCATCGCCGGCCAGGATGCTCAGCTTGAGCGAGCTGGAGCCCGCATTGACGACCAGAACCCGCATCAGTACGGCCAGGCCCAGTCGCGGATCTCGGGCAGGTCCTCGCCATGCTCTCTGGTGTAGGCGACGGCATTGAGCCGGCTGTCGGTCATGAGCTGGCGGACGTGCCCGGCCCGGCCCGCCAGCCCGGGCACCCGGTCGATGACGTCGATGACCAGGTGGAAGCGGTCCAGGTCGTTGAGCCGGACCATGTCGAACGGGGTGGTCGTGGTGCCCCGCTCCTTGTAGCCGCGCACATGCAGGTTCGCGTGCCCATGGCGCCGGTAGGCCAGCTGGTGGATCAGCCTCGGGTACCCATGGAACGCGAAAATCACCGGCCGGGACGTGGTGAACAGCGAATCAAACTCCGCATCCGGCATGCCATGCGGGTGCTCGGTCTCCGGCTGCAGCCGCGTCAAGTCAACGACGTTCACCACGCGCACCTTCAGCTCCGGCAGGTGCTGGCGGAGCAGGTCGACGGCGGCGAGGGTCTCGAGCGTCGGGATATCGCCGCAGCAGGCCAGGACGACGTCCGGCTCCCCCGGGGCGTCGTTGCTCGCCCACTCCCAGATCCCGGCCCCGCGGGTGCAATGGATGACCGCATCGTTCATCGGCAGCCAGTCGGGCTGCGGCTGCTTGCCCGCGACAATAACGTTCACGTAGTCGCGGGATCGCAGGCAATGATCAGCAACAGAAAGAAGGCAGTTGGCATCCGGCGGCAGGTAGACCCGGACGACCTCGGCGCGCTTGTTCATCACCACGTCGAGGAAGCCAGGGTCCTGGTGGGAAAAGCCGTTGTGATCCTGCCGCCACACCAGGCTGGACAGCAGGTAGTTGAGTGAGGCGACCGGACGGCGCCAGCCGATCTGGCGGCAGGACTCCAGCCACTTGGCGTGCTGGTTGAACATCGAATCAACGATGTGGATGAACGCCTCGTAGCAGTTGAACAACCCATGCCTACCGGTGAGCAGATAACCCTCCAGCCAGCCCTCGCACTGGTGCTCCGACAGCACCTCCATGACGCGGCCGTCCGGCGCGAGGTGATCATCCGATGGCACGATCTTCGCGTCGAAGGCCCGGTTCGTCGCCTGGAACACATCACCGAGCCGGTTCGAGGCCGTCTCGTCCGGGCCGAACAGCCGGAACGTCGCGGGATTGCGCCGGATCACGTCCCGTAGCCACGTGCCGAGCACGCGGGTGCCCTCGGTCGCCCCGGTGCCCGGCTTGGCCACTTGCACCGCGTAGCCGCGGAAGTCCGGCAGATCCAGATCGCGCAGCAGCAGGCCGCCGTTGGTGTGCGGGTTGGCGCCCATTCTGCGATAGCTGCGCGGGGCAAGCTCGGCGAGCTCCTCCACCAGCGTCCCGCTCGCGTCGAACAGCTCCTCCGGCCGGTAGCTGCGCATCCACTCATCCAGCTGCCGCAGGTGGCCCGGATTGCCGCGGGCATCGGGAATGGGCACCTGGTGGGCGCGGAAGGTTCCCTCCACCTGGACGCCGTCCACCTGCTTCGGGCCGGTCCAGCCCTTCGGCGTCTCCAAGACGATCATCGGCCACCGCGGCCTGGTGAGGTCCCCGTCCTCCCGGGCCCGCCGCTGGATCACGCCGATCTCCTCCACCACCTGGTCGAGGGTGGCGGCGAGCTGCTGGTGAACCAGCTCCGGAACATCCCCGGCCACGCGGTACACCCGGTAGCCGTAGCCTTCGAGCAGGGCATCCAGCTCGGTGCCGGGGATTCTGGCCAGCACCGTGGGATTAGCGATCTTGTAGCCGTTGAGGTGCAGGATCGGGAGGACCGCACCGTCCTGCGCGGGGTTGAGGAACTTATTGGAGTGCCAGCTCGTGGCGAGCGGCCCGGTCTCCGCCTCCCCGTCACCGATGACGCACGCCGCGATCAGGTCCGGGTTGTCGAACACCGCGCCGTAGGCGTGTGACAGCGAGTAACCGAGTTCGCCGCCCTCATGGATCGACCCGGGCGTCTCCGGCGCGGCGTGGCTCGGTATCCCGCCGGGGAAGGAGAACTGGCGGAACAGCCGGGCCATCCCCGCGGCGTCTTTGGTGATGTTGGGGTAAAGCTCGCTATAGGTGCCTTCGAGGTAAGTGTTGGCCACGATGCCGGGGCCGCCGTGGCCGGGACCGGTCACGTAAATGACGTTGAGATCCCAGTTGCGGATCACCCGGTTGAGATGCGCGTAAATCAGGTTCAGCCCAGGCGTCGTCCCCCAGTGCCCCAGCAGCCGCGGCTTTACATGCTCCGGCCGCAGTGGCTCCCTCAGCAGCGGATTATCCATCAGGTAGATCTGGCCCACCGACAAGTAGTTGGCCGCCCGCCAGTACGCGTCAAGGTTCCGCAGATCCGTCTCGGTCAGCGGGGACTGCTCGGTCATGGTTACGGCCTCTCCCTTTCTTGGCGGAGATATCGCGGGGTTGCTGCCGCGTTGCCACGTGGGAAAGCCTGGCCGGTCCCGGGACATGGCTTAGTAACGGACGGCCCTCGGCATGCGGACAAAGATCACCGTTATCCCTCAGGCTGTGCTATGTGATGCAGTTGTCACGTTAGGGGGCTCTCCGCGGCGGGCTCAGGGGCGCAGTTCACCGGTCAAGGGGGACCTTTGCCCCCAATAGGCCGGGACCTTGATCCCTGCGTGCCCCCGGCAACGTGCATACAGTGAGGGTTGTTCAGATCCCAGCTGGTGAGGAGGACCCGGAGCCTGGGCAAACGCGAGCATCTGATGGAGCACTGTGCAGGCCGGCGCGGTGAAAACCGCAGCATTGAATCTGGATAACCCGAACTTCTGAATAAGCCACAGCTTCGGTAAGTAGCGGCCGAAGCGCGGCACAGTTCTGGGAGCAGCCTTGGCAATGCCGATGAGCGAGAACAACCCCGGTAAGACGATCAGGGTCTTCCTGCTGGATGATCACGAACTCGTCCGGATAGGGGTCCGCGACCTGCTGGAGGCCCAGCCGGACATCCGCGTGGTCGGCGAGGCCGGCACCGCGTCATCAGCACTGGCCCGGATCCCGGCGCTGCAGCCGGACGTGGCCGTGCTCGACGTCCGGCTGCCCGACGGTGACGGCGTCACCGTCTGCCGGGAAATCCGGTCCCGGATGCCGGAGGTGGCCTGCCTGATGCTCACCTCCTTCGA
>DASQVO010000059.1:0-5715 GCA_035640715.1 Streptosporangiaceae bacterium
TGACCGCCCGGCGGGGAACCCCCGGGGGCGGGTGCAGCCGCGCTAACGGTTGGCTGCGGGCGCCGGTCACATGCCGGTCACTGTCCCTGGCCAGCCGGAGGTGATCCCGGCCGGCACTCCATCTCGATGTCTAGTTCGATATTAACGGGAGGATCTGGCATTCCCGGCGCATCACACGAACTGTTGATCGAGAGAATTATGGAGTTGATACTGGCATGCTCGCGCATTCGAGTGTCGCCAGTTCTCAGCGATACGGACTGTGCGTGATTGTCGGTGGCTGCACGCATGGGTGCTGGTGACTGACGGGACCAGTGGTTAGGGGCTTCCATTCATGTCACCGACCTGCGGATACTGGGTCCGACATACACATAGCCGCCTGTTCGGAGCGGAGTCCAAAGCGCGCGAGGGTTCCGGCTTGCCCCTGCCTGGGTGATCGTGAACCATAGTTCGGGGCGATCCCAGGTAGTGGCGGTCTGCCGGGCGTTCGCCATCCGCGGCTGGACGGGACCCGGGTTCCTTGACGCCGAGCCATCGGACAGCGCGCAGCGTATGCGCTGACCGCTGGACCCTGGTCACGTCCCTGCCTCGACAGGAACGTCATAGGTCGCCGCTACCTTCTGGCAGGTGAGACCCGCGAAGCTGTTTGCCCGCATCACCAATGGCACCGTCACGAACATCGCCTTCTCCGACCTGGTGATTCTGCTGAACTCGCTAAGGTTCAGGGAGATTGGCGGCAAGGGCAGCCATCGGGTCTTTGCCCGGCCCGGCGTCACAGAGTTTCTTACGCTTCAAGAGGAATGCGGCCAGGCGAAGCCCTATCAGGTGCGCCAAGTGGCGACCCTGAGCCGCCGATCCAATTTGCATCTGGAGGGAGAGCCGTGACCCCATATCGCATTGAAGTGCACTGGAGCCCAGAGGATGACGTGTGGATTGCGAGCGTTCCCGACCTTCCGTACTGCACGGCACACGGACCGACCCCACATGAGGCGGTGGCCGAAGTAGAGATCGCCATCGAGGCGTGGCTGCAGGCCGCGGACGCTCTTGGCCGTCGTGCGCCGGAGCCGTCAGTCCGGGCAGCGGGCGCCTAGGAAGGCGCAACATCCTCGCCCGGGGACTGCTGCTCGCCGCTGGCGAGACCGTCCCTGCGCACGCCCCGGGCACGGGGCACCACGCCCGCGTAAGCCCGCGCACGCGGCAGCGGGAACCACCCGGAGCACGGCATGAGCCGCCCGGGGATCCCCGCCGTTCACGGCGAGGATGATGTCAGCTCATCTTCGCCCGTATCCGCGAACGGAACCTGGACTACTGGGCGATCTCCGAGACCCTGCACATGACCCCGTCTCTGTTATCGTGATCGGCATGAAGCGCGCTGCCATAACGACGACGCCGGAGAGTGTCCCGGCGCGCTGACCGATGTCTTAGTCCGAAGCCCCGGGGCGAGTGCCCCGGGGCTTCGGCTTGCGGTCGCTCGCCCGATATCCGCGAGGAGACCGCCATGCATGACCACCGCAAGCTCGGCCGTGAGTTGGACCTGTTCGGCACCGACCCGCTGATCGGCGCGGGACTGCCGTACTGGCTACCCGACGGCGCAACCGTACGGCACACTCTGGAGGAGTACATCCGCAACCAGGAGCGGCAGGCGGGCTACCGGCACGTGTACTCGCCCGTGCTCGGCAAACGGGAACTGTACGAGATCTCCGGGCACTGGTCGCACTACGGCGATGACATGTTCCCTCCCATGGACCTGGGCGGTGAGCAGGTCGTCCTGCGGCCGAGTCTGTGCCCGCACCACGCGGTGATCTACCGCTCCGGCTCTCACAGCTACCGTGAGCTGCCCCTGCGCATGGCCGAGCTGGGCGGCATGTACCGCTCGGAGCTGTCAGGCGTGCTCGGCGGGCTGACCCGCGTGCGGGCCATCCAGCTCAACGACGCGCACATCTTCTGCACCCTGGACCAGGTCGCCGACGAGGCGCGCGGTGCCCTGGAGATGATCCGCCGGGCGTACCAGGCGCTGGGCATCACCCCGACCCGCTACCGGCTCTCCCTCCCAGGCCCCGGCGGCAAGTACGTCGCCGCGCCTGAGCTGTGGCAGCGGTCCACCGCCCTGCTGACTGAGGTCCTGGACTGCTCCGGCCTGCCCTACGAGGCGGCCGAAGGAGAGGCCGCGTTCTACGGGCCAAAGATCGACGTCCAAGTCACCGACAGCGCTGGCCGGGAGTTCACCCTGTCCACCGTCCAGGTCGACTTCCACCAGCCCGAGCAGTTCGACCTGCACTACATCGGCGCGGACGGCGCCAAACACCGCCCGGTCATGGTCCACCGCAGCATCATCGGCAGCGTCGAGCGGGCCGTTGCCCATCTGATCGAACAGCACGGCGGCGCCTTCCCCGCCTGGCTGGCCCCCGCCCAGCTGGTGATCCTCCCGGTATCCGAGGCCGAACTGCCCAACGCCGCAGCACTCGCCCGGCGCTGCCTCGACCTGGGGCTGCGCGCCGAAGTTGCCGGGCCGGAACGCGGCAGTCTGGGCGCACGCATCCGGGAGGCCCGCCTGATCCCCTACCAAGCCGTGATCGGCGCCAAAGAAGCCGCCGACGACCACGTCGCCCTGCGCCTGCGGGACGGACGCCGCCTCGACCCACAATCCGCCGACGACGTCCTCACCCGTATCCGCGCTCTCGTTGACGCCCACAGCACCGGCCTGTGGGACCACGACGCCTCATAACAGGTAGCGCGGTCAGCGCCTGCTGCCCCCGGGCGCGAGCAGGCTGGTGACCTCGGCGATACGCGCCCGTATGGCAGCGGTGAGGGCCGCTGCCGTGGCGGACACGGCGCGGCACCGCGGCAGCCTGACCCGGCCACGTCCGCCGGCAGGCCGATCGCCCGCCGGCGGATGCCGGGTATCCGGCCGGGATCAGAGACTGGCGACGTCGGCCTGCTTGGCCCGTACCGCCTCGGCGGCTTCCCGCAGCCCGGCCAGCTCGGATTCGGTGAGATCACGCTCCACCACGCGCTTGACGCCGACCGCGCCGATCTCCGCCTCAACACCGAGGTACACGCCGGAGATGCCGTACTGGCCGTCCACCCACGCACACACCGGCAAGACGGCCCCGGCATCTTCGGCGACCGCGCGGGCCATCCGGGCCGCGGCGGCCGACGGGGCGTAGTACGCTGACCCGCTCTTCAGCAAGGCCACGATCTCGCCTCCGCCGTTGCGGGTGCGCTGCACAAGCTGCTCGATGTCGGCCGCGGGCATCAGCTCCGCGAGCGGCTTCCCGTCGACCGTGCACGCCGATGGGACCGGCACCATGGTGTCGCCGTGCGAGCCGAGCGTGAGCGTGCGCACGGAGCCGACCGGGACGCCGAGCTTCTCCGCCACGAAATAGCTGAACCTCGCGGTGTCCAGCATGCCGGCCTGGCCCATCACGCGGTGCGCCGGGAACCCGGATACCTTGGCGGCCAGCGCGGTCATCTCGTCCAGCGGGTTCGAGACGACGATCAGCACCGCGTCGGGCGCATGCTTGACCACGTTCTCGGTGACGTTGCGGACGATCTTCGCGTTGGTCTCGATCAGGTCCATCCGGCTCATCCCGGGCTTGCGCGGCAGCCCGGCCGTGATGACCACGATGCCGGAGCCGCCGACCGTCTCGTAGCCCTCGCCGCTGGAACCCGTCGTCTGCCCGGTGACCTTGGTCTCAAAGCCCTCGATCGGCCGGGACTGGCTGATGTCGAGCGCGAGTCCTTCCGGCTTACCCTCGACGATGTCGGTCAGCACGACTTCCTCGAAGATGTCGTACTCGGCAAGACGCTGCGCGGTGGTCGAGCCGTAGAAGCCGGCCCCGACGACGGTCACCTTCCCCTTGCGTGTCATACCGGAGATCTCCTTTGTTCCCAGTGTTCAGGTAAGCGCAGCCCGGGACGCTCGCCCAGTCCCGTTCGGCATCCGTGTCCCGGCCTGCAGCGGCGCGGGCGGTCAGGTTCCGTGTCCTGACCGGCAGCGGTGCTGGCGGTCATGTCGCCGCCTGCCCGCAGGGGCTCAGCCCGCCAGTTCCCTGCGCAGGTTGTCGCTGACAGCCGTGAGGAATTCCTCTGTCGTCAGGTACGGCGTACCGTCGCCGACCAGCATCGCCAGGTCCTTAGTCATCTGGCCGCCTTCGATGGTCTGCACGCAGACACGCTCCAGGGTGCGGGCGAACTCAGAGACCTCAGGGGTGCCGTCCAGCTTGCCGCGGTGCTCAAGGCCCCGCGTCCAGGCGAAGATGGACGCGACCGAGTTGGTCGAGGTGGACTTGCCCTGCTGGTGCTGCCGGAAGTGCCGGGTGACGGTGCCGTGGGCTGCCTCCGCTTCCACCGTGCGGCCGTCGGGCGTCATCAGCACGCTGGTCATCAGGCCGAGCGAGCCGTAGCCCTGGGCCACCACGTCGGACTCCACGTCACCGTCGTAGTTCTTGCATGCCCAGACGATGCCGCCCTCCCACTTGAGGACTTGGGCCACCATGTCGTCGATCAGCCGGTGCTCGTAGGTGATCCCGGCGGCCTCGAATTCGGCCTTGAATTCCGATTCGAAGATTTCGGCGAACAGGTCCTTGAAACGGCCGTCGTACGCCTTGAGGATCGTGTTCTTCGTGGACAGGTACAAGGGGTAGCGGCGGTTGAGCGCGTACCGCATCGTCGCCCGCGCGAAGTCGCGGATCGAGTCGTCGAAGTTGTACATCCCCATCGCGACGCCGCCGCCGGAGAACTTGGCCACCTCGAGCTCGATCGGGCGGTCGTCGCCGTCCGGCACATAGGAGATCGTCACCGTGCCGGGGCCGGGCACCACGAAGTCGGTGGCCTTGTACTGGTCAGCGTGAGCGTGCCTGCCGATGATGATCGGCTTGGTCCAGCCGGGCACCAGGCGCGGGATGTTGGACACGACGATGGGCTCGCGGAACACCACGCCGCCGAGGATGTTACGGATGGTCCCGTTGGGCGAGCGCCACATCTTCTTCAGGCCGAACTCTGAGACCCTTGCCTCATCGGGGGTGATCGTGGCGCACTTGACGCCCACGCCGCGGGCCTTGATCGCCTTCGCCGCGTCGACTGTCACCTGGTCGTCGGTCGCGTCCCTGTTCTGGACGGACAAGTCGTAATAGTCCAGCTCGATATCCAGGTAGGGCAGTATCAGCTGGTCCTTAATGAGCTGCCAGATGATCCGCGTCATCTCATCACCGTCGAGCTCGACGACCGGGTTCGCCACCTTGATCTTGGACATGCTTCTCCGTTCCCTTCATCTGCAGGCCAGCCTGTTTCCCTGTAGGGAACGCCGGCCACGAGGCTGAGGCGCCGCGCTCACGTAGATGGCAGCACCAGTGCAAGCACCAGCAGGCCGACGCCGAATGCGCCGAGTGCCAGCACATCAGCGAACCGCCGCCGGCAGGCGAGCAGTCCCACCGCGTTCTGTGGCAGCAGGAGCCGGGCGACCGCGGCGGCGAGCAGCACAGCACCCACGACCTCGGAACCCCTGCTGACGTCATGCGCCCCCCGCCAGGCCCAGAGGCAGCCGCCCACCGTGCACGCGAGCACCACCAGATAGGGAAGCTGGCTCACTCGGGTCCGGCGCCGCGCAGCGGTGCAGTCGGCCGGCGTGCCCGCCTCCCCGGACGGGCCCGCCTCCCCGGACGGGCCGGCCTCAGCGGACGGCAGCACGTGCCCCGGCGGCAGCGCGCGGGTGGGCGG
>DASQVO010000060.1:0-6696 GCA_035640715.1 Streptosporangiaceae bacterium
GGCCGCGCTGGCTGGACGAGCTGCGGAACGGCGACCCGGCCCAGCTCGACACCATCACCGCAGAACTCCTCACCGAAGATTTCACCGGGCACAACGCGCCAACCGTGGTACTGGTGCACGGCATCCTCGCCTGAGGCACAGATCAGAACCTAATTTCGCGCTCAAGACACTCGGGCGTTGAGCTGACATGGCTTAACGGCGCGGGGAAGTCGGCTTGTCAAACGCGATCCATGCGTTCACTATTGTTTCATGCTTATCCCACGTAGTGATTACTGCCGCTGGGACGCCATCGAGATGGCCCGGCTCATACGCGACGGCGAGGTCACTGCCGCCGACCTGGCCGAGACCGCACGGACCCTGATCGACAGCCTCCGCACCTTGAACGCCGTCGCCGACCTCGCCGACGGCACCTCGCCGGAACTGACCGCCGAGGGTGTGCTGGCTGGAGTCCCCTTCGCGGTCAAGGAGTTGCTCGCCTGGCCCGGCTTGCCGTGGACAATGGGATCGCGACTCATGGCCGCCAATCCGGCGCCCGGTCTCTCGCCATACGCAGCCCGGATCAAGGATTGCGGGCTGAACGTCATCTGCTCAACGACCACCTCGGAGTTCGGCTTGCTCGGCAGCACCGAGTCGGCACTACGCGGCCCTACGCTCAACCCGTGGCATGAGGGGCTGTCGGCGGGCGGATCATCGGGCGGCTCCGCCGTGCTGGTCGCCGCCGGGATCGTCCCGATGGCCCACGGGAGCGACGCCGGAGGGTCCCTGCGCGTGCCCGCCGCCCTCAACGGGCTGTTCGGTTTCAAGCCGTCGAACCGGCGGTGCTCACCGGCCGGGCCTGACGCTCCTGGCCTGGCCTCCCTCGTCGTAGAGCACTGCATTAGCCGCAGCGTGCGCGATAGTGCTCACTTTCTCGCCGCTACCGAACGCGTCGGCCCGGACGCGGCGTACCCGCCAGTCGGACTGGTCGCCGGCCCCGACGTCGCACGGCTTAGGATCGCCGTGCTGACGCCGACCCTGATGGGACGCGCGCCAGACGAAGCCGTCGCGCGTGAACTGGACCGCGCCGCCGCGCTGTGTGACAGCCTGGGCCACCACGTCGAAGTCGCCGAAGCTCCGGGCGTCGACGGCCAGGCGCTGAGAGACGGTTTCTTCACCGCGGCCGCGCTGGCCATGGCGCAGATGTCGCAGATGGTCACACCGATGCTCGGCCGTCCCCCCGGGACCGGCGAACTCGAACCGTTCACTCTCGAGCTCATCGAGTGGGCGGCGACGCTGGGACCGGACGCGCTGGCTGAGTGCGAACAGGCGCTCGCCGACGCCGGCCGTGTCTACCTGCGCCTGTTTGAGCGCTGCGACGTCGCACTCAGCCCAACGCTCGCTCGTCCTTCGTGGCCGCTAGGGCACCTATCTCCCGCAGCGGGCCGGGAAACGCTGATACGACGCACGGAGGAAGCCGTCGGATACACCCCTGTCCACAACGTTGCGGGCTGCCCTGCCATGTCGGTCCCGCTCGGCCGTCACGACGGGCTGCCGGTCGGACTCCACTTCGCTGCCCCGCCCGGCGCGGACAGGCTCCTGTTGGCACTGGCCTACGAGCTCGAGGCAGCCGCCCCATGGGCCGACGTCACGGCCGACACGGCTTGGCTCGCACGGTGGGCGTGATGGCCCAGGTCCTCAAGCAAGCCGTCCGCGCGCGCATCCAGGACGCCGCGCTGCGGTGCTTCGCCAATCACGGATACGGCGGCACGTCGATGGCCGAGATCGCCGCTGCCGCCCAGACCGCTCCCGCGAACCTCTACCGGTACTACGCCTCGAAGGAGGCCCTCTTCGACGCGGTCGTTCCCGCAGACCTGGTAGCCCGGCACGACACGCTGCTGGACACCCGGGTTGCGGCACTCGCGCAAGGAACCGCGAATCACTCGACGGCTGCCGCGGAGCTGCTCAACTTCTGGCTCGACCACCGCCTGGCCATGGTCGTGTTGCTTGACCGGGCCGAAGGTACTCCCTTCGCCTCTTATCCTGCCGCGTTCGTTCGGCGCCTGGTCAAGCACGCTGAGCAAGCCCTGGACAGCACACCGTCACCAGCGCACGACAGCATCCTCCATCTCGTGTTCGACAACACCCGCCGGGCGATCGCACAAATACTGGCGACCGGGCGGGACCGCGAGCACACGAGCGCGCTCATCGCTGGGTTCTGGAGCTACCAACTCCCGGGGCTCAACGGCCTGATGACCTTCATCAATGCGGACCTCGCCCTCGCCACGAGGACCCAGCAGATATCCCATTAGCCGAACCCTCTATGACGGCGCGAGGGATGGTGCCCGCCCATGGAAAGCCTTGCAGAGCCGTCGCGATGACGTAGAACTGGCCGAGCGGCCGCGCGCCGATCCGTTCGGCGGTGATGCGGGCGCCGGGGACCAGAGGGGGGACCGTGACCAGCCGGCCCTTGCTCCGGCGATGTCATGGGTGGGCCCCTCCGGCGGGCCGGCGCCGCGCTCGCGGCTCCGGCCCCGACCGTAGCCGCTCGCCCGCCGTGGCGCGATTACCTCCGGGGTAATAGCGGAACACCCGGCCCTTCGTCCACAATCACGTCATGCCCGAGGAGTCGCCCACCGAGCTCATCCAGCGCCTCATGCCGCTATGCGCCACACTCGGTGTTCGCGCACAGGTGTACCGGCCCGACGAAGTCTCGCTGGTCCTAGACTGGGCACCCGGGCTGTGCACCAGCGGCGGCGTGCTGCACGGAGGGGCCGTCATGGCCCTGGCCGACTCGGCCGCCGGGGTGTGCGCCTTTCTCAACCTGCCGAAGACAGCGCAAGCGACGGCCACCATCGAGTCGAAGACCAACTTCCTCACCGCTATCCGGTCGGGCACCGCCACGGCGACAAGCCGGCCCCTTCACGTGGGCGGCCGCACGATTGTGGTCGAGACCGAGGTCCGGTCGGCCGACGGGAAGCTGGCCGCCAAGACCATCCAGACCCAGGCCGTACTCGGCGCTCCCGCACCAGCAAGCATCTCAGCAGGACCACGCCCTTCAGAGATCCGTTAGCCGCCCGGCCGGACACCGGGCTCCAGGCCCTGGCGCTCAGCAGCAGCGCGGTCTACGTTGGCGCCCGCGTCTGGCCGCCCTGGCGCTATTCGTCCTGGGCAAACGCACCAGGCCAAAGTCATTGCCCGAAGCGGACGCGGACAACCAGAGGGGCGCGGGTGATCCGGGCGGGGCTGTGCCCTCATCGCGGCCGCTACGCCAAGTTGTGGCCATGCAGACAAGGTTTTCGTACGACTAGAGTGATATCTTTTATGTATGACAAATGCTGTGACGATCCGGTTGGACGAGGAGACAGCCCAGGAGCTCGCCGAGCTCGCCGAGCTCTACCGGAGCCGGTCCGCTGCGGTCCAGGACGCCATTCACCGCGCATGGCGACAGCTGCAGTCCGACAAGCTGGACGCCGGATACGCCGCCGCGGTCTCTGAGAACCCCTACTATCCCTACGAGTCGGCCGAGGAAGCCGCAGTGCTGCGCGCGCGCCGAAGCGCCCGGCAGGAACGTGACGCCCTCGCGTGAATGTGACTCCGCAACGGGGCCAGGTCTACCGCTGCGACCTCGGCTACGGCCTCAAGCCGTGGCTGGTCGTATCCAACAACTCTCGTAACCGCCTGCTTGCCGACGTGATCGCAATCAGACTCACCACCACTGCCCGCAACCTGCCGACCTGGGTAAAGCTATCCCCAGCCGATCCGCTGGCCGGATATGCCAACGCCGACTGCATCGAGCAGCTCAGCAAGGACGAACTCGGCGAGTACCTCGGAGCCCTGGCACCCGCATCAATGCGCAGCGTCAACCAGGCCCTGGCGATCGCACTGGCCCTCACCTGAGCACCACAACAGGCGCCCGCCGAACTTCCCGTGGCGCTCGGGCTGACTGCCTCATCCGTCATCGAGGAGCACGAGATTAAGGCCGTGGAGCCGCTTGGGGTCCGCCGCCAGGTCGATGGCGGTGATCTTCCCGTCCCTGATCGTGAACGTGAACAGGAAAGGCCTGTTTTACGGGCGGGCCAGCCGCAGCGGAGCCGGGAGTAGGCCGTGCAGTTCGTGTTCGACGACGGTCACGCGGAACGAGAACTTCAGCTTCACCTCGACCGTCCTGACGCCTGCGTCGCCGACCTGGCCGACGCGCTGAACGCCGCGGGACCAGGGCTGTCGATCGACGGCCGCATCATCCCCGGCGAGCTGGCCCTGTCCGAGGCTGGCCTGGTCACTGGCGCCCGGGTGGAGCCCGCAGGGCAGGGCAAGCCGCCGCCCCCGCGGGCGCGGCAGTGCTGCGTGTCGTGGGCGGTCTTGTGGCTGGCAAGTCGTTCCAGTTGCCGCCGGGGCGCACGGTAGTCGGTCGCGGTGGCCAGGCGCAGGTGCACATACCCTCCGTCGAGGTGTCGCGGGAGCACTGCCTGCTGGACGTCAGCCCGGACGGCACTGTCACCCCTACCGACCTCGGTTCGCGCAACGGAACCGACGTCAACGGGGTCCGGGTAGGCAGCCAGGTCCCGGTTCCCGTTGGACCCGCTGGTCGTGGTGCCGCGGCCGAGGCGGGGGTGAGGACAGTGACTGGTGATAGTCCGGGCCACAGTTGGCCCCCGTTCGTCGTGTCCTCTTTTCCGTTTGGCACGCGTTAACTGTCTGTATCCGTCAATGCGCGGCGCGCTGGTTCCGGGTGGCCGCCGGTAATAGCAGCAGGCTGCGTGCCACCACCAAGATAGACAGGCGGTCATTGCCATGAACGGGTTCCTGGTCACTATCCCGGCGGGCAGCCTCGCCGACTTCGCTGGGCGGGCACTCATCGCCCTGGTCCTGGGCGCAGCCATCGGGCTGGAACGGCAGTGGCGGCAGCGGATGGCCGGGCTGCGGACCAACGCCCTGGTCACTCTTGGTGCGGCGCTGTTCGAGTTGTTCGCTGTCCTGCTGACCGGTCAGCATGGTATAGATCCGACGAGGATCGCCGCCTACGTCGTCTCCGGCATCGGCTTCCTCGGCGCAGGCGTCATCTTGCGCGAGGGCCTCAACATCCGCGGCATCAACACAGCGGCCACCATCTGGTGCTCAGCGGCCGTCGGGGTGCTCGCCGGGGCCGGGTACGTCATCGAGGCGGTCATCGGCGCTGCCCTCGTGGTCCTCGCGCACCTGCTGCTGCGGCCCATTGGACGGCGGGTCGACCGGCTGCCCGCCACCAGCGGCAGCGAGATCGAGACCATGTACAAATTCAGCGCCGTCTGCACGTCTGCCGACGAGGCCCGCATCCGGGCACTGGTCGTGCAGGCGCTCACCCGCGACGAATTCGTGCTCCGCGCCGTGCACAGCGAAGATCTCGAGCCGGGCAACGGCCGGGTCGAAGTGGTAGCCGACCTGCAGCGTTACGGCCGCGACGACGTCGCCCTGGAAGCCGCCGTCAGCCGTCTCAGCCTCGAGCCCAGCGTCAGCTCAGTGAGCTGGAACGTCCTGGAGCCTACGACTCCCCCAACACACGAGGAGTAGCCACGACCCTCGCAGTTGAGCCCCGGGCGCCGCGTTAGCAGAATTTGGAAATGAAAATCATTTTCTATAGTCTGGCACCCTCGATGCGTCCGCCGCTCACCTGCCCGGAGGCCCCGCCATGTCCGCTCGATGCCAGCTGACCGGCCGTAAGCCGGCGTTCGGCAACACCATCTCCCACTCGCACCGCCGCACCTCCCGCCGGTTCGACCCCAACATCCAGGACCGGCGGTACTGGCTGCCTAGTGAGCGCCGCTACGTGCGGCTGAGGCTGAGCACCAAGGGCATCAAGACGGTCGACCGGATCGGCATCGAAAAGGCCGTGGCCATGATCCGCGCCCGTGGCGAGAAGATCTGAGGAGCCGCCCCGTCATGGCCAAGAAGAGCAAGATCGTAAAGAACGAGCAGCGGCGTGCCGTCGTCGCCCGCTATGCCGCCCGCCGCGCCGACCTCAAGCGCGTCATCGTCTCCCCGGCCAGCAGTCCCGAGGAGCGCGCTGCCGCCCAGCGCGAGCTGCAGCGCCAGCCACGTGACGCCAGCGCCACCCGGGTGCGCAACCGCGACGCTATCGACGGCCGGCCCCGCGGCTACCTGCGTGACTTCGGTCTTTCCCGGCTGAACCTCCGCCGTCACGCGCACGCCGGCCAGCTTCCCGGCGTGCGCAAGTCCAGCTGGTAGAAGGAGATTCCGATGGCCGTCCCCAAACGACGCATGTCCCGCAGCAGGACCCGCAGCCGCCGCGCCCAGTGGAAGGCCACCGCGCCCCAGCTGGTGCCAATCGTTGTCGGCGGCCAGGAACTACAGGTCCCGCGCCGCCTGATCCGCGCCTACCAGCGCGGCCTCATCACACCCAGCCGCTGATTTTCGCGGCCAGCACGCGCTAGTCGGCCCGGGCCCAGTGGCCGCCTACGCCAGGCGAGCCTCAGGCCTCCCCCGCGTGCCGGATCGCGTCCAGGACGATGTGGGCGACATGGTCGTCGGCGAGGGAGTACTCGATCTCGCGGGCCCGGCGGCGGGCGTTCACGATGCGGAAGGCGCGCAGCACGCGCAGGTGCTGGGAGACCAGCGGCTGGCTTACGCCCAGCGCGGCCACGAGCTCATGAACGGGCATGTCGCGGGTGGCCAGTTCCCGGACGATCCCCAGGCGCACCGGAGAAGCGAGGGCCTTGAGCA
>DASQVO010000061.1:0-10562 GCA_035640715.1 Streptosporangiaceae bacterium
TAACCAACGACACAAGGAGTTAGCAGGCAGATGGCAATGACAGAGCAGGAGATCCTCGCGGGGCTCGCGGAGATCATCGACGAGATCGCGGGCGTCCCGGCGGATGAGGTCACCCCGGACAAGAACTTCGTCGATGATCTCGACATTGACTCGCTATCCATGGTTGAGATCGCCGTAGCTGCGCAGGACAAGTTCGCAGTAGAGATCCCCGATGACCAGCTGAAGGACCTCAAAACCGTACAGGACGTCATCAACTACGTGCACAAGCACATGAGCTAGCCGCCCGGCCGGCCTGCGTCATGCTCGCCGCCATCGGCGTCGGCGAGCGGCAGCCGGCGCGGCCGGGCAGCAGCCGGCGCCCGTGCCCTGCCGGAATGCGCGGGGCTGGCGCCACGAGAACCTAGGAGCCGATCAAAGTGGGCACAGACGACAGAAGCGTCGTCGTTACGGGACTGGGCGCTATCACGCCGCTCGGCGGCGACGTTGCCTCTACCTGGTCAGCGATGCTGGCCGGCCGCAGCGGCGTACATGCGCTGACCGACGACTGGGCAGCGGACCTGCCGGTGCGGATCGCGGCGACCGCTGCGGCCGATCCCGCGACGGCGGTGGGCCGCGTGCAGGCCCGCAGGATGGACCGCTGCGAGCAGTTCGCCCTGGCAGCCGCCCGGGAGGCGTGGGCCGACGCGGGCAAGCCCGACGTCGACCCGGAACGGCTCGGCGTCGTGGTAACCAGCGGCATCGGCGGGATCGGGTCCACGCTGGCCGCCTACGACACGCTCAAGGAGAAAGGCTGGCAGCGGATCTCGCCGTTTACGGTCCCGATGCTGATGCCGAACGGCTCCGCGGGCTGGATCAGCGTCGAGCTCGGCGCCAGGGCCGGGGCGCACTCGGTGGTCAGTGCCTGCGCGTCCGGCGCCGAGGCGGTCGGCTACGGCATCGAAATGATCAGGTCCGGGCGGGCCGACGTCGTGGTGGCCGGCGGCACCGAGGCGGCGATCATGGCCCTTAACCTCGGGGCCTTCGCGGTGATGCGCGCGCTTTCCCCGCGTAACGACGAGCCAGAACGCGCGTCGCGGCCGTTCGACAAGGGCCGTGACGGCTTCGTGCTCGGCGAGGGCGCTGGCATCATGGTGCTGGAGGCGGCCGAGCACGCGGCGGCTCGCGGGGCGACCGTCCACGCCGTCGCGGCTGGGGCCGGGTACTCCTCCGACGGCTACCACATCGCGCATCCGCACCCGGAGGGCACCGGCATCAAGCTGGCCATGACGCGCGCGCTCGCCGACGCTGGCGTGGCCGCGGACCAGGTCATCCACGTCAACGCGCACGCCACGTCCACCCCTGAGGGCGACGTCGTGGAGGCGCAGGCCATCGCGGCGGTGCTGGGCCCGGCGGCGGACAGCGTGGTGGTGTCCTCCACCAAGTCGATGACGGGGCACCTGCTCGGTGGCGCGGGCGCGGTCGAGTCGGTAGCGGCGATCCTCGCGCTGCGCGAGCGGGTTGCGCCCCCCACGATCAACCTTGAAGACCCCGATGACGGCGTCGAGGTACACGTCGCGACCGAGCCGCGAGAACTCCGGGCGGGTGGCAGCAGGCCCATGGCCGTTCTGAACAACGCATTCGGTTTCGGCGGTGCCAACGTCAGCCTGGTGTTCACCGCACCCTAGTCGGCGGGGATGCCGGCCAGGGCCGCACGGCCCGGCCCCGTCCCCCGATCGTGTCTTCACCGCCCCAAAGGAGAACTCAGGTGACCATTCTGGATAACCGTGGCGCCGCCGTGCCCGCTCCGGCCGCGCCCGCGCCCGCCGAGGCGGGACCGGTGCTGCCACGCGATCCGGTAGCCCGCCTGGAGGCCCTCTTCGACGACGGGACCCTCGAGCTGATCGTCCCGGTCGACCGCCACGGCGCGATCGCCGGCACCGGCCTGATCCACGGCGCGGGTGCGGTCGCTTTCGCCTCTGACCCGCAGGTCCAGGGCGGCGCCATGGGTGAGGCGGGATGCGCAGCCATCGTGGCGGCCTACGAGGAGGCCATCACGCGCGGCGTGCCCGTGATCGGGCTGTGGCATTCCGGCGGGGCGCGGCTCGCGGAGGGCGTGGCGAGCCTGCACGCGGTCGGCACCGTATTCGCGGCGATGACCCGTGCCTCGGGCGTGGTACCGCAGATCTCGGTGGTGCTCGGCCCCGCGGCGGGCGGCGCCGCCTACGGTCCGGCGCTGACCGACATCGTGATCCTTTCCGGCCAGGGACGGATCTTCGTGACCGGCCCCGATGTGGTCCGCAGCGTGACCGGTGAAGACGTGGACATGGCGCGGCTCGGCGGTCCCGAGCCGCATTCCCGCCGGTCCGGTGTCGCGGCCATTGTCACCGATAGCGACAGCGACGCCATCGCACAGGCGCGGCGGCTGTCCTCTCTGCTCGGTGATCAGGGCAAGATCGCCGACGACGTGCCGGGCGCCGACTTCGCCGGACTGCTGCCCGAGTCCCCCCGCCGCGCCTACGACGTCCACCCGCTGATCGATCGGCTCCTGGATGCCCCCGGCATCGAGCTGTTCCCGAAATGGGCGCCGAACATCGTCACGATGCTCGGCCGGATCGGCGGCGGAACCTGCGGCATCATCGCGAACAACCCGCTGCGCCTCGGCGGCTGCCTGGACGCCGTCTCAGCCGATAAGGCCGCCCGGTTCGTGCGGATGTGCGACGCGTTCGGCGTGCCGCTCGCGGTATTCGTCGACACCCCCGGCTACCTGCCCGGGGTGGGCCAGGAATGGGACGGGGTGGTCCGCCGCGGCGCGAAGCTGCTGCACGCCTTCGCCGAGTGCGTGGTGCCGCGGGTCACGCTGGTGACGCGTAAGGCGTACGGCGGGGCCTACATCGCGATGAACTCCCGCTCGCTCGGCGCCACCACGGTCTTCGCCTGGCCTGGGGCCGAGGTGGCGGTGATGGGCGCGGTCGCCGCGATCCGCGTCCTGCACCGGCGCACGCTGGCCGCCACCGATCCGGAAAAGCTGCACGAGACCGAGACCATGCTGGCCGCCGAGCACGAGCGGGCCGCCGGCGGCCTGCAGCGGGCACTCGACCTCGGCGTCATCGACGAGATCATCGACCCGGCCAGGACCCGGCAGGCGATCGCGCGCGCCATCGCCGAGGCGCCGCATTCCCGCGGCGGCCACCGGAACATCCCGCTCTAGGTGCACCCGCCGACCGGCCTAGCGAACCCGGGCCTGCGGCCCGGGTGAGCGGCCGGTGTGTCGGGCAGCACCGCAGCGAGCAGGCGGGGGGCTCCGGGGGGTCGTCCCCCCGGGCTAACACAGCTAGCTATCGTTGCCGGTGTCGTCGCCAGCTGGCGGCGGGGTCCCCGGCCCGGTCGCGGTGCCCGGCTCGGTCGTAGTGCCCGGTGAGGACGGACCGTCCGCTGGCCGGCTTTCGCTGAGTAGCTGCTCCAGGCGTGCGCCCTGCAGCCGCCGGAACCTGCGGTGCGTCCGGCTGCGGTCGAGCACGGCCACTTCGAGCTGGCTGGCGACCATGTCAGGCCGCTCACCGTTGCCAGGCGCGGCCAGCGCGGCCAGCGCGGCACCGAGCGCGCCGGTCAGTGACATGCCGTCGGAGTAGTGCTCCTTGAGCACCGTGGCCACCTGATCGGCGTGGCCGCCCATGGCCGCGAAACCGCGCTCGTCCGTCACCGAGCCGTCGAAGGTGATGCGGTAGATCTGGTCGTCGTCGGCGATGTCCCCCGCCTCGGCCACGATGATCTCGACCTCGAACGGCTTGGTGCTCTCGGTGAAGATGGCGCCGAGCTGCTGGGCGTACCAGTTGGCGATGCCGCGGGCGGTCACGTCGTTCCGGTCGAACTGGTAACCAGTGACGTCCGCGTAGGTGATGCCTGCCTTGCGCAGGTTCTCGTACTCGTTATAGCGGCCGACCGCGGCGAACGCGATCCGGTCATAGATCTCGCTGATCTTGTGGAGGGCGCGTGACGGGTTGGGCGCCACGAACAGGATGCCGTCGGCGTACTGGATGACGACCCCGCTGCGACCGCGCGCGATCCCCTTGCGCGCATAGTCCGCCTTGTCTTTCATCACCTGTTCAGGCGACACGTAGAACGGCATGGACACCGCAGGCGTTTCCTTTACTTGCGAGTTCGGCTGGGATCGTGTTAGCGGGACGGGCCCCGGTTACGGGAATGGTGCGTGGGCGACGGGCTGGGGTTGCCGGCTGGCCATGGCAGAGCCATAAGCTAGCGGGACGCAGCGGAGCCGACGGCCCGTCAGGGAACCGCATGCGCTCCTGGACTACCGTCCGGGCATGCTCCTCCGCCTCGGCCTCGGATAGCCGGGTGAAGCCGTCGGCCGTCACGGTCACGATCACCGGGTAAATCTCCCGGGTGAGGTCGGGGCCGCCGGTCGCGGAGTCGTCGTCTGCCGCGTCGTAGAGTGCCTGCACGCACGCCAGTACCGTGTCCTGGGCGGGCATGCCGTCTCTGTAGAGCTTCTTGAGCGAGCCCTTGGCGAACACCGATCCCGAGCCGATCGAGTGGTACCGGTGCTCCTCATAGGGGCCGCCGGCCACATCGTAGCTGAAGATCCGGCCCTGGCCCGTGTCCTCGTCGTAGCCGACGAAGAGCGGGACAACGGCGAGCCCTTGCATGGCACCGCCCAGGTTGCCCCTGATCATCGTGGCGAGCCGGTTGGCCTTGCCCTCCAGCGACAGCGAGCGTCCTTCCATCTTCTCGTAATGCTCGAGCTCCACCTGGAAGAGGCGAACGAACTCCAGCCCGACGCTGGCCACGCCGGCGATCCCGACAGCGGAGTACTCATCGCTGCGGAACACCTTTTCCACGTCGCGCTTGGCGATCATGTTGCCCGCGGTCGAGCGCCGGTCACCGGCGAGGATGACCCCGCCGTCGCAGGCCGCCGCCACGATGGTGGTCGCATGCGGCAGGCCGGGGAACGCCGTGCCGCCTCCGTCCGGCGCCCACGGCAGCGCCTGTCCGCCGGCCGCGGACGCGTGCGGCACCAGCCTGCCGGGCAGCAGGTCCGGCGCGTAGGAGGCGAGGAAGTCAGTGAAAGACGAGGTCCCGGCGGCCATGAATGCTCCAGGAAACCGCCTGCTCCCGTAAGCGTCAGAGCCCACGCGGATCCCTTCCCTCTCTAAAAGTCAGCTTCCTGAACAGACCCTACTGCGGCATGCGAGCCCTCCGCACATGGGCCAAACCCTGTGAGCGTTATTCACGGCCGGCGAACGAGCGCAGCCCCCCGGGCCTGCATGAGCGGTGCCGGTGGCGACGGCGGGACCTTGAATAACGCGGACTTCTGGTGGCGGACCGCGGGTCAGCCCACGGCGAGCCAGCCATCAGCGCACGTGAGGCGCGCCTCACGTGCGCCCGCCGGGCGCCGCGGCCCGCGGCCCCCGGCTACGAACACTCACTGGCCACCCTTCCGGACAGAACGCTCACTGACCGCCCTTCTGGACATAGGACCGGACGAACTCCTCGGCGTTCTCCTCAAGTACCTCGTCGATCTCGTCCAGGATCGCGTCGACGTCGTCGGCGAGCTTCTCCTGGCGCTCCTTGACCTCTTCGCCCGACCGGGCCTCGATCTCCTCGGTCTCCTCAGCGCGCCGCGTGGACTGCCGCTGCCCGCCAGTGTCCTTTGTTGCCATGCCGATACCTCCGTCGATCGGGGCCGTTCCCCTCGTCCTACGCTATCTTCGCCCGATGACATCCCGTTCAATCCCGCATCGGTGCGTCGGTATGAATCCCCGGGCTAGGAGTCCTGACCTGTCAGCGCCGCCACCAGCTCCGCAGCGGTCTTGCAGTGCCTGAGCAGGTCGCCGACGTGCGCGCGGGTGCCCCGCAGGGGCTCAAGCGTAGGGACGCGCTGCAGCGACTCACGGCCGGGGATATCAAAGATCACCGAATCCCATGACGCCGCGGCGACCGCATCCGCGTACTGGCGCAGGCACCGTCCCCGGAAGTAGGCCCTGGTGTCCTCCGGCGGCTCCTCGATGGCCCGGCGCACCTGCTCTTCATCGGCCAGCCGCACCATCCTGCCCTTGGCCGCCAGCCTGTTGTACAGCCCGCGCGAGAGCCGGACGTCGGAGTACTGCAGGTCGATGAGCTGAAGGCGAGGATGCTCCCAGCTCAGCCCGTCCCTCGCCCGGAAACCCTCCAGCAGCTCAAGCTTCGCCACCCAGTCAAGTTCCCGCGACAGCAGCATCGGATCCTCAGACAGCCGGTTCAGCACCGACTCCCACCGGTTGAGCACGTCCGCGGTCATCGGGTCGACATCCGGCCCGAACCTGTCCTCCACGTATTTGCGCGCGTATTCCAGGTACTCGCTCTGGAGCTGTATCGCGGTCATCTTCCGGCCGTCCCGGAGCGTGACGAGACGGCGGCAGGACGGGTCATGCGAGATGGCCCTGAGGTCGGCGACCGCAGACTCCAGTGACAGGTCCGCGTCGAGGAACTTGTCCTCGATCATCGCCAGGACGAGGGCCGTGGTGCCCAGCTTGAGGTAGGTGGCCACCTCGCTCATGTTGGCGTCGCCGATGATGACGTGCAGCCGCCGGTACTTCTCCGGGTCCGCGTGCGGCTCGTCGCGGGTGTTGATGATGGGCCGCTTCAGCGTGGTCTCGAGGCCGACCTCGACCTCGAAGAAGTCAGCCCGCTGGCTGAGCTGGAAGCCGACGCCCCGGCCGTCCGCGCCGATGCCCACCCGTCCGGCGCCGCAGATCACCTGGCGCGTGACGAAGAACGGTGTCAGGTGCCGGACGATGTCGGCGAACGGCGTCGCCCGCCGCATCAGGTAGTTCTCGTGGCAGCCGTAGGAGGCGCCCTTGTTGTCGGTGTTGTTCTTGTAGAGCTGAATCGGCGAGCTGCCCGGGATGGTCGCGGCACGCTCGGCCGCCTCCGCCATGATCCGCTCGCCCGCCTTGTCCCAGATCACCGCCGACAGCGGGTTGGTGCATTCCGGCGCCGAGTACTCGGGGTGCGCGTGGTCGACGTAGAGCCGGGCGCCGTTGGTAAGGATGACGTTGGCGAGGCCGAGATCCTCATCGGTCAGCTGGGTCGAGTCCGCGCTTTCCCGGGCCAGGTCGAAGCCGCGGGCATCGCGGAGCGGATTCTCTTCCTCGAAGTCCCAGCGGGCCCGGCGGGCCCGCGCCGCCGTCGCCGCCTGGTAGGCGTTGACAATCTGGGACGAGGTGACCATCGCGTTGGCCCCCGGCTGGCCGGGCACAGAGATCCCGTACTCGGTCTCTGTGCCCATCACCCGCAGCACGCTCATATCAGAAGCCTATGCCGCCCGGAGAGCACCGATGCCGCTGGTCGCGAGGCGAGGCCCCGGCAGATCACAGGTACTGGCCCGTATTCGCCACCGTGTCGATGGACCGGCCGGCCTCGGAGCCCTCCTTACCCGACACCAGCGTGCGGATATAGACGATGCGCTCGCCCTTCTTGCCTGAGATCCGTGCCCAGTCATCCGGGTTGGTGGTGTTGGGCAGATCTTCGTTCTCGCTGAATTCGTCCACGCACGCCGACAGCAGATGGGCAACCCGCAGCCCCTTCTGCCCAGTGTCGAGGAATTCCTTGATCGCGTTCTTCTTGGCCCGGTCCACGATGTTCTGGATCATGGCACCGGAGTTGAAGTCCTTGAAGTAGAGGACTTCCTTGTCGCCGTTGGCGTAGGTGACCTCGAGGAACTTGTTCTCCTCGGTCTCGCTGTACATCCGCTCGACGACCCGCTGGATCATCGCCTCCACCGTCGCGTCGCGCGAGGAGCCGTGCTCGGTGAGGTCGTCGGGGTGCAGCGGCAGCTCGGCCAGGATGTACTTGGAGAAGATGTCCTTAGCCGCCTCGGCGTCAGGCCGCTCGATCTTGATCTTGACGTCGAGGCGCCCCGGGCGCAGGATCGCCGGGTCGATCATGTCCTCGCGGTTCGAGGCGCCGATGACGATCACGTTCTGCAGGCCCTCGACGCCATCGATCTCGCTGAGGAGCTGCGGGACGATCGTGTTCTCGACGTCGCTCGACACGCCGGAGCCACGGGTGCGGAAGATCGAGTCCATCTCGTCGAAGAAGACGATCACCGGCATGCCCTCGCTGGCTTTCTCCCGGGCCCGCTGGAAGACGAGCCTGATGTGCCGCTCCGTCTCGCCGACGTACTTGTTGAGCAGCTCGGGGCCCTTGATGTTGAGGAAGAAGCTCTTGCCCGCGGAGCCGGGCGGCACCGTGCCGCCGGCCGCCGTCTTCGCCGCGACCTGCTTGGCGAGCGAGTTCGCGACCGCCTTGGCGATGAGCGTCTTCCCGCAGCCGGGCGGGCCGTAGAGCAGCACGCCCTTCGGCGGCCGCAGCTGGTGCTCCCGGAACAGGTCAGCGTGCAGGTAAGGCAGCTCGATCGCGTCACGGATCTGCTCGATCTGCGAGGCGAGGCCGCCGATGTCGGAATAGGAGATGTCGGGCACTTCCTCGAGGATGAGCTCCTCGACCTCGGCCTTGGGGATCCGCTCGAACACATACCCGGAGCGCGGCTCCAGCAGCAGCGAGTCACCGCTGCGCAGCGTGGCGTTGCGCAGCGGGTCCGCCAGCCGGACCACCCGCTCCTCGTCGGCGTGGGAGATGACCAGCGCCCGCTCGCCATCTTCGAGCAGTTCCTTGAGCATGACCACCTCGCCGGCGGTCTCGTAGCCCTCGGCGATCACCACGTTGAGCGCCTCGTTGAGCACAACTTCCTGGCCCGGCCGCAGCTCATCGAGCTCCACCGCCGGGCTCACGTGTACCCGCATCTTGCGCCCGCCGGTGAACACGTCGGCGGTGCTGTCATCGCTGGCACCCAGGAAAATGCCGAAGCCGGATGGCGGCTGGGCCAGCCGGTCGACCTCCTCCTTCAGCGCCACGATCTGGTCCCGTGCCTCGCGGAGCGTGGCCGTGAGCCGCTCATTCTGCGCTGTCACAGCGGCCAGACTGGCCTCAGTCTCGCGCAGCCTCTCCTCGAGAAGCCGCGCCTGGCGGGGCGAATCCGCGAGCCTGCGGCGCAATGCCGCGATCTCCTCATCAAGGAAGGAGATCTGCGCGGTAAGGCCCTTGACCTCATCGTCGTGCCGTGAGGCGCGTGAGCTCTCATCCCTGCCTCCCACGGTCCTCACCTCCTCCCGGTGCCTGAACTATCTAGACCCTACCTATCGGAGAGCCACCTGCAACCTGGCGGCCCACGTTAGGCAAAGCATGTCTGACACTGAATTAATGCCCTGGTGCGGTCATCGATGCTGCACGCAAGGCTGATCGTTACGGTTTAGACACTTTTCGTTATCGTACCGGTCTCTCACGCAACCCATCACGGACTCGCCGAATCCACGTCGTCTTCATCCTGGTGTGCTCCCTTGGCCGGCCGCCGCCGCCGCGGTGGCGGCGTGACGCCGTCAGCCAGCCGCCGTGCCGTCACGAGGAAGCCGGTGTGCCCGACCATCCGCTGCTCCGGCCGGACCGCGAGGCCGTCCACGTGCCAGCCCCGCACCAGTGATTCCCACGCCGCGGGCTCATCAAAGCTGCCCTGGCCGCGTAGCGCCTCCACTGTGCGGGACAGCTGTGTCGTGGTGGCCACGTAGCAGCAGATAACGCCGCCGGGAATCAGCGCCCGCGCGGCGGCGTCCAGGCAGTCCCACGGCGCGAGCATGTCCAGGATCACCCGGTCGGCCGCCGCCTGGCCCGCCTCGGCCTGGCCGAAATCGCCCACGACAAGGTGCCAGGCCGGGTGCGCCCCGCCGAAGAACCGCTCGACGTTGCGGCGGGCGATCTCGGCGAAGTCGGCGCGCCGCTCGAACGAGATCACGGCGCCACAGTCCCCGGTGGCCCGCAGCAGCCAGCAGGTCAGCGCGCCGGACCCGGCCCCGGCCTCGATCACCCGCGCACCGGGGAAGACGTCGGCCATCGCGATGATCTGGGCGGCGTCCTTGGGGTAAACGACTGCCGCTCCGCGCTTCATGGCCAGGGTGAAATCGGCGAGCAGCGGCCGGAGCGCGACATACGGCGTGCCGCCCGACGACCGCACCACGCTGCCGTCCTGGCTGCCGATCAGGTCGTCGTGGTCAAGTGAGCCGCGATGCGTGTAGAAGGACTTGCCCGGTTCCAGGACGACCAGGTGACGGCGGCCCTTCGGATCGGTGAGCTGGACGTGGTCGCCTGCCGCGAACGGGCCACGCCGACGTGAGATCATGCCCGCAAGGTTAGCGGCGCGCGCCTCATACCCCGGCGAACGCGCTGTCCAGGTCGCTGGCGGCCAGTACGCCATAGACCTGCCCGGTCTGCTCCACGACCAGGTACTCGCTGGCGGGCGCCTTCCGCACCGCGTCGAGCAGCGCCATGCCGGACAGGTCGGCAGACAGCACGAGGCTCGGGTCGAGCCGGCGGGCCAGCGTCCCGGCCTCGATCCACGGACGGCGCTGCGGCGGTGTGGCCATCACCGCCGACTCGTTCACGATGGCGATCGGGGAGTTCTCGTGATCCACCACGACCAGCGCCCGCGCGTTGGTCTCGTCGGCCCGCCTGATCGCCTCCGCCAGCGGCAGGCT
>DASQVO010000062.1:0-12597 GCA_035640715.1 Streptosporangiaceae bacterium
TGACCGCCCGGCGGGGAACCCCCGGGGGCGGGTGCAGCCGCGCTAACGGTTGGCTGCGGGCGCCGGTCACATGCCGGTCACTGTCCCTGGCCAGCCGGAGGTGATCCCGGCCGGCACTCCATCTCGATGTCTAGTTCGATACTAGCGGGAGGATCTGACATTCCCGGCGCATCGTACGGACCGTTGATCGAGAGAATTAGGGCATGTCTCGTATATCTTCGGGTGGTACCGGTGTAGATCATGCCTGCGGGCCGCCCGCATTTCACCCCAGGTCGAGTTGTGCTTCACCCCACCCAGCGCATCCTTGGCCAACCCAGAGCCCAGCTCAGTCCCTTGCGGACCTTCGTGATGGGCGGCTCCAAAGACCCCAACCGCACCGTGCCGGCCCGCCGCCTGCATGCCTACCTGCGCTGGCGCAACGCCAACGCCCGCCACCCCGACGTCCTGGCCGCCCAACGCCGCGAACGCGCCCGCGTCCGCAGCGAACGACAACAACGCTGGGGCCACCCACGCCCTAAAGCCGCCTGACCGACCCAGCGAAGGTATGTGACCACCGGGCTAGACCCGCCCCTCTATTCTAGTACTAGAATAGAGGGGTGGCTGCCGACCTGACGCCCGCCGAACTGACTTTGCTCGGCTTGCTCGTGGAGAAGCCGAGACACGGTTACGAACTGGACGAAGTCATCAGCACCCGCGGCATGCGCGAGTGGACGGAGATCGGCTTCAGCTCGATCTACTACCTGTTGGCCCGACTCCGCGACCGCGGCCTGATCACCGAGATCGACACGTCGCGAGCAGCGCGGGGAAGGGCCCGCCGGGTATACAGGCCAACGGCCGAGGGGCGCCGGGCGTGCGCGCGGTCGGCCGAGGCGGCGGTGGCCGAACTCCGGCCGGTGTTCCCGCCCATCCTGGCCGGTCTGGCCAACCAACCGGTCATTCCGCCGGAGTGCCTCCGGACCGCACTCGACCGGCGGGCCGCAGCCCTGACGGATAAGATCGCCGCCATCGGCGCGGCCCGCGACGCCCAACCTGACGTGCCCGGTTTCGTCCGCGCCATCTTCGACTACGCGCTGGGCCAACTGGCCGCCGAACAGCAGTGGCTGGCCGCCTACCGGGCGGAACTGGCCGAACTCGGCAACCAATCTAGTTCTCCCGCCAGGAAGGCAGACGGCCATGACCCGCTATGACGTCAAACGAGAACTCAAGCAGTGCTACGCGCCAACGAACACCGACTGGGCGCTGGTCGACGTGCCCGCACAGCAGTTCATCGCCGTCGACGGTCGCGGCGACCCCAACACCAGCGCCGACTACGCCCGCGCCGTCGAGGCACTCTACGCCGTCGCCTACACGATCAAGTTCACCAGCAAGCGCACCCTCGGCCGGGACTTCGTCGTCGGGCCGCTCGAAGGGCTGTGGTGGTCCGACCACCCAGAGGTGTTCACCACCCGCGCCAAGGACGCCTGGCGCTGGCGCATGCTCATCAGCCAGCCCGACTGGATCACTGAAGACCTCATCGACGAAGCCAAACATGCCGCGCTAGCGAAGAAGAGCCTCCCCACGATCGCCGACATCCGCCGCGAGACCATGCACGAGGGCACCAGCGCCCACCTCCTGCACGTCGGGCCATACGACGACGAAGGACCCGTACTCGCCAGGCTCCATCACGAGTACCTCGCCGCCAACAACCTGCGAATGTCCGGGCACCACCACGAGATCTACCTCAGCGACCACCGCCGAACCGAGCCCGCCAAACTCAAGACCATCCTCCGACAACCCGTTCGGACGGCGCACTAATGCAGTGACGACAACAATCGCCGGATTCTGTGACACGCTGTGATCAAACCTCGGTCAACGTTCGTGGTCACCGCACTGGCCACTCCGCGGCCGCCTGGGGCACACCCGGCAGCGCCACGCTGCATCCCTCGGCCAGCACCGCCCGGCACGACCCGCCCCAGCGCGAGGAGACGGTGATGTCCTGCACCTGATGGCCCAGTACACCTAGTCGAGGCCGAGGAGTGGCTCCAGGCCGACGGTCAACCCGGTCGGCAGCGACCCGATCCGGCGGACGGCGAGCAGCACGCCCGGCATGAACGAAGCCCGGTCCAGCGAGTCGTGCCGGATCGTCAGCGTCTCCCCGTGCCCGCCGAGCAGCACCTCCTGGTGCGCCACGAGCCCGGAAAGCCGGACCGCATGCACGTGGACGTCATCCACGACCGCACCCCGCGCCCCGGGCAGCGATGAGGCCGTCGCGTCGGGCGGCGCCCCGAGCCCCGCAGCCGCCCGGGCCTCGCTGATCATGGCGGCGGTCCGCAGCGCCGTTCCCGACGGGGCATCGGCCTTGCCCGTGTGATGCAGTTCGACAACTTCGGCAGACTCGAAAAAGCGGGCCGCCTCGGCCGCGAAGCGCATCATCAAGACCGCGCCGACAGAGAAGTTCGGCACGATGAGCACGCGCGCCGAGGGCGCGTCCGCGAGCCAGCCGCGCACCTGCTCAAGCCGGTCCTCACCGAACCCGGAGGTGCCGACCACGGTGTCGAGCCCGTGCGAGACGCACCAGCGCAGGTTGTCCATGACCACGCCCGGATGGGTGAAGTCCACGACGACGTCGCAGCGGGTCAGTGTGTCCCGCGCGTCGCCCTCGTCGACCTCCGCCGCGACCGTCATGTCCTCGGCGCCGCCCACTGCCCGGCACACCTCGCCGCCCATCCGGCCCTTCGCCCCCAGCACGCCCACCCTGATCAAGTCGCTCACTTCTCCCAGATCGGCTTCTCCCCGGTCCCCCGGAGCTCCGGGTTGAGTTTTCCGCAGATCCTGCGGAAAACTCAACCGGATCATGGTTAGTGCGGCCGCCAACGCGTGCGTACCCCCGCCGACCCGGCGGGGGTACGCATTGCGTGCGTACGTGGCGGACGTTAGCCGAGGGCGCCAACGAAGGCGTCCGCGTCGTCGAACGGGCCGACGACAGCCAGCGCCTTCGGCCTCGCCAGCACCTCCGACGCGATAGCGCGCACGTCATCGTGGGTGACGGCCTCGACGGACGCGAGCGTCTCGTCGACCGGCTCCAGCCGCGGGTGCACCAGCTCAGACTTGCCGAGCCGGCTCATCCGTGATGACGGATCCTCCAGGCCCAGCACGATGGAGCCGCGCATCTGGCCCTTGCCGCGCGCCAGTTCGGCGTCGGTGAGCCCGGCCGCAACCACCTTCTCGACCTCGCTGGTGCAGATCGCGAGCACGTCGTCGGCCTTGGACGGCAGGCAGCCCACGTAGACGCCCCACATGCCGGTGTCGGCATGCTGCGAGGTAAAACTGTAGACCGAGTACGCCAGGCCCCGCTTCTCCCTGACCTCCTGGAACAGCCGCGAGGACATGCCGCCGCCGAGCGCCAGGTTGAGCACGCCAAGGGCGTACCGGCGGTCATCGGTCCGGGCCAGTCCCTCGCAGCCCAGCACCAGGTTGGCCTGCTCGATCCCCCGGGACACCAGGCGCACCCCCGCGCCCGCGCCAGCGGAGCTCGCCATCTCCCCGCCGAGCCGCGGCGGCGCAGGCTGCGCATCCCGGTCCAGGGCCGCGCCGAACGCCTTCCGTACCTGCTCCACCACCACGTCGTGGTCGAGGCTGCCGGCGGCGGCCACAACCAGGTGCTCCGGGGTGTACCTGGCCAGGTAGTGCTCGTTGATCTGGTCCCGGGTGATCGAGTTGATCGATTCCACGGTGCCGAGGACCGGGCGGCCGAGCGGAGTGTCGCCGAACAACTGCGCGGTGAACGCCTCGTGCACGGTGTCCGTGGGATCGTCGTCGTTCATGGCGATCTCTTCGAGCACCACATTGCGCTCGGCATCCACATCCCTGGGGGTGATCAGCGACCCGGTCACCATGTCGGACAGGATGTCGATCGCCAGCGGCAGGTCGGTATCGAGCACCCGCGCGTAGTAGCAGGTGTACTCCTTCGTGGTGAAGGCGTTCATCTCGCCGCCGACCGCGTCCATCTCGGCCGAGATTTCCAGCGCGGTACGCCGCCGGGTGCCCTTGAAAAGCAGGTGCTCCAGGTAGTGCGTGGCACCCGCGTGCTTGACGTCCTCGTCCCGTGAGCCGACGCCCACCCAGATGCCGAAGGCGACCGACCGCACGGCAGGCAGCGCCTCAGTGATGACCCGCAAGCCGCCGGGCAGCACGGTCCGGCGCACGGCAGCGCCGTCGGCGGGGATGACGTCCCCGGGCTGGCCGCTCACTGGCCGTGGTGGCTGCGGTTGCGCTGCCGGGTCCGGTGCTGCCCGTCACGGTCGCCGCTCCTGTCGCCCCGGTCACCTCGATCCCGGTCACGGTCCCGCGGGCCGCGGTCGCCGTGGTCACCGCCGTGCCCGGACAGATCCTCGCCGGCGGCCTCACGCTCGACGACCTCGACCGGAACCAGCGACAGCTTGCCCCGGTCGTCGATCTCGCGGATTTCGACCTGGATCTTGTCACCCACCTTCACGACCTCGTCGATGTTCTCGATTCGCCGGCCGCCGTGCAGCTTGCGGATCTGCGTGACGTGCAGCAGGCCGTCCTTGCCCGGGAGCAGCGACACGAACGCGCCGAACGTGGTGGTCTTCACCACCGTGCCGAGGAACCGCTCACCTACCTCCGGCATATGCGGGTTGGCAATCGCATTGATGGCGTTGCGCGCCGCTTCCGCGGACGGCCCGTCGGTAGCGCCGACGTAGATGGTCCCGTCGTCCTCGATCGTGATCTCGGCGCCGGTGTCGTCCTGGATCGAGTTGATCATCTTGCCCTTGGGCCCGATAACCTCGCCTATCTTGTCGACCGGCACCTTAAGGGTGAGGATCCTCGGCGCGTACGGGCTCATCTCGCCCGGAGCGGAGATCGCGCCACGCATCACGTCGAGGATGGTCAGCCGCGCCGCGCGGGCCTGCCTGAGCGCGTCGGCGAGTACGGAGGCCGGGATGCCGTCTAGTTTCGTGTCGAGCTGGAGGGCGGTGATCAGGTCCTGCGTCCCGGCGACCTTGAAGTCCATGTCACCGAATGCATCCTCGGCACCGAGGATGTCCGTCAGCGTCACGTACTGACCGCCCTCGTGGATGAGGCCCATCGCGATGCCCGCGACCATGTCCTTCAGCGGGACCCCGGCGTCCAGCAGCGCCATCGTCGAGGCACAGACCGACCCCATCGAGGTGGAGCCGTTGGAGCCGATCGCCTCGGAGACCTGGCGGATGGCGTAGGGGAACTCCTCACGGGTGGGCAGTACAGGCAGCAGCGCGCGCTCAGCGAGCGCGCCGTGGCCGATCTCCCGGCGCTTGGGCGAGCCGACCCGGCCAGTCTCGCCGGTCGAGTAGGGCGGCATGTTGTAGTTGTGCATATAGCGCTTGGTGCGCTCTGGGTTGAGCGTGTCGATCATCTGCTCCATGCGGAGCATGTTCAGGGTCGTGACGCCGAGCACCTGGGTCTCGCCGCGTTCGAACAGCGAGGAGCCGTGCACCCGGGGCAGCACGTGCGCCTCGGCGGACAGCCTGCGGATGTCGGTGAGGCCGCGGCCGTCGATGCGCACGCCGTCACGGATGATCCGCTCCCGGACCAGCTTCTTGGTCAGCGAACGGAACGCGGCGCTGATCTCCTTCTCCCGGCCCTCGAGGCGGTCGGCGAGGCGCTCGGCGGCCAGTGCCTTGACCCGGTCGATCTCGAACTCGCGCTCCTGCTTGCCGGCGATCGTCAGCGCCTTGGCCAGCTCGCCGGAAACCTCGCTGGCAAGAGCGTCATAGACGTCCTCGGTATAGTCGACGAAGACGGGGAACTCGGCGGTCTCCTTGGCAGCCTGCGCCGCCACCCGCTGCTGCGCCTCGCACAGGATCCTGATGAACGGCTTGGCGGCCTCGAGGCCCTCGGCGACGACCTCCTCGGTCGGCGCGACCGCCCGGCCGGCGTCGCCGGGATCGGAGTTCTCCGCGAGCAGCGCCAGCGTGCGCGGTGTGGACTCCGCCTCGACCATCATGATCGCTACGTCGCCGCCGTCGATGACCCGTCCCGCGACGACCATGTCGAAGGTGGCGTCCTCAAGCTGGGAGTGGGCGGGGAACGCCACCCACTGACCCTTGATCAGCGCGACCCGGACGCCGCCGATCGGGCCGGAGAACGGCAGGCCGGCAAGCTGCGTCGACAGCGACGCCGCGTTGATGGCCACCACGTCGTAAAGGTGATCCGGGTGCAGGGCCATGATCGTCTCGACGACCTGGACCTCGTTGCGCAGGCCCTTCACGAACGACGGGCGCAACGGACGGTCGATCAGCCGGCAGGTGAGGATCGCATCCTCCGACGGCCGCCCCTCGCGGCGGAAGAACGAGCCGGGAATCCGGCCCGCCGCATACATCCGCTCCTCCACGTCCACGGTGAGCGGGAAGAAGTCGAAGCCCTCACGGGGCTGCTTGGATGCTGTCGTAGCCGACAGCACCATCGTCTCGTCATCAAGGTAGACAACGGCCGATCCTGCGGCCTGGCGGGCCAGCCGGCCCGTCTCGAACCTGAGCTTGTGAATGCCGAACGAGCCGTTGTCGATGACGGCCTCGGCGCTATGCACACCCTCCACGGGTGAGACCTCCTTGCGGTGAATCCCGCACTGCCCGTCCCGTGCTGGCCGGGGACGACCCCTCGGGCTTCCTGCGACGGCATGGCCCGGGGCGGACGACCCGCCCAGACCTCCGTGCGGGTGTCGCCCGCCTGGGCCGTCGGCCGGTCTTCGATCGAAGCCCTCGGCTCGGACCGCGCAGCGGCGGACCCGAGGACCACTACCGAGGACCGGCCCATCGCTCGGGACCGGGGACCGCGGGATGTCTCGTTAGCTTCTATGCAGTTGTAGCTGTGTGTAGCTGGGCGCTTGTGACCGTTCCCAGGCACCCAGCGTCATCACGCCGGCAGGCGGCCCCAGGCGGCCATCGGCCGGGTGGCGCCTGCGCCGGGCGGTCCCGCCCGGCGTTGTCACCTGCGCAGGCCCAAGCGCTCGATAAGCGCACGGTAGCGGGTGATGTCCTTCTTCGCCAGGTACTTGAGCAGCCGCCTGCGGCGCCCCACGAGGAGCAGCAGGCCCCGGCGACTGTGATGGTCATGCTTGTGCACCTTGAGGTGCTCGGTCAGATCGTTGATACGGCGGGTCAGCAGCGCAACCTGGACCTCCGGCGAACCGGTGTCACCCTCACTGGTCGCGTGCTCCGCGATGATCTCCTTCTTGACGGCGATGTCGAGCGGCACGTGGCTCCTTCAGCTCGGAACTGTCGGTACTCTGCCCGTCCGGGCGCCGTCCGCATTCGCACAGCACTCCGTGTCCGGGGTCATTCAGGGACGGGTCCAGCGTTCACGAAGACCTCAGGGACCACCGTCCGGCTGCCTGAGATTTCCGGGCCAACTGGCCCCGGGCCGCCGCATGAGGGTGCAGCAAACCCCTGCCGACACACAGTCGGCATCGTCTCACGATATCACGGCTGACGAGCCCGGTTACCGCGTGCGGGCAAGGCCACCAGTATTAGCCCGGGGGGACGACCCCCCGGAACCCCCCGTCAGCTTTCCCCGGCTGGGGTCCTACACACCGGCCGCTCGCCGGGCCGGAGGCCCGGACTCGCTGGGCCGGTACGATCGTCTGCCCGTAGCCTGCGCCGGTGCCGCCGTTGCACCGGGCGCTCACCCGGGCCCAGGGCCCGGGTTCACGCCCGGTAAGACCGCCCGTCATCCCCCGCCGAGCAGCGCGCGCGTCTCCTCTACGTCGCGGCGCATCTGTTCGACGAGGGCGTCGACGGAGTCGAACCTGACCGTGCCACGGAGCCTGGCGGTGAAGTCAATCGCCACATGCGCGCCGTAGAGGTCAAGGTCATCGCGGTCGAGCGCGTATGCCTCCACGGTGCGTTCGGCCTCGTTGAACGTGGCATTGGGGCCGACGGAGATCGCGGCCGGCCAGCGCCTGTCCTCGTCGCCGTCGGCGGTCAGGGCGCACAGCCACCCCGCGTAGATGCCGTCAGCGGGAATAGCGGTGTGCGGCGGGCACTCCAGGTTGGCCGTCGGGAAGCCTAGCGCGCGGCCGCGCATGTGCCCGCGCACCACCACGCCCTCCACCCGGTGCGGGCGCCCCAGCGCTGTGGCGGCGGTCTCGACGTCCCCGGCCTCAAGCCGCTGCCTGATGTAGGTGGACGAGATCGTCACGCCGTCGGCCACGAGCAGTGGCACCCCCTCGGCGGTGAAGTCATATTTCTCGCCGAGCTTCGCGAGCAGGGCCACGTCCCCGGCGGCCCGGTGGCCGAACCGGAAGTTCTCGCCCACTACCACGGCGGCCGCGTGCAGCCGGTCGACGAGCACCGTGCGAACGAAGTCGTCCGGGCCGAGCTGGGAGAACTCATAGGTGAAGGGCAGCACGCAGACGGCCTCCACGCCGAGGCCAGCCAGCAGCTGCGCCCGCCGCCGCGAGGTACACAGGAACGGCGGGTGCGAGCCCGGCCGCACCACCTCGTCCGGGTGCGGGTCAAAGGTCACCACGACGACCGGGAGTGGCCGCCCGGACTCGGTCTCCTCGGCGGCAAGCTCGACGGCACGGGCGACAATGCGCTGATGGCCGCGGTGCACGCCATCGAACACGCCGACGGTGACGACAGACCCGCCCCATCCTCCGGGCACGTCATCCAGGCCGTACCAGCGGTGCACGCTCCGCTCCTTCCGGCGATCATCAGGTGGTTACCGTGTGGGCGCAACACGCATCCCGCATCCAAGCCTGCCATGCGAACGTCATCGGCCGCGCCAAGGGCCACACTTCGCCTGTGCGCCGGGGCCCGGCGCGCTCTTTCATTATCGTGGGCAGCTACCTCCTGCGCGGTGGCAGTCCTTCCGTGATCCTGGGCCGTTTCCGCTGTATGCGCGGCCACCCATGGTCATGGCCAGGAGGCAGGTCAGGGGACGAAGACGGCGAGGGGGCGGGCCTGGCCGTCTTCCTCGCGCATGAGCGCGATCAGCGAGCCATCCGGGCCGAAGACTGCGGCAGGGCCGGGGCCGGGGCCGAGGCTGGCGGCGGGCAACCGGCCTCCGTGGGCCACCGTCTGTGCCTGCTCCTCGGTTACGTCCAGCCGCGGGAACGCCGCCGCTGCTGCGTCTGCGAGCGGCGTCACCTCGAAATTCGCGGCGAGCTGGCTAAGCGTTCTCGCCTCCTCGATCCGGTAGGCGCCCGAGCGGATCCGGCGCAGATACGTCAGATGGCCGCCCACGCCCAGCGCCTCGCCCAGGTCACGGGCGAGCGCCCGGATGTAGGTGCCGCTGGAGCATGTCACGGCCGCGTCCACGTCGACCAGGTCCCCGTGCCTGCGCACCTCGCCGATGACGAAGGCGCGGACCGTGACGGATCTCGCCGCCAGCTCAGGCGCCACGCCCTGGCGGGCGAGCCGGTAGGCGCGCTTCCCGCCGACCTTGATCGCGCTGACGCCAGGCGGGACCTGCTGTATGTCACCGGTCAGCGGCACGATTGCGGCGCGCAGCGCGTCGGCGGAGAGGTCGGCGGCGCTGGCTTTCGCGATGATCGAGCCCTCGGCGTCGTCGGTATCGGTGGCCTGCCCGAGGCGGATCGTCGCCAGGTACTCCTTCTCCGCCATGGCCAGGTGCCCCAGCAACCTGGTCGCTTTCTCCACGCCGACGACCAGCACGCCGGTCGCCATCGGGTCGAGCGTGCCGGCGTGCCCCACCCGCCGGGTTCCTGCCATCCGGCGGATCCGGGCCACGACGTCGTGCGACGTCATCCCGGCGGGCTTATCGACGATGACAAGCCCGCTTGCCGCCGTCACCCGTCCTCGTCGTCGGCGGGCCGGCGGTACGGGTCCGGGTCACCGGCCGGTACTGCGCCCTCGCGGGAGCGGGCCAGTTCCTCGTCCGCCTGCCGGACGCGGTCGACGAGCTCTTCGATGTGCCGCGCGGTGTCCGGCACGGCGTCGGCGACGAACAGCAGCGACGGCGTGTGCCGCAAGCCGGTCTGCTTCCCCACCTCGGAGCGGATGACGCCGGTGGCGCTTTCCAGCGCCGCGGCGGTCTCCGCCTGCTGCTCGGCGGAGCCGTAGACCGTATAGAAGACCGTTGCCTCCCGCAGGTCATTGGTCAGCCGGGCCTCGGTGACCGTGACGAAGCCGAGGCGAGGGTCCTTGATCCGCCGTTCCAGCATCTCGGCCACGATCTGGCTGATCCGGTCGGCTAGCCGACGGGAGCGGGCGGCATCCATGGTCGGTCACTCCTCTTCACTGAATAGCCGCTGCCTCGCCGACAGCAGCTCGACTTCGGGGCGGCCGGCTACCAGGCGCTCGCAGTTAGTCAGCACCTCGGCGGCGTGCGCCGCGGTGGCCGAAACCACGGCTACCCCGATCTCGGCCCTCCTGTGCAGGTCAAGGTGCCCCGTCTCGGCCACGGAGGCGCCGGGATAGCGCCGGCGCAGCTCTGCGATGAGAGGCCGGACGACGGAGCGCTTCTGCTTCAGTGAGCGCACGTCGCCGAGCAGGACATCCAGTGTCAGCGCTGCCACGTACATGCTGTCACCGGCTGCGGGGATGCCGCCGCGCTGAGGCGGCGGCATCCCCGATCGCCTGGGTTCTCCGGCGGCATCAGGCGCGCGGCTTCTCCCGCATCTCGTACGTCTCGATGACGTCCTCCACCTTGATGTCGCTGTAACCGATGCCGATACCGCATTCGTAGCCTTCGCGCACCTCGGTCACGTCGTCCTTGAAGCGGCGGAGCGATTCCACGGTCAGGTTGTCCGACACAACCACACCGTCCCGGACAAGGCGGGCCTTGCTGCCGCGGTTGATGGTGCCGGAGCGCACCAGGCACCCGGCCACATTGCCAACCCGCGGCACCCGGAACACCTCGCGGACTTCCGCGGTGCCGAGCTGCGCCTCCTCGAACTCGGGCTTGAGCATGCCCTTGAGCGCGGCTTCCACCTCGTCGATCGCCTGGTAGATGACCGAGTAGTAGCGGATGTCCACGCCCTCGCGCTGGGCGAGCTCACCGGCCCGGCCGGCCGGCCGGACGTTGAACCCGATGATCACCGCGTCGGAGGCGATCGCCAGGTTGACATCGTCCTGGGTGATCGCGCCGACGCCGCGGCCGATCACCCGCAGGCCGACCTCCTCGCCGACATCGATCTTGAGCAGCGCATCCTCCAGCGCCTCCACCGAGCCGGAGACGTCGCCCTTGATGATGAGCAGCAACTCTTCGCGTTCGCCGGCCTTGAGCGCCGACTCGAGGTCCTCGAGCGTGACGCGGCGCCGCCGCTGGGCGAACTGGGCGCTGCGCTCGCGCGCCTCCCGGCGCTCGGCGATCTGCCTGGCCACCCGGTCGTCGGAGACGACGAGGAAGTTGTCCCCCGCGTCCGGGACGGCCGTCAGGCCGAGCACCTGCACCGGCCGGGACGGCGGCGCCTCGCTCACCTGGTCGCCGTTCTCGTCCAGCATTGCCCGTACCCGGCCGAACGCATCACCACAGACGATCGAATCGCCGACGTGCAGCGTGCCGCGCTGCACGAGCACGGTCGCCACCGGGCCGCGGCCCTTGTCCAGGTGCGCCTCGATCGCGACGCCCTGGGCGTCCTGGTCCGGGTTGGCCCGCAGGTCGAGCTCGGCGTCGGCGGTGAGGATGATCGCCTCGAGCAGCTCGGTCAGGCCTGTGCGCTTCGTGGCCGAGACGTCCACGAACTGGGTCTGGCCACCGAACTCCTCGGCGACGAGGCCGTACTCGGTGAGCTGGGCCCGGACCCGCTGCGGGTCGGCGCCCTCCTTATCCACCTTGTTGACCGCCACCACGATCGGCACCCCCGCCGCCTGGGCATGGTTGAGCGCCTCCGTGGTCTGCGGCTTCACGCCATCGTCCGCCGCCACCACGAGCACCACCAGGTCGGTGGTCTCGGCGCCGCGGGCACGCATGGCGGTGAACGCCTCGTGGCCGGGGGTGTCGATGAAGGTGATCTTGCGCTCTTCACCGTCCACCTCGGTGGTCACCTGGTAGGCACCGATGTGCTGGGTGATGCCGCCCGCCTCGCGCGCCACCACGTTGGTGTGCCGGATGGCGTCGAGCAGCTTGGTCTTGCCGTGGTCGACATGGCCCATCACGGTCACCACCGGCGGCCGGGGCACGAGATCGGCGTCGCCGCCCTCGTCCTCGCCGAACTCGATGTCGAACGACTCGAGCAGCTCCCGGTCCTCTTCCTCGGGGGAGACCACCTGGACGTTGTAGTTGAGCTCGGCACCGAGCAGCTGCAGCGTCTCGTCGTTGACCGACTGGGTGGCAGTCACCATCTCGCCGAGATGGAACATCACCTGAACCAGTGACGCGGGGTTGGCGCCGATCTTGTCCGCGAAGTCACTGAGCGACGCTCCCCTGGACAGCCGGATCACCTGGCCGTTGCCGCGCGGAACCTGCACGCCGCCGATCGTCGGCGCCTGCATGTTGTCGAACTCCTGGCGCCGCTGCTTCTTCGACTTCCTGCCGCGCGATGGACGGCCGCCAGGACGCCCGAATGCTCCCTGCGTGCCGCTCCGGCCACGGCCGCCACCCGGGCGTGCCGGGGCGCCCATGCCACCGCCACCGCCGGGCCTCGGGGGT
>DASQVO010000063.1:0-2601 GCA_035640715.1 Streptosporangiaceae bacterium
GCGGCACCGACCGCAAGCATCCACACCTTGACCACGCCGCCCAGCTGCGCCGCATGCGGGACCAGGCCGGGCGCCGGGCGCAGGTGCGGGTCAGTGACTGCCTCGGCTCGTGTGAGCGTTCCAATGTCGCTGTCGTTGTCCGAACTTCGCACCGCCGGCCTGACCGCCACCGCGCAGCGGCGGATCGTGCTGGGCGCGGTAGAAGGCCGCGAGCGGCGGTCGTTCACGACACGCTGCGGCTGGACGCCGAGCACACCATCGGCGGCCATTTGCCAGGGAAGATTGCCCATCCCGCCTACTCGTGGACGCCTGGGTGGCGTCGTCGAGGTACCTCAGATCGACCTGGTAGTGATCTCCGCCCGTGCCTGTGAGGGCTGATCAAGCTCCTGTGCTGGGCCTCATCGTTTGCCATATTGGCAACTTTATTTGCTGTGCCGGCGGCCATGCCGCACCCTGGGTGCACGACGATGACCGGAGGGAAAGCATACGGTGGACGAGACATATGACGTGCTGGTGGTGGGCGGTGGCGCGGCCGGGCTCAGCGGGGCCTTGGCGCTGGCGCGGGCGCGGCGGTCGGTGCTGGTGGTTGACGCGGGGGAGCCGCGCAACGCGGCGGCCGGGCACGTGCACAACTACCTGGCCCGGGAGGGCACATCACCCGCCGAGCTGGTGGCGGCCGGGCGCGCGGAGGTGACCCGGTACGGCGGCCAGATCGTTGCCGGGCGCGTGGAGGCCGCCGTCAGGGATGGCGACGGCTTCCTGGTGACACTGCAGGGCGGGCGGCGCGTGCGGGCGCGGCGGCTGCTGGTGACGACCGGGGCCGTCGATGAGCTGCCCGGCGTGCCCGGGGTGGCCGAGCGGTGGGGCCGCGACGTGCTGGGCTGCCCGTACTGCCACGGGTGGGAGGTCCGCGGCCGGCGGATCGGCGTCCTGGCCACCGGCCCGCTGGCTGCGTATCAGGCGAATCTATGGCGGCAGTGGAGCCCGCAGGTGATGCTCCTGACGCATCACAGCCCGGCGCCGGACGCCGAGGAGGCCGAGCGGCTCGCGGCGCGGAGCATCACCGTCGTCGAGGGCCCGGTCGTGGCGCTCGAGGTGGCCGGCGACACGCTTACCGGTGTACGGCTGGCTTCGGGTGAGGTCGTCGCGCTCGATGCGGTGGTCGTCGGACCGCGGCTCACCGCCCGCGCTGGCGTGCTGGAGTCGCTCGGGCTGAAACCGGTCGATGTGGAAATGAATGGCCACGTCGTCGGCAGCCAGATCCCCGCCGGCCCGGACGGGGCCACCACCGTGCCCGGCGTGTGGGTGGCGGGCAACGTGGCCGACCTGCGCACCCAGGTGATCGCGGCCGCCGCGGCGGGCCTGAACGCCGGCGCGGCGATCAACGCCGACCTCATCGCCGAGGAGACCCGCGACGCCGTCGGCGCCTACCGGCACAACGTGGCCACGATGTTCGAGGAGGCCGCCTGGGAGGAGCGCTACCAGGCCAGCCCGGCGGTCTGGAGCGGACGCCCGAACCCGCAGCTCGTTGCCGAGGCCGCCGGGCTGGCCCCCGGCCGGGCACTGGATGTCGGCAGCGGCGAGGGCGCCGACGCCGTCTGGCTCGCCGGGCGGGGCTGGCGGGTCACGGCGGCCGACATCTCCGCCACCGCGCTGGAGCGGGCCGCCGCCCACGCCGCAGCGGCCGGCCCGGAGATCGCCGGCCGCATCGAGTGGACCCACGCGGATCTGCGCGACCAGGCGCCCGCCGAGGGCGCCTACGACCTGGTGTCGTCGCAGTTCATGCACCTGCCAGGCGAGGCGCGCCGGGAGCTGTTCGCCCGGCTGGCCGCCGCGGTGGCCCCGGGCGGCACCCTGCTGATTGTCGGGCATCACCCGTCCGACCTGCGGACCACGGCCGCCCGCATGCACTTCCCGGACATGATGTACACCGCGGAAGAGGTCGCGTCTTCGCTCGACCCCACCGCATGGGAGGTGCTGGCCGCCGAGGCCCGGCCACGCGCCACGGTAGACCCCGACGGACATGACATCACCATCCATGACGCGGTCCTGGTCGCACGCCGCCGCGCGTGACCGGGCCCGGGTGGCTGTGCGCTCCGGCACCGTGATCCCCAGCTCCTCAGCCGAGGACTGCAATGCTCTGCGTCAAATGACCGCCAGGTGAGACCATCGCCCTCGCTGACGCGATGCGGCACCGCTGCGAACGCGTCAGCGAAGAAGCGAGCCTTACTCGCCTTCTCGACGACCTGAACCTGTGAACAACAGGCCATGGGTAGGCGCGCCTCAGCGTGACGGCACGCCCGCCGCTAGTTGATACTGGTTTTCATTTTTATTTATGCTGCGAGGGTGACCCGCCGATCACTCGTGCCCCGCCCCGGACACTGCCCCCTGTCCCGGGCGGGCCAGCGGTGAGTGGCGTGGGCGAGCAGTGCACGGTGTTCTTGTGCCGGGGATGCTGCTGCGGCACCGACCGCAAGCATCCACACCTTGACCACGCCGCCCAGCTGCGCCGCATGCGGGACCAGGCCGGGCGCCGGGCGCAGGTGCGGGTCAGTGACTGCCTCGGCTCGTGTGAGCGTTCCAATGTCGCTGTCGTTGTCC
>DASQVO010000064.1:0-14652 GCA_035640715.1 Streptosporangiaceae bacterium
CTCCGCGCGGGTGTCCCGGGCGCCGGGCTGGCGACCGCCGTATCCGTCACCGCCGTGTCGGTGGCGGCCCTGGCGGTGCTCGGCGTCTCCGTCGCGGTGGCCGGCGCCCCGGGCGCGGCAGCCGGGGGCGCCACCTTGAAGACCATGCGCATCGGCGGCGTGACGGTACTGGCCAATGCCAGGGGGCTCACCCTGTATTGGTTCGTCCCGGACACGGCGACCACATCGAACTGCTATGGGACATGCGCCGCATACTGGCCGCCGGTGAAGGGACCAGCGACCGCGGGCCCGGGCGTGACCGGCAGGCTGGGCACGATCAAGCGGTCGGACGGGTCGATCCAGGCGACCTACAACGGGCGTCCGCTCTACACCTACATCGGCGACACCGCACCGGGTCAGGCCAGCGGCAACGGGCTCAACCTGAACGGCGGGCTGTGGTACGAGGTGCCCGTATCCGGCTAAGTGCCGGGCGGCTCATGCCTTGAGCGCCACGCCCTCGAACATGTACCCGAACGGTTTCGGGCCCGTTACGTAGTAGTTCTCCATCTGGGTCAGCTCAAGGCCAGAATCGGCCACGAGCTGGCCGATGGGCCGGTTGAGATGGCAGCCGCCAGCGAGCCGGCGCTGCAACGGGGTCAGCCGGTCTTGCCAGCGGGCAACCCGGGGGTCGGGTGAGAGGCCATGCTCCACGAAATGCAGCGAGCCGCCCGGCCGGAGCACCCGGTACACCTCGGCCAGGGCGCGCTGAACGCCGGGAATGGTGCACAGCGTCCAGGTCATCAGGACGTGATCGACGCTGCCCGGCTCTACCTGAAGCGACTGCCCGTCGAGCCCGATGTATTCGACCGGTACGGGGCTTGCCGCCACCCTCCTGGCCGCCAGCCTCCGGCCCACGGTCGCCGGGTCGACCGCCCGCACCCGCGCAACGGCGGAAGGATAGTACGGAACGTTCAGGCCCGAACCGAACCCGACTTCGAGCACATCTCCGTCAAGCCCGGCGCACACGCGGCTGCGTATTCGCGCGAACTCGCGGCGGTTCATGACCGTGTCGATGATGCGGGGAAGGATCTGGTCCTGGTAGAGCCCCATCCGCCCAGTATCCCCCCGCGGCGCTCTCACACGTCGCGCGCCTGCGCGGCGGACAGAGGGCCGCTACTGGAGGCCGGCGATGAGCACGGCGAGCACAGCCGTGCCAGCCGCGCCACCGCCCACGACAGCGACCGAACGGCAAGTTCGCATGACCATCCCCCGCAACGAACCCATCCGATACGATACGTTTCGTTACGTAAATAACCCACTTAGTCACGCTTGAATTTCGAACGGAAGCGTGAACATCGTCACGTTACGTTCCCCCGCCGCCCGTGTCCTGTGATGGATTCGGGCCATCGAAGGCGAAGCCCAAGGTTTACAGGGCGATGCCCAGCAGGGAATCGACCACCTCACGCACCAGGTGTGCCCCGGCGTCGCCCCCGGCGGGGGCGGCAGCAACAGCCCGATCGGCCAGCACCGCGTCAGCCCACTGGTCCACGATGGCGAGCGCGCCCGGGGCATCGAGGTCATCGGCGAGCCGCTCCCGGACACCGGCGAGCACAGCCTGCGCAGCAGCGAGCGAGGCGGCCCCGGACGAGAAGGCGGCCGGCGAGACCGCTGAGCGCCAGCGCGCGAGCCGCTGGCGGGCCTCCGCCAGGCCCTGGGCGGTCCACTCCCAGTCGGCGCGGTAGTGATGGGCGAGCAGCGCGAGCCTGACCGCCATCGGGTCCTCCCCGTCGCCGACCAGGCGCGAGACGAACACGAGGTTGCCCAGGGACTTGGACATCTTCTCCCCGTCCAGGCCGACCATGCCCGCGTGCGCGTAAACGTGCGCGAACACGTGCTCAGGCCGGTCGGCGAAGGCGACGCGCGTGTGCGAGGCGCTCATCTCATGATGCGGGAAGATCAGGTCGGAGCCGCCCGCCTGGACATCAAAGGCGGCACCGAGATACTCCACGGCGATCGCCGCACATTCCACATGCCAGCCCGGCCTGCCGCGGCCGAACCGGGAGTCCCACGCGGGCTCGCCAGGCCGCTCCCCGCGCCACACGACGCAGTCCAGCGGATCTTTCTTGCCTGGCCGGTCCGGGTCACCGCCGCGCTCCGCCGACAGCACCGCCATCTCCCGCGGCCCGAGATCCGCCGGCGTGCCCGGCCCGGACAGCGCGCCGAACGCGGCATCGGCCGACCGGGCGAAGTAAACGTCACCATCCAGCTCATACAGCGAGCCACGGTCGGCGAGCCGTTCCGTGAACCGCTCGATGACGGGCAGCGCCTCCACGGCCCCCACCAGGTGCGTCGGCGGCAGCAGCCGCAGGGCCTCCATGTCCCCGCGGAAACGCTGGGTCTCGCGCTCGGCCAGCTCCCGCCAGTCCTCGCCGTCGCGCCGCGCGCGCTCAAGGAGCGGGTCGTCCACGTCGGTCACGTTCTGCACGTACGTCACGGGACGCCCGGCGTCGAGCCATGCCCGGATCAGCAGGTCCCATGCGTTGAATGTCGCCGCATGCCCGATGTGGGTCGCGTCGTAGGGCGTTATCCCGCAGGCGTAGATGGTGGCGGGACCCCCCTCCGGGCCAGCGGCCGCGATCCGCAACTCGCCACTCGCCGTGTCCTGCAGCCGCGGCTCGGGGCCGCGTCCAGGCAGCTCAGGGATGCTCGGGCGACGCCAGGAATCCATGGGGAAAGGCTATCTGCCCGGACTCGGGTCCGACGTGCCTGCGTCCGTGTTCGGTCAGGCCGGTCCGGATTCCGCCAGGTAGGGGCCCCGCCAGGACCAGGCCGGGTTTTCGCCAGGACCGGGCCGGCGCGGGCGGGGTCAGGCCAGGAGGCTCGCCGCCAGGCTGGGCGGCTGGCCGGTGCTGACGTGCGGCGCGGCCACATCCCCAGTCCGTGAGCCGACCGCCTGCTCGAAGGCATGCGCGATGCCGATCAGCCTCGGCTCGCTCCAGCGCGGTCCCATGAACGAGATGCCGACCGGGAGGCCCCAGACATAGCCGAACGGGACCGAGATCGAGGGGTAGCCACCCACGGCGGCCGGGGCAGAGGTGTGGAAGACATCCTGGTCGCCGAGCACGTAGTCGGTCAGCCAGGCAGGATTCGCGGTCAGCGCGACGATCGCGTCGAGCCGGTGCGTGACCAGCGGTGTCTCCATGGCGACGCTGGCGAGCTTTGCGGCGTCGGCACGCAGCGCCAGGTAGCCGGGATCGAGCAGGCAGCCGCGTGTCGCCTCCGCCTGCTCGAACACCTCCTGGCCGAAGCACGCGAGCACCAGCTCCGCGTTCCGCTCGTTGAAGCTGATCACGTCGGCGAGGGTCCGGCACTGGCTGCCCGGCAGCTCGCTGAGGTAGGCGCCAAGGCTGTGCTTGAACTCGTGCAGCAGCGCCGCGAACTCGGGCAGCTCGATCGTTTCCGCGCCGGGCAGCTCCACCGGATCGATCACGGCCGCGCCAAGCTCCCGGAGCCGCGTCACCGCGCTGTCCAGCACCGCTGCCGTCGCCGCTCCCGCCGCCGCCGAGCCCGCGCGCCATATGCCGACGCGCGCCCCGTGCAGCGCACCCTCGTCGAGAAAGGCCGTGTAGTCGGTGTCACCGCCACCTCGTTCGGCACGGCCGCGGGGATCCTGGCAGGCGGGATCCTCGGGGTCGTCGGCGGCCAGCACGGTCAGCAGCACCGCCGCATCGGCGACCGAGCGCGCCATCGGGCCCGCCGTGTCCTGTTCGGGCGAGATCGGCACGATGCCCGAACGGCTCACCAGCCCCAGCGTCGGCTTGATGCCGACGACACCGCAGGCACTCGCCGGGCAGACGATCGACCCGTCCGTCTCCGTCCCCACGGCCAGCGGGGCCAGGCCCGCCGCGATCCCCGCCGCCGAACCGGAACTGGACCCGGACGGGTTGCGTTCCAGCGCGTACGGGTTGGCCGCCTGGCCGCCCAGCGTGGACCACCCGCTGGTCGCGTGGGTAGACCTGAAGTTCGCCCACTCGGAAAGGTTCGCCTTGCCGATGATCACGGCGCCGGCCTGGCGCAGCCTGCGCACGATGAACGCGTCGCCTGCCCGCGCGCTGCCCAGCGCGGGCGAGCCGGCGGTGGTCGGCATCCCCGCAGCCTGGACGTTGTCCTTGACCAGGACCGGGATTCCCTCGAGCGGGCCGCGAGGACCATTGCGCGCGCAGGCGGCATCGCTGGCGCGGGCCTGTTCGGGCGCCTCGGGGTTCACGGTGATGACAGCGTGCAGCGCCGGGTTCAGCCGGCTGATCCGTTCCAGGTAGAAGGCGGTGACGGCCGCGGCAGTAAGCGTTCCCGACGCCATTGCCCGCTGGAGGCCACCGACTGACGCGGAACCGAGTGCGGATGCGGCACCGGTCGTGGATGCCGCGCCGGGACCGGCCCCGGGCGCGGCCGGAGACTCCGGCATGCCGGCAGGATAACGGGAGCACCGTCCCCGGGTCACCGGCCGGCACCGAGATGCTGAATACACGGCACTTCCGGACCGCCCCGGCCGGCCAGGGAGACGGGCATCGCGGCGAGCAGGGCCGGCGTGACACTGGCAATGGCTAGGTGGCGGCGCGGGCGGCGTGGAGGTGCGACAGGGGCGACAGCAGCCAGTGGGACACGCCCGGCATGAGCCAGCGGGCGCCGGCGATGAGCGCCGCGATGGAGACGAGGGCGAAGACGGTGACCCAGACGCCGCCGGGCACACCGGTCAGCCGCGCGAGCTGGTCGGCGTCGGACGACATCATCCTGCCGCGGCGGCGCCTGCGCTGCAGCTCGAAGACCGGGCGGACGCCGCCGAAAAGCAGGAACCATGCAAACAGGTAGGCGAAGGCTTCCTGCACCGCCGTCGAGGTGAACCGGCTGACGGCGAAGATGAGCACCGCGGTCGCCAGGACGGAAACCACCCCGAACGCGTTGCGTATCGCGATGAAGGCTGCCGCGAGCAGCACCAGGAAGGCCATCAGCATGGCGGCCGCATGGCCTGCGGCCAGCAGCCATGCGGCACCCAGCCCGAGCAGGGACGGCGTGACATAGCCCGCGGCGGTTGTCAGGACGAGGCCCACGCCGCGGGCCTTGCCGCGCGAGGAGGTCACCCCGGAAGTGTCGGAGTGCAGCCGGATTCCCTCCAGACGCCGGCCCGTCGCGATGGAGACGACGGCGTGACCGCCCTCGTGGGCGAGCGTGACCACGTTTCTTGACACATGCCAGGCATGCTCGCTCATCACGATGACGAGGGCGAGCACCGCTGTGACAGCGATGAGCCAGCCCGGCAGGGCCGGATCCGTCGCGGTCACGTGATCCCATAGATGCGCGAGCGCGGTCATGCGCCTCCCATCTGCCGGCCGGGTGAGAACTACTGAGCCGCAGGCGAGGCTGGGCCAGCTGACACGAAGACTAAGGCAGCCAGGACACGTGGCCGTGCAATTCCGCGTACCCGATGAACGCGGCAGCGTCGATGAGCGTATGGGCAAGGACCAGCGGCATGACCCGTCCCCAGCGCCGGTAGCAGAACCCGAAGATCACCCCCATCGCCGCGTTCCCGACGAACCCCCCGAACCCCTGGTACAGGTGGTAGGAACCGCGCAGCACGGCGCTGAACGCGATCGCGCGGGCCGGCTTCCAGCCGAGCTGGCCGAGCCGCCGCAGCAGGTAGCCGACGACCAGGGTCTCCTCGAGAAGGCCATTCTGCGCGGCCGCGAGGATCAGGACGGGGATGCGCCACCAGACGTCCGGCAGGCTTTCCGCGACGACGTTCAGGTTGAAGCCGAGCTTGTAGGCGGCAATATACAGGCCCAGGCCACAGCCGCCGATGACCGCGGCGAGCGCGGCACCGTGGAGCAGGTCCCGGCGCGGCCGGCTGGCGTCGAAGCCGATGACCGACGGCCGCTCCCCCGCCCTGGCCATCAGGTAGAAGACGAGCACCACCGGGGCGACCGTGATCGCGATGCTGGTGAGCTGCAGGAAGAGATCGAGCGTGGGCCGCCCCGGCGCGAGCGACCCGTTCAGTACCGCATGCTGCCTGGCGAGCGACTTGGTGGCCGTCAGCGAGCCGATGAGCTGGACCAGCGCGTAGAGCCCGCTGGCGCCGAGCGAGACGGCGAAGACCGAGAAGATCTCCCACCAGATCAGCCTGCGTGTGGGCGGCCGCGTCCACGCCCCGGCATCTGGCGCAGCCCGGGCCGCAACGGGCGGCTCGCCGTCTGCGGTGAGCGGGGATCGCGACGTTTCCTGGCCCTCAGTCATCAGCGCCAGCATATTGACAGGAAAGTCTTACCGGCCGCGACTCCGGGCCTCCGGCCCGGGTGAGCGCCCGATGTCACGGCGAGAACAAGCCGAAATGCGTGGTCACGTTCCGTCAGCGCTCCGGGCGGTTACGGGCTCGGCGGGAGCGGTCCCAGACGCAAACTGATGACCTTGTCGCCCCGGAACTCGGCTTCGGCCTGGCCGTGGAGATCGGTTCCGGCACGGTCGTCGCGTGTCCGGAGCATCCAGGTGACCCGCTCCCGCGCTACCAGTTTGTGCGTTAGGTCCACGCGGACACCGGCAGACAGCTGTTTCTGCACGAACTGACGCGCCTGCCCGGAACCCCGGTGGCTGCCCTGCCCGGTGAACGGGGGCGCGGAGACCAGCTCGGGGTCCTCGGCGAACAGTCCCATCACCGCAGCGACGTCCTTATCCGCCCAGGCCCGCTCGAAGGCGAGCGCGGCGAGGAACTCCCCGGCCTGCTGCTCGCCGTGTGACATCAGGTTCTGGATGAACAGCGGGTCGCGGTTCAGCTTGGACGCCGCGTGGGCCCGGGGAAGGCTGGAGCGGGACAGCTCTATCACCCGCACCACGACCTGCTTGTATTTTCCCCCCTGACTCAGCAGACCCGCCTCGAGCAGCTGGTCGATCTTCTCGATGAAAGCTAGCTCCTGGTACAGCGACAGGTTGCCGGCCAGCTCGTTGCGGCGGTCGGCGATCTCGGCGAGCGTGGCCGGCTCGGTGTCCCGCTGCTGCGGATTAATCTGGATCACCCACAGCTCGTCGGGTTCCGCATCGAGAAGCTCACGGACCGGGGGGTTCTGGGAGAACAGGCCATCCCAGTACGTGCCGTCCTCCAGCCGCACAGCGCGGAACAGGTTCGGGATCGCCGCTGAGGCGAGCACGGTGCCGGCGGTGATCCGGTCGCGGCGGCTGTTAAACGTCCGGAATTGCCCGGACAGCACATCAACGGCTCCGATGAGCAGCACCGGGTGCTCTCCGGCGCTGTCGGCCTCGATCCGGTCGAAGTCCACCTGACGGCCAAGCATCTGGCAGAACTGGTCAGCGCCCATGACAGAGGCCGGCGAGTGATACGGGCTCACCGCCGGCGGCACAACGCCGAAGTCCTGCCACGCCATTGCCCACAGAATCAAGTTGTTGACCAGCATCTCCACGGGTCCGCGGGCGGAGTTGTCAGCCCAGAACTGGTCCAGGAGGTGCCCCGCACGCACCGGATCGCCGTCGAGCAGGGCATACCACGCCAAGAGCGCGCACACTGCCCCGCCGGACGTGCCGCTCAGCCCGACAACCTCATAACCGGTGAGCTCGTCCGCGCCCAGCAGCCGTTTCAGCACACCCGCCGTGAAGGCGGTATGGCTCCCGCCGCCCTGACAGGCGATCACAACGCGCCGCTGCTGCTCCCCGCCATCAGTCGCTGCCGCCACGACCAGCCCCCTCGTCCGCCCATCACTGCGCCGGGTAAAACCACGATCTCCCCGCCGGCCTACCTTCGCCAATCAGCGCCGCTCGGTTCGCTTCGCGCGTCGGCGGGTGGCGAGCATCCCGATGAACATTCCGACGAGGAATGTAATCACCAGAATGAGCCACAGCGGTGAGGTGACACGGGCCGAGAACAGGTCGATCGAGACCCGCTGGCGGTTCTGCCGATGAACACCGCCGCCACCACGGTCAAGGCGAGCGCCAGCCAGTGTGCTGCCCGGATCCGGCCGATGGCGCTGCGCCTTTGCGTTGCGGGGCTGCCAGCCGATGCAGTCCCCTTGGTCGATGCGTGGCCGTGGGTCATGGCGATCCACACCTCCCCTTACTACACAGGGGATCGAGTAGGAAGCATAGTGTAGTCGCCCCAGGTCCGCCGAGGGGTCACCCTGGTGGGGTGATCCTTACGCGACCACTTCGTAGGATCGGCGGGTCAGCCAGCACCGCAGCGGGCTACGGACCGACGGACCGCAGGTCCGACCGGACGCGACTCCGGGCCCCGTGCCCGGGTGAGCGACCGGTGCACAAGGGCCACCGGCGCAGGCTACGGACAGACGATCGTACCGGCCCAGCGAGTCCGGGCTTTAGCCCGGCGAGTGGCCGGTGTATCGGACCCCAGCCCGGGAAAGCTGACGGGGGGTTCCGGGGGGTCGTCCCCCCGGGCTAACACTGGGTCGTCCCCCCGGGCTAGCGCACCAGGCTGTCGAAGTCGCCGTCGGCGGCGCCGCCGATCAGGGCCTCGATCTCCGCCTTGGTGTAGATCAAGGCCGGGCCGTCCGGGTCATCGGCGTTCCGCACGGCGACACCCCCGTCCGGCAGCCGGGCCATCTCCACGGATCGCGCCTCGCGACCGCCCTTGCGCCAATGCACGCCGGGCAGCTCACCAGCGGGCATCCCGTTATACATCCCAGTCATCGGTCACATTTCCTCAAGCATTGAGGCCAGGATGTCCTGCGTCCGCTCAGGCGAGGTGCCCTTGACGCTGAGGCGTTCCATGACCTCGCTGTACCTTTCCACGTCTTCCCGTTTCTCGAGATACAGCGCACCGGTGAGTTGCTCGATGTAGACGATGTCGGTCATGTCAGCCTCGGGGAACCGCATGATCGTGAACGCACCGCCCTCCGCGGCATGCCCGCCGAACCCGAACGGCAGCACCTGCAGGGTAATGTTCGGCTTCTTCGCCGCTGCCATCAGGTGCTCGATCTGGCCCCGCATCACTTCCTTACCGCCCAGCGGCCGCCGCAGCGCGGCCTCGTCGACGACGGCCCACAGCCGTGGCGCGTTCGGCCGGGTTAGCAACTGCTGGCGCCGCATGCGGAGGGCGACCCTGCGGTCGACCTCGTCGGGCGGGGCGCCGGGCTGTCCCTGATGCACCACGGCCCGCGTGTACTCCTCCGTCTGCAGCAGGCCCGGCACGAACTGCACCTCATAGACCCTGATGAGCTCCGCCGCCTCCTCCAGTCCCACGTAGATCTGGAACCAGTCGGGGACGACGTCGGAGTACTTCTGCCACCACGCGGGCGAGTTCGCCTCGCGTGCCAGTGCCACCAGCGCCTCGCGCTCGGCGGGATCGGTGACCCCGTAGAGGTCGAGCAGGTCGGTGACGTCACGTTCCTTGAAGCTCACCCGGCCGAGTTCCAGCCGGCTGATCTTCGATCCGGACGCCCGGATCCGGTAGCCGGCATCATCGCGGGAGATCCCCTTTGCCTCCCGCAGCTTGCGAAGCTGGGAACCGAGCAGGATGCGCAGCACCGTCGGGCCGCTTCCCGAGTGGGTGGGAATCACCTCAGCGCTCCACGATCGTATGCCAGGCCTCGCCGGCTCCCCCATGCCGACATCCTGGTCACCGCTCAATGACATGCTGCACATAGGTCCTGCACGTGCATATGACCTTGCGGCTGCAAGGCACACAGGGCATGATACGCCGGCTTGCATGATCACACGAACTTCCCCGCGAGGACTCGGCGCGGCGCTCACACAAGCCGAAACGCCCGGGGCTGAGGGTTCCCTTCATGGGGCCGGCTGGGCTTCCTGGCATGCGGACCGTCCGGCTACTAGGCTCGATGGCCATACGGGGCGATTGCCGTGCGGGCCCCGCCCGGCATGCTGTTCCCGCCCGCATGGCTAGGAGCGAAAAATGTACGAGCCTTACCCGTCGGCCGGGCAGAACGGCCAGACGGTAGAGCCAGGGCAGCGGCCGCCCGTGCCGCCTTCAGTGCAGACCGCCGTCCGCCTCATGTATGCGGGCGCGGCCATCAGCGCGATCACGTTCATTCTCGGCCTCACCTCCCTTGGCAACCTCAAGCACGCGATCAGGACGCAGCATCCGCACTACACGAACAGCCAGGTCAACACCGCCGTCAACAGTTCCATAGCGCTGATCGTGATCGTCGGCCTGATCGGGATCGGCCTGTGGGTGTGGATGGCATGGGCGAACAAGAGAGGAAAGAACTGGGCGCGCATCACGGGGACCGTCCTCTTCGCCCTTTACACCCTGGACATGATCCTTGCCCTCTCTGTCCAATCGGCCGCTGCCGCAAGTCTGGTGGGCAGCTTCGTCCTCTGGCTCATCGGGCTCGGCACGGTGATCATGCTCTGGCGCCGCGAATCCAGCGAGTTCTTCAAGCGCCCCCTGTACTGAACGCCGTGCCCGGGCGCAACACGGCAGGACCGCCGCCCGGGCGCACGGGCCGCGGCCGGCGTGGCAGCACAGACAGATGCCGAACGACGGCGTGGTGGCAGCCTGGTCACCCGGGCCAGTCATCGCGGGGCCGGGAAAGCTGCTGGCACGCGATTGCGGCGGCGGCTACCACGTTGAGCGAGTCCACGCCCGCGGCCATAGCGTCCGGATGCATCGGGATGCAGACGGCCACGTCCGCCTCATGCAGCCAGCGAGATGACAGCCCGTCTCCTTCGGTGCCCAGCATCAGCCCGACCCGGTCCCCCATCGGAGCCTGGGTAAGCGGCACGGCCGATTGATCGGGGGTCAGCGCCAGCAAGCGGAAGCCTGCCGTGCGCAGCTCGGCCAGTCCCCCGTACCAGTCGGTCATCCGGGCATACGGAACTGCGAACACGGCGCCCATGGACACCTTGACGGCCCGCCGGTACAGCGGGTCCGCGCACCGAGGCGACAAGATCACGGCATCGGTGCCGAGCGCCGCAGCGCAGCGGAAGATCCCGCCGACGTTGCCATGATCGACAATGTCTTCGAGCACCAGGACCCGGCGGACTGGCCTGGTGTGCCATATAGAGCCGCCCGCGTTCGCGTGATCCACGATGTCCTCTCCCGCGACGGCCGTCCGCGTCCCGGCCAGCATGTCCGTGACGCCCGGCAGCGGCCGCCTGCGCATGGCGGCCAGCGCCCCGCGGTGCACGTGGTACCCGGTGAGCCGCTCCGCGACGTGATCAGGGACCACATAGGCGGGGGCACCGCACGCCTCCGCCAGATCCCGGAGCCCGGCGGCCCTGCGCTCGGTGGCGAGCAGTGAGCGGACGGCATACCCGGCCGCCAAGGCCCGGCGGATCACCTTCTCCCCTTCGGCGACGAAAAGGCCATGCTCGGCCTCCAGGCTCTTCCGGAGCTCCACATCCGTGAGCCGCACGTAGTCCGCCAGCCGGGGATCGCTGGCATCGGGCACGAAGGTGAGATGCTGCACGCCCTCAGTGTCCGGGTTCCGTGCCGCCGTGTCGATTCGGAAGCGGCATGCCGGTTTTGCCCTGAGTGAGCAGGCTTCACCCGGCGTATCGGTTGACAGCCCGCTATGGACTATTCGCCGGAGCTGACGTAAGCAGATGAGAAGGGAGGTCTAGACCGTGGGGGGAAATGCGGTGGCTGATGCATGGATGCCGGGCGTGAAGCGCATCCGGGCCCATACGGATGGCGGTCCGCTGAAGGGCGGCGCGCCCCGTGTCGTCTGGCAGGCGCTCGGCGCGGACCCCTGGCTGATCTCGGCCTGCTCCGCCGCTCAGCGGCTCGATCAGGAGGGCCGCCCGCCGCACCTGGTGTGGAACCCCACCTCCGGCGACATCATCCAGCTCATCCCGATTCTGCGGGCCGGCTGCTCGCTGGGCGGTCCCGAGCGCCTCGATGACGTGGGGGGCGCCGCGCCGCAGCCCCTTCCGCCGATCAATACCGAGGGCAGGCTGTGCGTGCAGATCGGCGTGGTGGCGTGGCCGTCGGAGCCGTTCACGGCCGGCCCGATGAACGGCGTCGAGGCCATCCTCGGCTGGCTGGACACCTGGCGGGTGCCGCGTAGGTGGCCGGCCGGACGGCCGGCTCCCGCCATGCTCGCCCGGGCGGGAACGCGCAGCCGCGCGGTGTGGGCACTCGGCGGGCACTATGGCGCCTCACAGCTACCCGGATGCGAAGCCGTCGGCCCCGGGAACATCGACATCGACCTGCTGACCGGGCCGGAAGTGACACGATGCCCGCCGGTTACGCGCCAGCACGGCGAGACGCCAACCGCCACGGCGAGCCGGGTCGCGCTCGAAACGGTGCTCGCACCCGGCATCAGGACTGATGCCGCCGCGGCCGTGCCCTCCCTGGCCGACGCCCCGCACTGAGAAGCCGTCCCGGTGCGGCCGGCCGCGGGTGCCACCATGTCCTCGTTCGGCCAGTTCCTTTGACAGGGAACGTTCCGGCCCCGGCCATCACAGATCTGGCAAGGGCCTAACCTGGGGTAGTGGACGAGCGGCTCGTGTGGATTGACTGTGAGATGACAGGGCTTGACCTGGAGCGCGATGCCCTGATCGAAATTGCCTGCCTGGTGACCGACGGGGACCTCAACATCCTCGATGAGGGCGTGGACGTGATCATCAAGCCGCCGGCCGAAGCGGTGGACGAGATGAGCGACGTGGTCCGCGACATGCACACCACGTCCGGGCTGCTCGCCGAGCTGGGCGGGGGCGTCACCATCTCCGAGGCGCAGGACCTCGTGCTCGGTTACGTGCAACGACACATCAGCGAGCCGCGCCGGGTGCCGCTGTGCGGCAACTCCATCGCGACCGACCGCTGGTTCATCGCCCGCGACATGCCGGAACTTGACGCGTACCTGCACTACCGGATGGTGGACGTGTCGAGCATCAAGGAACTGGCACGCCGCTGGTACCCGCGTGCCTACTTCGCCAGCCCGGTCAAGCGGGGCGGGCACCGGGCGCTCGCGGACATTACCGAAAGCGTCCAGGAGCTCCGGTACTACCGCGAGGCCATCTTCGTCCCGCAGCCCGGACCCGATTCGGTGACCGCGCGGGAGATAGCCGCCAGGCACGGCGGCCTGGTTGCCGAGGGCCTGGCGGAAGAAGAAGAGGGACGGATGGTGACCAGCGGCGGCGACTCCGCAAGCGGAACGCCGGCCGGGAACGATAACTAACTACATCGCCCTGGAACGGAGGCGGCCGGCGCCGCTGGCCCGTGTCCGGTCAGAGCAGTGGCCTGATTGCCGCTATCATTGCCATAGCCGCGCGTCGCCCGATCCGGTACCGCGCGGTCTGTTGTCGCTCAGACGGCGCACCAGCCGGCAGGCTCGGCGTGCCGTACGGGAGCGGCGACGATGGTGGGCGTAGCTCAGTTGGTTAGAGCACCAGGTTGTGGTCCTGGGTGTCGTGGGTTCGAATCCCATCGCTCACCCCACTGAAACTGCAGGTCAGGAGGCCCGCGCCGGATGACGGCCGGGCCTTCCGCGTTCCGGATGTCCGATTTTGGGAGCAGTTTGGGAGCCGATCTTGTCCGTCGGCACTCTCAGCGGACGGAGGAAGCGGTCTAGAACCCTGCAGGTGACGGCCTGCTACAGCCCGACCAAGCGTCGCACTCATCAAGTCCCGGGCCAACAGGCCTTCTACGAGACAGATAGCCCCGACAGATAGCCGACCTGTGACAACTTCCCCTACGTCACCTTCAAGGGCGCACCTTCGGCGCGCCGGGCCTGACGGCCTGGACCGGCTACGAGCGCAGGCGCGAGCAACTGGGGAGAGCAGAGCGGCCGGGGTGACCGACCGTAAGTGGTCGAGGTCGCCGGGGCTCGCTGCCGCGCTCGGCGTCCCCGGCACCGGCCGCAGCCAGTCCCCGCCGTACATTCCCGGTGCCGCGCCTGCAAGAGCTGTCCGGCCGTCCTCCCGCGCCGGGCATCCTGTCGCCGCGCAAAGATCACAGTCAAGGGCGCTCGCTGCCCTCGCGTCCTTCGGATGGCGCAAGCGCCACCCTTGACTCTGATTTTCCCCGGCAAAGACCCGGCACCTATCGGACAGGCACATAACGCCAAGGCGCCGCAACGTCAGCGGGGGCGCACTCAAGTTTCATTCATCCGCGGGCGTCACGACAGTGACAAGGGATCTATCGGGGAGGACGTGGGAGGGCGAAGATCCGTTCCGGGCGGCCGCAGCCGGGCGGCGGGAACAACGGCCAGGGCGGCGGAGGCCACGGGCACGGCGACTGACGCGCGGTTCCCCGGGCATCCCGCCCAGCGGGATGCCCGGGGAACCTTCCTTTACTGGCTAGCGCGTCAGCAGGAGTCCGGGCTCAGCGTGAAGTTCGCCGAGATCGTGGCTCCAGCCTTGATCTTCCCGCCGGTCCTCTGCGGCTGCCAGCCGTCCTGCGCCGCGGTGACCGTCAGCGGGTTGTCGCTCTTGTCGATCCAGTACTGGTACTTCCCGCTTGCGTCGGTCTTCAGTGTGTAGTTCGCGGCCGAGCCATCGATCTGCACGGTCACGCCCTTGAGTGGTCCGGTCGTGCCTGCGCAGGCCAGGCCGGACACGGTTCCGGTGATCTTCCCCCAGCTCTTCGGCGGCGTGACGTTCATCGTCACGTTCACCGGGCTGGTCTTGTAGGGCGTGTCGTCGCTGACCTGCAGCCCTGTCGTGTAGGCGCCCGGCTGGGTCACCGACGCGTCGCCG
>DASQVO010000065.1:0-4513 GCA_035640715.1 Streptosporangiaceae bacterium
ACTCGAAGGAGCCGGCCCGGACATACCACGTGCACGCCCACAGCAGCGCGACGCACGTGGTCGACCCGCTCGCGGCCAGCAATGGGTGGTACGACCTGTCGGTCACGGTCAGCGGCGACGGCTCCTGGCTGCGGCGCTACATCGGCCACCTCGAAGACGGCATGGCCAGCACCACCGGCTGACCTGTCAGTTCCTTATTAACGGCTGCCGCCCCTGCCGGTACGGCGAGCAGGGGCGGCATTTGCCGAATCGAGCGACCCTGCCGTGCCGGTGGCAGGGAACTGCAAGCCGCCTGCCCGGCCTAAGGCAGCGCCGGTACACGCAGCCATAGGGGCGTTTCCGCGGAAACGTCACCAGGATTGCGATGTGCTGCATGCTGGCCGGTTCACTGGCAACGCCCGGCATCCCTGAGTCGCCCCGTCCCGGTGACAGCGGCCTGGAAACGATATATCGTGCCCGTGTGAGTAGCTCGCTGTCTCCGGAGGAGATCCGCGCCGCCGCAGAAACCCACCACGAGCTCGGTCCCGGCTACCGGGACGCAGTGATCGACTCGTTCCTGGACAAGGTCGGCCGGGAGATCGACGCCCGGGTGGACGCGCGACTCGCGCAGCAGCAAGCTGCGCAGCCGCCGGCGCGGGACCGGCATGGGCACTCCGGCTCCCCGATGGCGCTCGCGATCACCTCCATGGTCCTGGGCATCCCCATCAGCGCGATCGCCGTCGCCGCGGGCAAGAACCCGGCCGGGGCCCTGGGGCTGATCGTGGTCTGGATCGCGATCGCGGTCATCAACATCGCCTACAACGTCGGCTATTCGGCGCGGTACCGCCGCTGAGCCGCACCTATCTCACGCACGAGCACGCGGCCGCGGTTCCCGGGAGTCAGCCCATGGACTTGGTGCCGTCCAGGGATTCGCGGATGATGTCGGCGTGGCCGGCGTGCTGTGCGGTCTCGGCGATGATGTGCAGGAGCACGCGGCGGGCTGACCACCGTGCGCCGGGCTCGAACCAGGGGGCCTTCGGCAGCGGGTGCGCGGCGTTCAGGTCGGGCAGGGTGGCGGCCAGTCCGTCGGTCCGGCGGGCGACCTCAGCGTAGTCGGCTAGCACGCCGGCCAGTGTCTCGCCGGGCAGCAGCCGGAACTGATCGGCCCGCTGCGCCCAGTCGTCCTCGGTCATGGCGGTGAAATCACCCATCGCCGACGGGCCGTCCAGGATGAAGTTCACCCAGCCCTGCTCGGTGGCTGTGACGTGCTTGATCAGGCCGCCCAGGCATAGCTCGCTCACGGTGGTGCGCTGCCTGGCCTGCTCGTCGGTGAGGCCGCGGGTGGTGAAGCGCAGGAAGTGCCGGCGGGCTGCCAGCATCGCCAGCAGGTCGGCGTGCTCGCCGCCGGGGGTGGATGCGTCAGCCTGACCGCTGGCAGCCAGGCCGCCAGGGATCGGGTTGCTCGTCGTCATGGTCTCGGCCTTCCGTGGGGTGGGAGCCGGGATTCCTTCCCGGTCTAAGCCCACGCTAGGGGCTATAGCGGCCACTTCCTGACCTGAATTGCGCGAGGATGGGTGACATGGCGAACACCAGCACCCGTACGCTGCGGCTGCTGTCACTGCTTCAGGCACGCCGGTACTGGCCGGGCGCCGAACTGGCCGGGCGGCTGCAGGTTTCGCCGCGCACCCTGCGCCGGGACATCGACCGGCTGCGTGAGCTGGGTTACCCAATCCAGGCACAGCGCGGTGCCGATGGCGGCTACCAGCTGGCCGCGGGCGCGGCACTGCCGCCGCTGGTGGTCGATGACGAGGAGGCCGTCGCCCTTGCCGTTGGCCTGCAGGTGGCCGCGCAGAGCGCGGTCGAGGGCATCGCCGAGTCCTCGGTGCGGGCACTGGCGAAGGTGGTCCAGGTCATGCCGCCCCGGCTGCGGCGCCGGGTCGAGGCGCTGGACGCGATGACGGTGCCCGCAGGCTGGGGCAGCGCGGCCCGGACGAATGTGGAACCGGGCATCCTCACCAGCGTCGCACTTGCCTGCCGGGACAGCGAACGGCTCCGCTTCTCCTACACCGCAGCCGACGGCCAGCACACCGCCCGGCACGTCGAACCACATCGCCTGGTCTCGCTCGGCCGCCGCTGGTACCTGGTCGGCTACGACCTCACCCGCCACGACTGGCGCAGCTTCCGCCTCGACCGCCTCACCGCTCCGCGCGGCACCGGGACCCGGTTCCGGCCCCGCGAGCTGCCCGCCGCTGACGCCGCCGCTTTCGTCCGCGCCAGCATCGGCAGCATGCCCGCCGCTTACGATGTTGAGGTCCTGGTCGATGCCCCAGCCGCGGCCGTGCGCGAGCGGATCGGCCGGTGGTCCACGGTCGAGGACATCGACGCCACCCGCTGCCGGGTACGCATGACCGCCGACTCACTGGACTGGCCCACCATGGCGCTGGGCGCGGCCGGCGCGGATTTCCAGGTGGTCTCCCCACCCGAGCTGCTCGACCGGGTCCACGACTGGGGCCGCCGATTCAGCGACGCCACAACGAACGATGACTGACGTGGCAGTGCTTTGAGGCAGAGCCGGTACGCGTAGCCACAGGGGCGCGGAAACATCGCAGGATTGCGATGTGCTGCATGCTGGCCGGTTCACCGGCAACGTCATCGCTTCAGGCGCTCAGCCTGGGTGCGCGGGCTGGTCCGCCTTGTTGAGCCAGCGCATGATGCCGCTGACGTTGGCCTCGGTACTGGTGAGCCGCAGCAGCTTCTCGGCGGCGTCCGCATCGCCGCCGGCCCTCAGCGCGGCGTAGCGGTCCTTGGTGCGCTGGTGCACCATCGCCACCGCGTGATCAAGGTCAAGGCCCGCGTCGCGCGCCTGCCGGGTCTCCTCCACCCACACCCTGATCTCTTCCGCCGAGCGCTCCAGCGTTTCGCCCACCGCGTCGGCCGGGCCGTAGTGACTGAACAGCAGCCGCGCCGGGCGCAGCGCGCCGAACATGCGCAGCGACGCCAGCGCGGTATCAAGATCGAAGTCGGGTGGCGGCGTGGCTGCCCGCAGATCGGCGGTCTCGGGCATGTACACGCCCGCCGCGTCGCCGACGTAAAGGTCGCCGCTGGCCGAGTCGAGAAGGCCGACGTGGTGTTTGGCATGGCCCGGTGAGTAGTGGCTTTCGAGCCGCCGCCCGCCGCCGAGGTCGATCGTGCCGGTCTCCTCGACGGCATTGATCCGCTCGGCTGGTGTCGGCGACAGGTTGCCGAAAAGCTTGTCGAGGGCATCCCCGTACACCAGGCGGGCACTGGCCATGAGGCGGCTCGGGTCGACCAGGTGCCGGGCGCCGCGCATGTGCACCACCACCTGGGCGGCCGGGAACATCCGGGCGATATCACCGACCCCGCCTGCGTGATCAAGGTGGATATGGGTGACGACCACGGTGGCCAGGTCGCGGGCTCCGACGCCGAGCGCTGCCAGCGCGTCACGGACGATCGGCGCGGACGGGGCGGTCCCGGTTTCCACCAGGCATGGCCTGTCTCCGCGGATCAGGTACCCGGCGGTGATCCCGTCGTAGCCTGCCATCCGGGTGTCGATCTGGAATACGTCATGGCCGAGCCCGGTGATGCCCGCGCCGCTATCTTGACTGACCACCTCGTCGCGCATATGCCCATCTTCTCAGGCCAGCGCGGCATGCCGTGATATGGCGTAATAATTCCGGTTCCCGGCCCTGTCCGGTAGGCCATTAGGCCGCTCAGTGGTGGGCCAGGGTCCGCATCACGATGCCGGTGCGCGGTTTCGGGCCGAACGATGTCGATTTCCGCGGCATGCGCTCTCCGTTCGCCGCCACCGCGTGGACGTCCGCGGCCGACGCCGGGTTGCAGATCACCGCGCTGCTGTCGGCCTGCCCGGCAGCCCGCACCGCCGCGGCCGCGTCGCCGGGCACCACAACCACCTCCGGCTCCTCATCACGCAGCCCCCAGAGCTTCGTAATGAGCAGCTCGCGGAGGACCGAAGCCGAAAGGCCCCGCCAGCGCGGGGAGTGATCGGCGGGCATGGCTTCGGCGATGCGGTCCGGCCGCGGATCGGTCAGCAGGTACTGCTCGGCGCCGTCGGTGATGAGGAAGGCCGTTCCGCCGCGGCCGGCCTCCGCCAGCGTGCGCAGCGCGCCGTCCAGGCTGCCGGGAACGGGCCGCACGCTGAAGGCGCTCTTCGCCATCTCAGCCGCCCGCGAGGGTGGCAGCCCCGGAATTACCCGGTGAATGGCGCCGATCCGGGGCGGATAAGCAGCCGAGTCGACGAGAAACGCGAGACCATAATCCCACGGCCCGGCTCCGCCGCCGGCCGCCCGCCTGCGTGCCTGCAGCTCGAGATAGGCGGCATACCGGTGGTGGCCGTCGGCGATGAGCGCGCTGCGCGGTGCCAGGTCACCGGCGACCAGAGCGTGCTCGGCCGGGTCCGTCACAGCCCAGAGCCGGTGCCGCATGCCGTCATCGGTCACGGCGGACAGCAGTGGTTCCCTGGTGGCCACCTCATCCACCAGCCGCGTCGCCGCGC
>DASQVO010000066.1:0-47531 GCA_035640715.1 Streptosporangiaceae bacterium
GAGCCGCCGGGAGCCGTGTCCGTTGTCGGCGACTTCAACAACTGGGATCCGTTCGCGCATCCGCTGCGGAAACGCTCGAACGGCACCCGCAGCACCGTGGTGACGGTCTTGCCAGGCAGCACGCTGCACTTCCGCTACCTCGCCGAGGGCGGCATGTGGTTCGACGACGAGTCGGTCCCCGCCATGGATGGCCAGGGAGCCACCATCTCGGTATAAATGCCGGTTATGCGACCTGGGTGGCCAGGTGGCGCACCTGGCACTGATCCGTCTCGCCTGTCCGCCCGCCACTCGGTTGTCCCGGTTTACTCCAGTTCGGTGAGTGAACGTGGATCGAAGCTGATCGCGAACGGCTGGCTGACGGTCAGTGCCTGTCCCGCCCGTATCTCGGTGTCCAGGACGTACTCGCCGGCGTGCAGCGCGAGGATGGTGACTTTCGGCTTGGGCTCGAGATCCACGATCCAGTACAGCGGGATCCCTGCCTTGGCGTATTCGCCCACCTTCCGCACGCGGTCTACTTGCTCGCTGCTGCTCCGCGGGGAAATCACTTCGGCGACGAGAAGCAGGTCGGCTGCGTAGTAGGTGCGCGCCTTCCCGTCGATGGCCGCGCGTGCCACGTCGCGAGGCACGACGAACACGTCAGGCTTGCGTACGCCTGCTGGCGTGCTGACGTCGTTCGGCCCGCCAGCGACGTATACCTCAGCTCCGGCTAGCCGTGCCGCATCCTTGAGAATGGCCTTGAGACGGTCGGCGGCATGATCGTGCCAGGGGCTGGGGGACAACTCGGTCAACCACCCATCGGCAAGTTCGTAGCGCTTGCCGTCTTCGGGCAGCGCGTCAAGATCATAAAGGGTGTAAGGACCATATTCGTGCACCGCCGGGACGTTCACAGGTCCTGCCTCCCTCCAGCGAAAGCATCGAACGGTGCGCCGCCAGCGGGGCACACCGACCGTGAGATTAAGCGTAGCGGCAGGCGGCTATCCCGGGCCTGAGGCGCGAGATGCTGCACGGCACGGGCGGTGCCTTCAGCATCAAGGGCTCGCGTTCCGTACGCATCACCACGCCGCATATCCCGCTGCCGGCCGCGGATAGCCTCGAGGATCACGTGCTGCCGTCGATGGCACGGATCGTGGCGACGGTGCGCGAAGCCCTCAAGGAAAGCTGAGCCGCTAGGGAGCAGAAGTGGCGCCGCAGGCGCCGGGCCGGACGCCGCATAGTGTTAGCTAGCGCGCCTCCGGCATGACGCACCGCCAGGGCCGTTGCGGTGTCCCGGCGCCGGGGACCAGCCTCCCGCGCTGCTTGCTGGCGTGTCTCCGTGCGTCATGCCGGGGGCATGCCAAAAGGCACTGTCAAGTGAAGCGCCCGCGAGGGAGGCAGTAAACAGAGGAGGCAGAACAAACGAATGAGCGGCAACTTGGCGTCCCTGACCGGCATTGACGTGCCCACTAGCCTGCTGATCGGCGGCGAGTGGACCGGCGGCCGCGGCGGTGGCAGCCTTCCGGTGATCGACCCGGCCACGGAGGATGCGCTGACTGAGGTCGCCGACGCCACGGAGGACGACGCGCTGGAAGCGGTCGGCGCCGCGTACGAGGCGCTGCCCGGCTGGGCGGCCACGCCGCCACGGCAGCGCGCCGAGTGCCTGCGCCGCACGTTCGAGCTGATGACCGAGCGGGCTGAGCCGCTCGCCCGGCTCATGTCGGCCGAGAACGGCAAGGCGCTGCGCGACGCACGCGCCGAGGCGGCATACGCCGCCGAGTTCTTCCGCTGGTACGCGGAGGAAGCCGTGCGCATCGACGGCGGCCTGACGACCGCGCCGGCAGGCGCCAACCGGATACTGGTCACGCGGCAGCCGATTGGCGTCTCGGTCCTGGTCACGCCCTGGAACTTCCCCGCCGCGATGGCCACGCGCAAGATCGGGCCGGCGCTGGCGGCAGGCTGCACGGTGGTGCTCAAGCCGGCCGAGGACACGCCGCTCACCGCGCTGGCCATCGCCCGGCTGATGACGGAGGCGGGCGTGCCGCGCGGCGTCGTCAACATCGTGCAGACATCCAGCCCAGGGCCGGTGGTCGCCGCGATGCTCCGCGACCCGCGGGTCAGGAAGCTGTCCTTCACCGGCTCCACTGAGGTCGGCCGGATCCTGCTGCGCCAGGCCGCCGACACGGTGATCAGCTGCTCCATGGAGCTGGGGGGTAACGCGCCGTTCATCGTCTTCGACGACGCCGATCTCGACGCCGCCATCGAGGGCGCACTCACCGCCAAGATGCGCAACGGCGGCGAGGCGTGCACCGCGGCCAACCGGTTCTACGTCCACGAGGCCGTCGCGGACGAGTTCACCAGCCGGCTCGCCGACCGGCTCGGCAAGCTCAACGTCGGCCCTGGCCTGGAGGAGTCCACCGACGTCGGCCCCCTGGTCAACGAGAACACGAGGAGCAAGGTCGCCGGGCTGGTGGACAGCGTGGCATCTGACGGCGGCCGGGTCGTCCTCGGCGGCCGGTCACCGGACCGGCGCGGCTACTTCTACGAGCCCACGGTCATCGACCAGGTCCCGGCCGGGGCCGCGATCACCCGCACCGAGATCTTCGGCCCGGTCGCGCCAGTCATCCGCTTCTCCGACGAGACCGAGGTGATCCGCTGGGCGAACGACACCGAATACGGTCTCGTCTGCTACGTTTACACCCGCGACCTGCGGCGCGGCCTGCGGGTGTCGGAAGCGCTGGAGACCGGCATGGTGGGCCTGAACCGCGGCCTGGTCTCTGACCCTGCCGCGCCCTTCGGCGGAGTTAAGCAGTCGGGCCTCGGCAGGGAGGGCGGCCACGACGGCCTGCTCGAGTTCATGGAGACCAGGTACATCGCCGCGGAGTGGTGAGGCGGCCCGCGGTTACTGACCCACCCGCCTGTCGATCCGCTCGCGCATCATGGGCGGTCCGGGTCCGGACCAGGCCCGCAATGGTTTTCGCTGCGGATGCGGTGCCCAGGGCGGAGATCCGGGGCGCGTGACGGGTGCCAGAACCAGCCCTGGGCACGTAGCCTGGCCCTGTGGACCGGCGCATCTTCGGACTCGAGAACGAATACGGCGTGACATGCACGTTCCGCGGGCAGCGGCGGCTGTCACCAGATGAGGTGGCGCGCTACCTCTTCCGGCGCGTGGTGTCATGGGGCCGCAGCAGCAACGTGTTCCTGCGGAACGGCGCACGTCTCTACCTCGACGTGGGCAGCCACCCGGAATACGCGACGCCCGAGTGCGACAACGTGACAGACCTTATCGCGCACGACAAGGCCGGCGAGCGGATCCTCGAGGGGCTGCTCGTCGACGCCGACAAGCGGCTGCGAGAGGAGGGCATCGCCGGTGATATCTACCTGTTCAAGAACAACACCGACTCGGCCGGCAACTCCTACGGCTGCCATGAGAACTACCTGGTCGGGCGGCACGGCGAATTCGGCCGGCTCGCGGACATCCTGATCCCGTTCCTGGTCACCAGGCAGGTCATCTGCGGCGCCGGCAAGGTGCTGCAGACGCCGCGCGGCGCCGTCTACTGCGTCAGCCAGCGGGCCGAGCACATCTGGGAGGGCGTGTCGTCGGCGACGACCCGGTCGCGCCCGATCATCAACACCCGCGACGAGCCGCACGCGGATGCCGAGCGGTTCCGCCGGCTGCACGTGATCGTCGGTGACTCGAACATGAGCGAGACCACCATGCTGCTCAAGGTTGGCTCGACCGACCTGGTGCTGCGCATGATCGAGGCCGGCACGATGATGCGTGACCTTACGCTGGACAACCCGATCAGGGCGATCCGCGAGGTCAGCCACGACATGACCGGCCGGAGCAGGGTACGCCTGGCCAACGGCCGCGAAATGAGTGCGCTGGAGATCCAGCGCGAGTACCTGTCCAAGGCGCAGGACTTCACCGACAGGAACGGCGCGGACGCGACCACGCGCCGGGTGCTCGCGATGTGGGACCGTGCGCTCGATGCCATCGAGACGGGAAAGCTCGACCTGGTGGCCAGGGAAATCGACTGGGTGACCAAGTACCAGCTGATCGAGCGGTACCGGGCCAAGCACGACCTCCCGCTGTCCTCGCCGCGGGTGGCCCAGCTCGACCTGGCCTATCACGACGTGCATCGCGGCCGGGGCCTGTACTACCTGCTGCAGCGCAAAGGGGCGGTGGACCGGGCCGTCCGTGACCTCGACATCTTCGAGGCGAAGTCGGTCCCGCCGCAGACGACGCGGGCGAGGCTCCGCGGCGAGTTCATCCGCCGCGCGCAGGAGAAGCGGCGCGATTTCACGGTGGACTGGGTGCACCTGAAGCTCAACGACCAGGCCCAGCGGACCGTGCTGTGCAAGGACCCATTCCGTTCCGTGGACGAAAGGGTCGAGAAGCTCATCGCCGGAATGTGATCCTGCCAGGCGCAATCCCCGCATCCGGGGACGCAGTGCCCCGCCGGACGGCACCGCGCGGCGCGGCTGCCGCCGGGCTGCCCGGCATGTATAGTTATGCGCCGAACCGTGGCAGGAAATCCCTGAAGTGCCACCGGACACTCTGGACAGATCACCGTCAGCGAGTCGTGCTGGAAGGGAACTCCCACGTCCGGGGAGCTTGCCACGGGCTCGTCTTCTACCTGTAGCCTGCCTTCACATAAGGCGTGGCATACCCGAGAGTCGGCCAGCTTCCATATGGCGGAAGGAAACGTGCGGTGACCGGACCGGCGCCGAAAGGCAATTTCGAGCTTGACGCTGTCGTCATCGGCGGGTGCGGGCATGTCGGCCTGCCCCTTGCGATCGCACTTGCCGCCCGCGGTGCGCGGGTCGGCATCTATGACGTGAGCGAGACCGCGGTCGAGACGGTCAATGCCGGCCGGCTGCCGTTCGCCGAGCCCGGCGCCGCGGAGCCGCTGCGCGCTGCCCGCGCCGCGGGCCAGCTGGAAGCATCGGCCGATCCCGCCATCGTGGCCAGCGCCGAGCACGTGATCGTGGTGATCGGCACGCCGGTGGATGAGCACCTCAACCCCGACCAGGTAGCCATACCCAACGCACTCGGCAGCTGTTCCAGATACCTGCACGACGGGCAGATCCTCATCCTGCGCAGCACCGTGTACCCCGGGGTGACGGCGCTGGTGGAGAAGATGGTCGCCGGGCTGGGCGTCGACATCGACGTGGCGTTCTGCCCCGAGCGGATCGCCGAGGGCAAGGCCATGACGGAGCTGTTCGAGCTCCCGCAGATCGTCTCGGCCCGCACGGCCCGCGGCGCGGAGCGGGCGAGCCGGCTGTTCAGCCGGCTCACCGACAAGCTCGTGATGATGTCCCCGGAGGAAGCCGAGCTTGCCAAGCTCTTCACCAACGTATGGCGCTACATCAAGTTCGCGACCGCCAACCAGCTCTACATGATGGCCAACGACCGCGGCCTCGACTTCGAACGCATCCGGCAGGGGCTGGCGCAGGATTACCCGAGGGCCGCCGACATGCCGGCCGCCGGGTTTGCAGCCGGGCCGTGCCTGTTTAAGGACACGATGCAGCTCGCTGCCTTCAACAACAACAACTTCGCTCTCGGGCACACCGCGATGACGATCAACGAGGGCATGCCGCTCTACCTTGTCCACCGCCTCGAGCAGAACTTCGACCTTGCGTCCATGACGGTCGGGATCTGTGGCATGGCGTTCAAGGGCGGCTCGGACGACATCCGGTCGAGCCTGTCGTACAAGCTCAAGCGGATCCTGACCTTCAAGGCCGACACGGTGCTGTGCACCGACCCGTACGTGACCGTCGACCCGGACCTGCTCCCGCTGGAGAAGGTCATGGCCCGGTCGGACCTGCTGGTGATCGCCGCGCCGCATCCGGAGTACCGGGAGCTGGCGACGGACAAGCCGGTGGCCGACATCTGGAACATCACCGGGAAGGGCGTGCGGGTATGACCGGCGACGACCCGCGCGTGTCGGTCGTCATGCCCGCCTACAACGAGGGCGGGCAGATCGTTCCGATACTTGACCGGCTCTTCGAGTCGGTACGCCTGTCCTGCGAGGTCCTCGTCATCGTCGATACCGACACCGACACGACGATCCCCGTCATCGAACAGTACGCGAAGAAGGAACCGCGGCTCCGCTGCCTGATTAACACCTACGGCCGCGGGCCGGCCAACGCGATCAGGTTCGGCATCGACGCCGCCGCGGCGCCGGTCGCCGTCGTGACGATGGCGGACGGCTGCGATGACGCGCGGCAGATCGACGAGCTCGCGCGGCTCGTGGAACGCGGCGTCGCCGTCGCCGCGGCCTCCCGCTACATGGCCGGCGGCCAGCAGGTCGGCGGTCCCGTCCTGAAGGGCACGCTGTCCCGGATGGCCGGCCGCTCGCTGCGGGTACTGGCGCACGTCGGCACCAGGGACGCGACCAACTCGTTCAAGGCGTACTCAACGGAGTTCGTCCGGGAAGTCGGCATCGACTCCCGCGACGGCTTCGAGATAGGCATCGAGCTCACGGCCAAGGCCAAGCGCCTCGGCCGCCCTGTCGCCGAGATTCCCACTATCTGGCTGGACCGGCAGGCAGGCGTCTCCAACTTCCGGGTTGCGAAGTGGATTCCCAGCTACCTGCGCTGGTACCGGTTCGCGTTCGGCTCCCGCCTGACCGCTGAGCAGATACGCGTTCGCGCGTCCCAGGAGCGTCATTCGTCAGCCGGCTAGCGAATACGGGCTTTCTGGGCCCATGTGAGCGGCCAGTGCGGGCTGCGACGACAGCCTACCCGGGCCGCCTGAATGGCGCGAAAACTTCCGGGCAGGCACCGCAAGACGCCGGACATAAGGAAAGAATGAAAGGGAGATGATGGAGAAAGTTCTCGTCAGTGGCTCGGCGGGCTTCATCGGCGGTTATGTCGTCGAGGAACTGCTCCGGCGAGGCTACGCGGTCGTGGGTGTGGACAACTTCTCCAAGTACGGGAAGGTGAAGAAGTCCTACGACGATCATCCGCACTACCAGATCGTTGAAGGCGACGCGCGCGATGTCGGCCTGATGACGAGCCTGCTCGCTGACTGTGATCACTTCATCGCCGGCGCGGCCATGATCGGCGGCATCTCCTACTTCCATACCTACGCCTACGACCTGCTGGCGACCAATGAGCGGATTATCGCCGCCTCCTGCGACGCGGCGATCAAGGCCCACCAGGAGGGCCGCCTGCGCAAGGTCACCTACCTGTCGTCGTCCATGGTCTTCGAGAGCGCGAACGAGTGGCCGTCGTATGAGGGCCAAGAGCGGGAGGTCCCGCCGCCGCTGTCGTCCTACGGGTTCCAGAAGCTGGCTGTCGAGTACTTCGCGCACGCCGCGTGGGACCAGTACCAGCTGCCGTACACGATCGCGCGGCCGTTCAACTGCGTAGGGATCGGCGAGAGCCGGGCGCTGGGCGACGAGGAGATCCTGTCCGGCAACGTCCGGCTGGCCATGAGCCACGTCGTTCCCGACCTGGTGCAGAAGGTGCTCAAGGGCCAGGACCCGCTGCACATCCTCGGCTCGGGTGAGCAGGTCCGGCACTACACCTACGGCGGCGACCTCGCCACGGGCGTGGTGACCGCGATGGAGCACCCCGACGCCCGCAACGAGGACTTCAACCTGTCCACGGCGGAGAGCACCACCGTGCTCCAGCTGGCCGAGGTCATCTGGCGCAAGATCAAGGGCGACGGGGTGCCACTGCGGATCATCAACGACGAGCCGTTCACTTACGACGTGCAGCGGCGCATCCCAGCCGTCGACAAGGCCAAGCGGATACTCGGCTTCGAGGCGACGACGACGCTGGACCAGATGCTGGACGAGGTCATCCCGTGGATCCGCAACGCCGTCGAGGCCGGCACGATCTGAGCACATTCAGGACCGGAGACCCATGTCGGCGTCGGACGAAGGGGCGGCAGGCCAGGGAGCCGGGCCAGCGGGTGGCATAGCGGTCGTCCCGGCGGCGCGACGCCGTGGCGGCGAGCCGCGCCGCCCGGCCGCGCTCGGCAATGCCGCCCGCTGGCTCTGGCCAGCTGCGTTCGCGCTGGCGGGGATCGTGCTGTTCCTTGTGTACCTGCGGCTCTCGAATACCTACCCGGAGAACTCCGACCAGGCGAACCTCGGGCTGCAGGCCTGGGACATGCTGCACGGCAACCTGCTGCTGCACGGCTGGGTCTTGTCGGACGTGTCGTTCTACACGACCGAGCTGCCGCAGTACATGCTGCTCGAGCTGATCCTCGGCCTGCACACCGGGACGTTCCACGTGGCCGCGGCGATGACTTACACGCTGGTGGTGCTGCTCGCCGCGCTGCTGGCCAAGGGCAAGGCAACCGGCCGCGAGGCCGTGGTCCGGACGATGGTGGCCGGCGGGATCATGCTCGCGCCGCAGCTTGGCTTCGGCGTCTTCGTGCTGCTGCTGACTGTGGGGCACATCGGGACGTCAGTGCCGCTGCTGCTGACCTGGCTCGTGCTGGACCGCTGGCGGTCGCGCTGGTATGTGGCGGCGGTGATCGGGATCCTGCTGGCGTGGGGAGCCGTGGCGGATTCCCTGGTGCTTGCGGTGGGCGCCGTGCCACTGGCGCTGGTCTGCGGGTTTCGCGTCATCCAGGGGCTCTTCAGCGCGGCCGGCACGGATGGCGGCCCGTCCGCCAGGCTCAGCCGGGTGCTCCGGTCACGCTGGTACGAGCTGTGCCTGGCCGGGGCTGCCGTGGCAGCGGCCGGGGCCTCCTGGGCGGTGACCAGGCTGATCCGCGCACTGGGCGGCTACGCCGTGCACCCGGTCACGTTCCAGATCGAACCGGTGCGCCAGTGGGTCGCCAACATCCCGGCCACGTGGCATGGAGTGCTCCTGCTCTTCGGCGCGGACTACGTCGGCGCCAAGCCCGGCTCCGGGCTTGACTTCGCCCTCCTCCATCTGGTCGGCGTGGCCCTGGTGGGCTGCGCGCTGCTGCTCGTGGTGCTGCGGTTCTTCACCCGGGTATCACTGACCGACCAGGTGCTGGCCGTCGCCATCGTCATCAACGTGGTTCTGTACCTGATCAGCAACATGCCCTCGCTGAACCCGCATGAGCTAGCCGTCGTCCTGCCGTGCGGGGCGGCCCTGGCCGGCCGGATGCTCGCCGGCCGGGCACGGGCCAGCGTGCACACTGGCCCGGTGCGCCGCGGCGTGCCCAGCGGGCCGGTGCGGGCCGCGCTGGGAGGGCTGGGAGGGCTGGTCCTGGCCGGTTACCTGCTGGGCCTGGCCCATGAGGCCACCCGGCCGCCTGTTCCGGCGGACAAAGCGGATCTCACCTCATGGCTGGCCGCCCATCACCTCACCAGCGGGCTGGGCGGTTACTGGGAGGGAAGCATCGTTACCGTCGAGAGCGGGGGCAGCGTCAAGGTCCGGGCGCTGATGCAGTTCACTCTCCAGGCCGATATGTGGGAGGCGAAGGGTTCGTGGTATGACCCCCGCTCGCAGCGGGCCAACTTCGTCGTCTTCGACAGCCTGCCAGGGTTCCGCCGGCACTGGGAGCCCTACTCGCTGGTCCGCAAGTATTTCGGCGTTCCCGCGCGCACATACCGGTTCGGCCCGTACACGGTGATGGTCTGGGACAAGAACCTGCTGGCGAGCATCCCGGCCGGCTGGCAGATTTAATGTATATGTCACATATAAGGAACATTGCTCTTGCCGTCTCCATGGCCAATAACCTCGGCACGGTGAGGCAGCATCGGCGCGCTGAGCTAGCCGCCCCGCGGAGGAGGAGCGACTAGTGACCATCCGAGGGCACCGGAACACCGCGTCAGCGGCAACCGCCGTGCGCCGTCCATGGTGGATCTGGGCGGGGCCCTTCGCGATATTGCTCGCCGTGCTACTGGTCCGCAACCGGTTCCTCTTCACCACCCGCATCTACGAGCACGGCGATGCCGGCGCGAACTCGATCCTGATCCAGCAGGCCATGCACGTCACCCTGCTGGTCGGCAACTACTCGCGCGAGGGTTTCAACCATCCGGGGCCGGCGTACATGTATGTGCAGGCGTTCGGCCAGTGGGTGTTCCAGTACGCACTGCATGTGGTGCCGACCGCCTGGAACGCTCACATGCTCGCCGTCTTCGTGCTCAACAGCGCCCTGCTGGCGATGGCTGTCGCCATCGTCTACGGCTGGACGCGCTCGCTGCGCGGTGCTGCCGCCTGCTTCGCGGTCCTCCTGGTCTTCGCCGCCGTGCACCCGCCAGCGGTCAGCTCGGACTGGAACCCATACGTGTACGTCCCGACGTACTGCGTTTTCGTGATCGCGGCGGCGTCGGTGGCGGCCGGGCATTCACGCGATGCGTGGATTCTCGCGCTGACCGGGTGGTTCCTCATCCATGGCCAGGCATCCTTCCTGTTCTTCGTCCCGGTCATTGTCCTTGCGGCGCTGGCTGTCCTGGTGTGGGCGCACCGGCGGACACCGGTCGCGTCGCTACGGCGTTTCTTCCGCGAGCAGCGGAAGACCTGGATCGCCGCGGGTGGCATCAGCGCCCTGTTCGCCCTGCCGATCGTCGTCAACCTGTCGCTCAACTGGCCGGGTGACTTCGCCAAGTACGTTGCCTACGGCCGCTCGAAGCACGCCGGCGGCCACACGCCCGCGCAGATCGCCGATTACGCGCTGTGGTTCTGGTGGCCGCACGGCAACGCGTGGCTGGCGCCCGTCCTGCTGTACGGGCTCGCGATCAGCGTGACTTTCTGGCTCGCCCGCGGTCCGCTGCGCCGGTTCTTCCTTACGCTGCTGGGCATCAACCTGGTGTCATCCCTGGCGCTCGGCATCTACGCCGCGGCCGGCATCGACTTCCTGTCCGAGTACTACATCGGCTACTTCTACTGGTCGGCGCCGCTGGTCACGATGCTCGTCATCGCCGTCGGCGTAGGACAGGCGCTCACCTTCCGCTGGGCCACCGCCGTGGCCGCGGCCGGCGCGGCGGCCGCTCTCGTCGTGCTCGCGGCAGTTCCCGGGATACGCACGAGTACGGCGGATTCCGATCCGGGCCTGCCACGGGCCGTTGCCGCGCTTGCCGCCCGGGCGCCGGGCCGGCTGATCGTCCTGACCATCGACCACGGGACCTGGATTGACACCACCGGTTTCCTGGTCCAGGCGGAGCGGACGCACGTGCGGGCGTGCCTGGACCAGCCGTGGTGGAGTTTCATGATGACCAGGCAGTTCATCTGCACATCCCGGGAAGCCGCGGCCGGGGTGCATTACTGGTTCGACTCGCCGAAGCCTGCGCCGAATTCGCCGGTCATCCTGCGTTTCGGCAACACCGATGTTGCTGTGGGGCCACATTGACAGCGGGGAGCGGCGAGTGACGATTGGGGACTGGAAGACCGCTGAGCCCCGGGCAGCCGGGTCTGCCATCCCGGTCGTGATCACAGACGGGCCGGGCGGGGCGCGCCGTCCATGGTGGATTTGGGCCGCGCCTTTCGCGGTCCTGTTCACCACCCTCATCGTCCGCAACCGGTTTCTCTTCACCACTCGGCTCTATGAGCGCGCCGATTCCGCCGCGAACTCGATCCTGATCCAGCAGGCCATGCACTTCACCCTGCTCGTGGGCAATTACTCCCGTGAAAACTTCAACCATCCCGGGCCGGCGTACATGTACGTGCAGGCGTTCGGGCAGTGGCTGTTCTACGACGGGCTGCACGTGGTGCCGACCGCCTGGAACGCCCACGTGCTCGCCGTATTTGCCCTCGACAGCGCCTTCATGGCCCTGGCCGTGCTCGTCGTCTACGGCTGGACCGGCTCGCTGCGCGGGGCCGCGGCCTGCCTGACGGTCATCCTCATCTTCGCTGCCTCGCACCCGCAGGCGGTCAACAACGACTGGATGCCGTACATGTACATCCCGACGTACTGCGTCTTCGTGATCGCGGCGGCGTCGGTGGCGGCCGGGCATTCACGCGATGCGTGGATTCTCGCGCTGACCGGGTGGTTTCTCATCCACGGCCAGGCGTGCTTCCTGTTCTTCGTCCCCTTCATCATTTTTCCGGTGCTGGTGGCTCTGGTGTGGGCGCACCGGCAGACGCCGGCCGCGTCGCTGCGGCGCTTTGTCCGCGGCCAGCGGAAGGTCTGGATTCCGGTCGTTGCCATCAGCATCCTGTTCGCCTTGCCGATCGTCGTCAACCTGGCGCTCAACTGGCCGGGTGACTTCGGGAAGTACTTTGCCTATGGCAGGTCCGCGCAGGCCGGCCACCACAGCGCCGCGCAGATTGCGCATTTCGTGCTGTGGTTCTGGTGGCCGCACAGCAACGCGTGGCTGGCGCCGGTCCTGCTGTACGGGCTTGCGATCGGTGTGACCTTCGGCCTCACGCGGGGGCCGCTGCGCCGGTTCTTCCTCGCGCTGCTGGGCATCAATCTGGTGTCATCCCTGGCACTTTGCATCTACGCGGCGGTCGGCATCGATTTCCTTTCCGAGTACTACATCGGCTACTTCTACTGGTCGGTGCCGATGATCACCTTGCTCGTGATCGTCGTCGGCGTTGGCCAGGCGATGGGTCCCCGCATTGGCACGGCTGCGGCCGCGGCCGGGGCGGTGACCGCGCTCGTCGTCCTCGCCGCGCTGCCCGGCCTGCGTACGAGCACGCAGCGCACCGATCCGAGTCTGCCCGGGGCCGTCGCCAGGCTCGCCGCCATGGCCCGTGGCCGGACGATCGTCCTGACCATCGGCCAGACTCAGTGGGGCGACACCACCGGCTTCCTCGTGCAGGCCGAGCGGACCCAGGTCCGGGCCTGCGTGGATGAGCCGTGGTGGACATTCATGATGACGAAGCAGTTCATCTGCACGCCGCAGGAGGCCGAGACCGGGGTACATTACTGGTTCGACTCGCTGAAGCCTCCGCCGCACGCGCCGGTCATCTTCCGTTTCGGCGGTTCCGATGTCGCAGCGAAGGCCGGTTGAGAGGGGGTGACAAAATGACGTCGCTCGGCCGCGGGTCATCTCGGCGAGGGGCAGGTGCCGGGGCGCCGGCCCCAGAAATGCCGGCGATCTCTTCGGCCAAGGAGGCCGGGCGCGGCCTACGGACACCAGCTGCCCGGAAGATAGCGTGGGCAGCCGGGTATGCGGTGGCGGCTGTGGTCTTGTTCTTCTGCTACCTCCGGCAGTCGCGGACGGTGACGGTTGGTGCCGACGGCGGGTCAATCGCGCTTCAGGCATGGGACATGCTCCACGGCAACGCGCTGCTGCAAGGCTGGGGCATGTCGGACGTGTCGTTCTATTCGACGGAACTCGTGCAATACGTGCTGCTGGAGGCACTCCACGGACTGGGCCCCGATGTGATCCACATTGGCGGGGCGATGACGTACACGCTGCTGCTGCTGCTTGCGGGATTGGTGGCCAAGGGCCGCGCGGGGGGCCGCGAAGGCCTCGTCCGGGTCCTGGTCGCGGGCGGCATCATGCTGGCCCCGGCGCTGGGCAATGCGACCTCAACGCTGCTGCTGACCCCGGATCATCTCGGCAGCGCGGTGCCCGTGCTGCTGGCGTGGCTGCTCGTGGAGCGCCTGCCGCAACGCTGGTACGTGCCTGTCGCCGTATGTGTCGTGCTGGTGTGGGGGCAGGTCGCCGATCTCCTCGTGCTCCTCACCGGGGTCGCGCCGCTGGTTATTGTCTGCGGCATCCGCGTGGGCCAGAAAGTGTGGCGTCGGGAGCCGCTCAAGTCTCAGTGGTATGAGCTAGCGCTCATCGCTGCCGCGCTGGCCTCCGTGGGGCTTATGCGCGCTGCCGAGGCCCTCATCCGCATCAGCGGCGGTTTCGTGCTGCAGCCAGTTGCCATGAGCTTCGCCGGATGGTCCGCGATGCCGCAGCATCTCCTGGTCACGGGCGAAGGCCTGCTGACGCTCTTCGGCGCGTCCTTCTTCGGCCCGGAGCCCAGCAACTACATGATTTTCGCTGTGCTGCACGTCGCGGGCGTTGCCGCGGTGGCCTGGGCTTTCTGCGTCGCCATACGGCGGTTCGCGCGCCGGGAGGAGCTAATCGTCCCGGCGCTCGTCCTCGCGATCGTGCTCAACGTGGCGGCGTACGTGCCCGGTACGTACGTGGCGAACCTCCTCAGCACGCGTGAGATCTCCGAGGTGTTGCCGTTCGGCGCGGTGCTGGCCGGGCGGCTGCTGGCCGGCCCCATCGTGCGGGCTGGCCGGGCGGTCCGGCTCGTACTGGGGTCACTGGGGATCACCTGCCTGGTCTGCTATGCCGCTGCGGCGGGCTACGGCGCCGCCCAGGCGGCGGTGCCAGCCCAGAACCAGGATCTCGTGGCCTTCCTGATGGCACACGGCCTCCGCAGCGGGCTCGCGGGCTACTGGCAGGCCAACAGCGTGACGCTGGACAGCGGGGGCCAGATCGTGGTCAGGCCCGTGAAGCTGAACGCGGCGGGACTGGCGGTGGCGAACCTCTGGGAGGCGAAGGCGTCGTGGTACGACCCGCGGGCCAACCAGGCCAACTTCGTCGTCACCGTCAGCAGGCCGCCGTCCCAGGAATGGCAAATGCAGCCTTTCCAAGCACGGGACACGTTCGGCCACCCGGTGCGGACGTATCGTTTCGGGCGCTACACCATCCTGGTATGGCACACTAACCTGCTGGCCCATCTCGGCCAGGGCGTAGACAAGAGCGTCGGGCCGTAGGGCGGTGCTGCAGAAGTCTGGCCGGGCGGCGCATACCGATCACGCGGGACGGTACACGATCATGGCGTGGGACACGAACCTTCTTGCCCGGCTCCGATAAGCGGCATGCCTTCCCATAACCGGCAAAGGCCGCTCTCGGCCATGCCGGCCAGTAGGCTGGCAGGGCTCATGTCACCGATCTTGAGGTATCCAATGCGACGCATCCTCGCGCTCATCGCTTTCCCGCTGCTGGGCGCCTCTGCGCTGGCTGGCTGCGGGTCGTCCTCGCCGTCTACGCCGTCGTCGGCGGCGAACGCCGCCGTCACCGCAAAAGGGACGTTCGGCAAGGCGCCGTCTGTCACGATCCCGAAGGAGAAGCCAGGCAGCGCGCTCACCGTCAAGACCCTGATCCAGGGGAACGGGGCCACGATCAAGAAGTCAGATCTGGTCCTCAGCAACTTCACGCTGTACCTGTGGAGCGGCACGAAGAACAAGCTGGTCGACTCGACCTACCAGTTCACCCCTCAGGTACTTCCCGCCTCTCTGCTTCCCGGAATCGAAACCGCCCTGACCGGCGAGAAGCTTGGCAGCCGGGTACTCGCGGTGCTCCCGCCAAAGGAAGGCTACGGCAGCAACGGCAACCCCCAGCTCGGCGTGTCTGGCTCCGACACGCTCGTCTTCGTCATGGACTTGATCCAGAGGTACTCCTCCGGCGCGGTCTCAGCATCCGGTTCGCACGTGTCAAGCGGCGGAGGCGCCCTCCCAACGGTCAGCGCGGCGCAGGGCAGCGCGCCGGCCGTGACGATCCCCAAGGGCGTGACGCCCCCGAAGACGCTAGTGGCGAAGACCCTGATCAGGGGCTCCGGGCCGGCTGTCACCAAGGGGCAGGACCTCGTCGTCCAGTACACCGGCGTCAACTGGCGTACCGGCAAGGTATTCGATTCCTCGTGGTCGCGTGCAACGCCCTTTTCCTTCAAGATCGGGGCAACGCCCAGCCAGGTCATCGCCGGCTGGGACAAGGGCCTCATCGGCCAGACCGTGGGCAGCCGCGTGCTGCTGGTCATCCCGCCGTCCGACGGCTACGGCAGCGCCGGGCAGGCACAGGCCGGGATCAAGGGCACCGACACTCTCGTCTTCGTGGTCGACATCATCAGCGCCGTAAATCCCGGCTCAGCTGCCTGATCAGGGCTTATCGATGGCTGGGCAAGCACCAGAGACGGCAGGAGCCGCCCAGGCGGTCGGTGCCCCGGACATGCCAGGGGCACCGCCGCCCGGTCCCGCGCCGGACCTCGGCACCCGGGCGGGACACGGGAAGGGGGGCGCGGAGGGCGCGGCAGCCCCGGCCGGCCCGGCGCGCCGCGGACGATGGGCGTGGGCGGCCGCGTTCACGGCGGCCGGGATCGCCTTGTTCGCTGCCTACATCCGGCTGTCAGCCACCTATCCGGTGAACTCGGACGGGGCGAACATTGTGCTGATGGCGTGGGACATGCTGCACGGCAACCTGCTGCTGCACGCCTGGTCCATGTCGGATGTGGCGTTCTACACCACCGAACTGCCGCAGTACATGCTGCTGGATCTCATCCGCGGGCTGAGCCCCGATGTGACCCATATCGCGGCTGCCATGACCTACACGCTCGCGCTGCTGCTCGCGGCGCTGCTGGCGAAGGGCCGGGCGCCGGGCGGGGAAGGCGTCGCCCGGGTGCTCGTGTCGGCGGGGGTCATGCTGGCGCCCCAGCTCGGCGTGGGCATCTTCGTCCTGCTGCTGTCGGTGGGCCACATCGGCACGGCCGTGCCGGTCCTGCTGACCTGGCTGGTGCTGGACCTGGCGCGGCCGCGCTGGTTCGTGCCGGTCATCGCCGGTGTCATGCTGGCCTGGGCGATGACCGCCGACTCCCTCGTGCTTGTGGTGGGCGTCGCGCCGCTGGTGCTGGTGTGCGCGCTCCGCGTCGTGCAGCGGCTTGCGGCGCGCCAGGCGCTCCGGACCGCGTGGTATGAGCTGTCGCTGGCCGTCGCGGCGCTCGCCGCGATCGCGGCCTCGTCGGCCGCCGGGAGGGTCATCCACGGGATCGGCGGCTACACCCTCCACCCGGTGCCGTACAGCTTGGCCGACGTGACCGCGTGGCCGGCGCACCTGCGTGTGACGGCCCAAGGGGTACTCGCGATCTTCGGCGCCAGCTTCACCGGATTGCGGCCGGGTGCCGCCCTGGTGTTCGCGATACTGCATCTCGCCGGGCTGGCGATGGTGGTGTGGGCGCTGTGGCTCGTGGCGCGGAACTTCCTGCGCCGGGCCGGGCTCATCGATCAGGTCCTGGCCGTCGCGATCGTCCTCAACCTGGCCGTATACGTGCCCAGCGCGCTGGCGAGCGGCGTGCTGAACGCGCGGGAGTTCGCCGTCGTGCTGCCGTTCGGCGCCGCCCTCGCCGGGCGGGTGCTCGGCCCTCGGGTGAGGGGAACGAGGCTCGCGCCGGCGCTGCTGGCCGTACTCGCCGGATACGGGCTTTCGCTTGTCTACGGGGCGGCGCAACCCCCGGCCCCGCCGGCGAATGCGCGCCTGGCTACGTGGCTGGCCGGCCATCACCTGTACAACGGGCTGAGCGGCTACTGGCAGGCCAGCAGCGTCACGCTGGACAGCGCGGGCAAGGTCACGATCAGGGCGCTGGTGACGCACGGCGCCGGGCTCGTGCCGTACCAGTGGGAATCAAAGAGCACCTGGTATGACCCGCGCTCGCGGCAGGCCAACTTCGTCGTCCTCGACAGCCAGCCGGGATTCTTCAACTACTGGGAGCCTGCGGGCCCGGTCCGCGCGGTGTTCGGCCAGCCGGCGCGGACCTACCGCACCGGCCCGTACACGATCCTGGTCTGGAACCAGAACCTGCTCAGCCGCCTCCGCTGAATCCGGGAGCCCTACCAGATCCGGGTCCGGTACACGGCGACGGCGATGAGGATCGGAGCCGCGCATGCCGCGAACGCCTTGAGGCGACGCTGTGGCGTGGCGAACAGGATCAGCACGGCCAGCAAGTACACCTCGACGAACGACCGCAGGTCCGCATAGCCGTTCCAGTTGGTGGGCGACAGCGAGAAGATCTCCACTACGTACAGGACGAAGGCGAGGCGCTCGTATACCGGCACCGCGGTGGCACGCAACGACAGCAGCGCGGCGATGGCGAAAACGGCGAGGACCAGGAACTCGACATCCCAGATGATGACCGCGCCAGGCGCGCCGCCCACCACGGCGGTGGGGTGGGTGAAGTTGTGGACCACCGCCTTGATGCCGGCCGACAGAGGGAAGCTGGCGTTCTTCCCGCCGTCGCTCAGGATGGGGAAGACCCCCGTCGCGGCCTTCAGCACCACTTCCCAGCCGATGAAGACGACACCGGGCAGGACCCAGGCCAGGTCATCGAGTGACGGCCGGGCGCGGCGGCGGACGATCTCGATGAGCCGCACGATGCCGAGCGCCACGGGCGCGACCAGGACCGTCTCCCGGGTGAGGCACCCATAGGCGAACGCGACCGCGGCGAGCACCGGGTGCCGGCGGCGGTAGGCGAGGATCCCGGCGAGCAGGCATACGGCGCCCAGCGGCTCGGTCAGGTCGCGGGCCAGGCTCGTCATGAGGCCGAAATAGCCGGCCAGCAGCAGGCCCCATATCGCGTGGCGGCCGGACTCGCGGGCGAGTAGGCCGCCGAGCAGGCCCAGGACGCCCATGGCCACGATATTGATCGCGACCAGCGCATAAGGCACCGCCGAATGCTGGCCGCCTGAGATAAGCCAGGTGAGAGCGGAGTAACCGATCCGTATGAACCGGTACGAGTAGTCCATGGTGATGCCGAATGCGGTCCGGTGGAGGTTGGCGGGGTCCAGCGCCATCCGGTAGTAGAACTGCCCGTCGTAGCCGGTGTAGCGGAAGACATGCACGCCAGGGGGGAGCCGAGCCGGGTTGCCGTATTTGTCGCCGACCAGCATGAGGTCGGTGACGTTGCGATGGGCCAGCAGCACCATGCGCACGATGACCACGCCCAGTGCGACCACGAAAGCGATCAGCCCGGGGACGGCCGGCCGGTTCGTCACCGTCCGCAGCGCTGAGCGCTGCCCCGGCACGGTCGTGTCGCCGGCTGTCGTTGATGCCAGGTGCACCTGCGGCCTCCACCCTGCGTGCCAGCCCGGGCCGGGCATGTTGCCTGCCGGGAACGTCATTCACAACCGGCCAACACGACCGGGGGTCCGCCCGGGCCCGCACAGCGGGCCTTGCCCATGTGAGCGGCCGGTGCGGGCCGGGCTGGCGGCAGCCACCGCGGGCTGCCTGAATGACGCGAAGTACTGACGAAGACAAGTACCAAATAAGACATTGCGTCCGAGGGACGCCGACAGCGTACCGGACGCTGGCGCTGGGTTAGCCGTTCTTGCCTGGGCGATCGGTGAGGTCGTCGATGATCAGGCCGAGGGCGATGCCCATCATCCACGAGTCCTTGGCGAGCGCGATGCCCTGCTCCGTCGGGAACGGGGTACCTTCCCGGCGCATGCCGGGCGTTTTGGCGTACAGGCCGAGCAGGCCGCCGGAGAACGCTGCCAGGCCCGCGCCGGCCAGGGCGGACGGCACGAACGGGATTAGCAGCGCCGAGCCCAGCGTGATCTCGGCGGCCGCGAGGAGCTTCGCGAAGTCCTTCGGCTTCAGCTTTTTCAGGAACGGGTACGTGCCTGCCGCGAATCCGTGCAGCTGTGCGGCGGTCTCCTCGTCCGCGGACAGCTTGCCCACACCGGAGTTGAGGAAGAACGCGCCCGTCGCCATCCGCGCCGGCAGATGGCTTGCCTTCACCAAAAGTCTCATGTTCTCGCTCCTATCGCTACGGAAAGTCAGGTTCCATTGTTTCCCACCGCCCCGGCACCCCGTCCCGGGGGACCATGGTGCTGCCCTGTCTCCCCGCTCGCTCATGCTCTGTCTCCCCGCTCGCCTCCGGGGCGCCTTGACGCGCCGCCTTCCCTCGTCGCTCGTACCTCGCTCCTCAGTCCAGGCGGCACGGCGCCCCTGCGGCTCGCTCATGCCTGCAGCAGGGCGGCGGCGTGCCGCCCGGCCGCCGCGGCCGCGAGGAAGTAGACGCGGTCCTCGTCCAGGCCCCTGCCCATCGTGGACAGCGGTGCCGGGCACCGGCGCAGCGCCTCATCAAGGCCGTCGAGCTCGACCCGGACCAGCGAATGCCGCCTCCCGAGCGGCTCCGCCTCCGCCGCGACCCGCGCGCCGAACTCGCCGGGCAGGGCAGGCACCACGACGTCCGCCCGCGCGAGCGCCACCCGGCCATAGGAGGTGAGGCTGTGATGCGACACGCCGCGATGGCGCTCGCGCGGGTCCGCCTCGCTGACCCGCAGCGCCGCCACCGGGCGGCCGGCCAGGGCGGCGACCGCGTTGACCGCCTCGCCGGCCGCCACGCCGGAGAAGCCCCACGTCGTGCCCGTGCCCAGGTTGCCGGGCCCCTGTGCCACGACGGCCACGTCCGCCCCGAGCACATGCCGGGCCGCGAGCAGCCCGGTGTGCAGGGTCACCGCCTCGAGATCGCCGCCGAACGCCTGCCCGGCGGTGACCGTCCCGGCCAGCCACCCGGCCTCCCGCAGCGCCGCGCAGGTCCGGGAGAACCAGGCCGGCAATGCCCCGCCGTCCGTCATCACGTACACCACGCGCGGGCGGCGTCCGGGGCCGCCGGGGTCTGGGCCACGGAGGTCCAGGGGCATCCCCTGGGAAGGCGCCGTCCCAGGCGGCAGGGTATCTTCGCGGGCGTGCGGGCACTCCCCGCGCCTTCGTTCAGTATCGGCATAGAGTCCCGCCAGCACGGCCGGGAGAGCGGAGTGCAGGTCGGCCACCACGACCGGCATTCCCCCGATGCTGTCCGCACTGCGCAGCGTGTCGTGGTGCGGCGACCCCTGCTCATCGGCGCCCAGTACCACGGCCTGCAGCGGCGTGTAGCGGGCCTTGACCAGGTGCCCGGGCCCGGACCGGTCCGGTGGCAGCCTGTCGGGAACCGCGACGACCAGCGCGTACCCGCCGGTGCCGAGTCCCAGGTCAAGCGCGGTCGTGTTGAGCAGCACCCGGTCGCCTGGCTCCGGCCGTCCGGTCAGCTCCGGGTAGGCGAGCGCGCGCACAGGCAGGGCGGATGCTTCCTGGCCGCCGGCCGCGCCGTGGCGCGCCGCCGCAGGCCCCCCGGGGGGCCCGGATATCGTCACGTCCAGTTCCACTGCGCCGGGCCACTCCCGCCGGATGCGGGATACCGTGCCGTTCCGCCACGTGATCACTCCGGCAGGTTAACCTCATCACTCCGGCGGGGTAGCCGGGCGCGCGGATTATGCACCCGCACCCGGCCGCGGTGGGCGAGAATATATCCGGACCGGGGAGGAGGGGTGCCGATGTCGAGGCGCAAGACCGAGCGGCTGCTGAGCCTTGTGGTCTGCCTGCTCTCCACCAGGCGCTACCTCACCGCGGAGCAGATCCGCCAGGCTGTGGCCGGCTACCCGGACCAGCCGGAGGCCTTCAAACGGATGTTCGAGCGCGACAAGGAGGAACTCCGCGAGCTCGGGATACCCCTGGAGACCGGAGCCATCAGCCCGCTCGACGAGGACGTGACGGGCTACCGGGTGCAGCGGCAGGCGTATGAGCTGCCCGAGCTGCGGCTGGAACCCGACGAGGCCGCCGTGCTCGGCCTGGCCGCGCGGGTGTGGCGGCACGCCGAGCTTGCCGGGGCCGCGGCGGGGGCGCTGCTGAAGCTCCGGGCCGCCGGCATCGATACCGACGATCCGGACGGCACCGCACGGCAGGGCATCGAGCCGCGGGTGCATACCACCGAGCCGGCGTTCGGCCCGCTCTGGGAGGCGGTGCGCGACCGCAGGCCGGTGACCTTCAGCTACCGGGCGGCGGGACGCAGCGATCCGGCCAGGCGCGAGCTGGAGCCGTGGGGAGTGGTCAACCGGCACGGCCGCTGGTATGTGGCCGGCTGGGACCGGGGCCGGGATGCGGTCCGCGTGTTCCGGCTCAGCCGCATCGAAGGGGCCGTCCGGTTCTCCGGCCCGCCCGGCAGCGTCACCGTGCCGGCGGGCACGGACGTGCGCGAGGTGGTGCGCAGCTGGGACTCGGTCCCGCCGCGTGAGCACACCGCCGTCCTGCGGCTGCGGCACGGCGCGGGCTACGGCCTGCGGCGTTATGCGACCGGCCGGCAGGCCGCGGCGGAGGCCCCGGACGCAGCGGTCGGCTGGGACACGATCACCGTGCCGTTTTCCGATATCGGCTGGTTCGCCGACCATGTCGCCTCCTTCGGCGCGGACGTCGTGGTCATCGACCCGCCCGACCTGCGGGACGCGGTGATCAGGAGGCTCAAGGGGGCCCTCGCATGAGCGAGCCAAAGGGGCGCGGTGCCGGCCACGCCGCTACCTCGGCCGAGCGGCTCCAGCGGCTGCTCGCCCTGGTGCCGTACGTCGTCAGCAGAAAGGCCGTCGGCCTGGCCGATACCGCGGCCGCGTTCGGGCTCAGCGAGCGCGAGCTGGTCGACGACCTGAACATGCTCTGGTGCGTCGAGCTGCGCGATCCGGACCCCTACTGCCCGATCGACCTGTCGTATGAGGGCGGCGAGATCGTGATCAGTCAGGCCGAGTCGATCGGGCGCCCGCTACGGCTTGCCGTCGACGAGGCCAGCGCGCTGCTCGTCGCGCTGCGGATGCTCGCGGAGGTGCCGGGCCTTGAGGACCGGTCCGCGCTCAGCCGGGTCATCGCGAAGCTCGAGGCGGCGGCCGGCGAGGCCGCCGGGCCCAGCGCCCAGGTGGCCGTGCAGGTTGACCGGCCGCACGGGGACGGGGTGATCGGCCACGTCCGGGAGGCGCTCGACCGGCGGCGGCGGGTGCACCTGCGCTACTACGTGCCCGGCCGGGACGAGGCAACCGAGCGCGACGTGGACCCGATGCGCCTCCTCGTCGTCGAGGGCCGGGCCTACCTTGAGGGCTGGTGCCGGCGCGCCGACGGGGTACGGCTGTTCCGGCTGGACCGGATCCTCGGCATCGACGTGCTCGACGTGCCCGCCTCGGTGCCGGGCATCGCACGCCCCGTCGACGTCGACCAGGGGCTGTTCCGGCCGTCACCCGGCGACGTGCATGTCGTGCTTGAGGTGTCGGCGGCCGGGCGCTGGGTCGCCGAATACTACCCGTGTGAATCGGTGGAGGAACTCGGTGACGGGTGGCTGCGTGTCCGGCTCCGCACGCCGGACACGCAGTGGGTGCGGCGGCTGGCACTGCGCCTCGGCGAGGACGGCCGCGTCACCGCGCCCGGGGATCTCCGGGCACGGGTACGCGAAGACGCCGCGGCGGCGCTGGCCCGCTACGCGAGCGGCTGATCCGTCTCGCCGGGTCCCCTGGGCTCCGCCAGGCCGAGGTCACCCATGATCGCCTCGGCGGCGCCGGCCGGATCCTCGGCCGGATGCGAGCGGTACCGGTTCCACAGAAACCGCCACCCCGTGGACGTCGAGATGACCCAGATCGAGGCGTCCCCGATCCGGAGGTACGGCAGGAACGGGTATTTCTGCCGCCACCTCAGTTCAAGTTCACAGCCGGCCATGGCGCCGGCGGCATCGGTGATGGCCCTCGAGAGCACATGGAGATGCCCGGCCTGCGACTCCGTGTTCGTGTCGTTCTCAACAGCCCCCCCGCCCGCACCTGGCGCCCGCTGGCCGGACCGGGGCGGGGCGGGGCGCTGGGCCGGCACGAGAAGCGGCGAGCGGCCGCCAGATAGCCGGCCGTTGCGCTTCCGGCCAGGGGCGAGCAGGCCGGCCGCGGTGGCACGGGCCGCACGGCTGCCCGGCGCGGCGGTGCGGCCGCCGATCGGCACGACCGTGGCGGGCCCGGCGGCGCCGTTCAGCACCTGCGTGACGTCCGGGGAGTTCAGTACCGCCTCGACCTGCGCTGCCGGGTACCTGCGGGCGTCGGGCCCGTCGGGACCGATGGGCTGCAATATCCCCCGCGCCGCGAGATCAGTGAGCTCCTGCAGGCTGACACCCAGAACGGCGGCCGCTTCGCGGGCCGTGAGCCGCGGGCTGCGCGCAGCCGGGGCACTAGTGCGGGCCGACGTGTCGCCGCGGTGCCCGCGATCGTCGCCCGATCCCTGATCACGATGTGGGATCTCCTGCGCCCTGCCTGGTGCCCAGTATCGCCGTTGAACCTCGCCCTCAGGCGTCATCTGGATGCGCCGCACTGGTCGCTACCTGCTTCCCATAGCAAAATGGACAAAACGGAGGATCACCCATATACAGCGCCGTAGGCGGCTCAGGCGTCACAGCAGACGGCCGTCACAAAAGTTCACAAATCCGCAAGCAGCCTGGGGCGTCGGGGGCTGCTGTTCGGGGGATCTGCCGTGTAGACTCACGTCTGAAAAGCCCGATTGCGGGGGGGCAGCATCCCCGCCAAAGAGGACGGACATGATTGGCGACCTGTTTGACAGTCCGTGGAAGATCCTTATTGTCGCCGTGGTGCTCATCGTGCTCTTCGGCTCCACGAAGCTCCCGACCGCGGCCAGGTCACTGGGCCGGTCGATGCGCATCCTCAAGTCCGAGGTGCAGGGTCTGCACGGTGACGACGCCGAGCCCGAGCCAGCTCCACCGGCGCGGGCCGAAGCGCAGCCCACGGCGCAGCAGCAGATCACGGCGGCGCAGCAGCAGACGGCGCAGCAGCAGATCGATGACCTTCAGCAGCAGCTCAGCAAGCTGAAGGGGGCCTCCGCCGGGGACCAGCGGACTCAGCAGCCAAGCTGAGCCGGCGGAATTCGGGGAAACCTGATATGCCGAAGCTGGCTGACACGGTGCTAGGCGCCCGCGTGGTCGGCAGCCGCATGCTCCGGGCGTCGCGCAGGCCCGATCCAGAAGGCCGGATGCCGCTCATGGAGCACATCCGTGAGCTGCGCAACCGGATCGTCAAGGCGGCTCTCGCGCTTGCCGTGGGCATGGCGGTCGGGCTCATCTACTTCGATCAGGCCTGGAAATTCATCACCCACCCGTTCTGCTCGGCCACCATCCGCGGTCTTAGCGGCTGTGGCAAGCCTGGTGACCAGCTCGTCGTCACGGGGGTCCTCGACCCCTTCATGCTGCACGTCAAGATTGCCTTCTTCGTCGGGCTGATCATCTCCTCGCCGATCTGGCTCTACCAGATCTGGGCCTTCCTCGCCCCCGGCCTCTACCGGCGCGAAAAGCGCTGGGCTTACGCGTTCGTGGGCGCGGCGGTCCCGCTCTTCGCGGCCGGGGCCGTGCTCGCCTACCTGGTGATGAGCCGGGGGCTGCACTACCTGCTCGGGCTCACCCCGTCGGGTGTCCTTAACCTGCCCAGCATCAACACCTACCTCAACTACTTCCAGGCGATGATCCTCGGCTTCGGCATAGCCTTCGAGCTGCCGCTCGCCCTGGTGATGCTCAACCTCGCCCATGTCCTCACCCACGCGCGGTTCGCGAAGTGGCGCCGCCTGATGATCTTCGCCGCTTTCCTCTTCGCGGGCATCGCGAATCCGAGCCCGGACCCGATCAGCATGCTGCTGCTCGCGGTTCCCTGCGTGGTGCTCGTGGAGGTGGCCGAGGTGATCATATGGGCGAACGATCGCAGGCGCGCCCGCATCCCGGATCCGTATGCCGGCCTTGCGGACGACGAGGTCTCGCCGCTGGATGTGGGCGAAGCCGCCGAGACCGATCCAGGCGACCGCAGCAGCCTGAATTAATCGGAGCTTCGCTCCGCCTGTCCGTGATGCTGGCCAAGCGGTGGTGCTTGTGGTCCCGGGTGGCTACAGCGACAGCCGGTTCCGCCTAGGCTGGATCTATGGCCCCTGCGCTCGGCCGGGTGGACAACAGCTCCCCGGAACCTCACGCAAGGACCCCGGCGCAGCGCTACGCGGCATTCCGGGAGCGGACATCGGATCCGGAACTCGCCAGCTTCCGGGCGCTCTACGACTTCGAATTCGATGACTTCCAGCTTGAGGCGTGCCGCGCGCTGGGCGCGGGCGACGGTGTGCTCGTCGCCGCGCCGACGGGCTCCGGTAAGACGGTGGTCGGAGAGTTCGCCGTCCACCTGGCCCTCGCCCAGGGCCTTAAATGCTTCTACACGACGCCGATCAAGGCGCTGTCGAACCAGAAGTATGCCGACCTGGTCCGCAGGTACGACAGCCAGACGGTAGGGCTGCTCACCGGTGACAACAGCATCAACGGCGAGGCGCCCGTGGTGGTGATGACCACCGAGGTCCTGCGGAACATGCTCTACGCGGGGTCGGTCACCCTGAGCGGTCTCGGCTACGTTGTGCTCGATGAGGTGCACTACCTTGCCGACCGGGCCCGTGGCGCCGTCTGGGAGGAAGTGATCATCCACCTGCCCGAATCTGTGCGGGTGGTGGCGCTGTCGGCGACGGTGAGCAACGCCGAGGAGTTCGGCGACTGGCTGGACCGGCTGCGCGGGGGCGTCACGGTCATCGTGGACGAGCACCGGCCGGTGCCGCTGTGGCAGCACATGATGATGGGGCACCGGCTGTACGACCTGTTCACGGACCCGGCTAACACCCGCGTCAACCCCGAACTGCTGCGCATCGCCCAGCGCGACCGGTGGGCGGAACAGCGGACCGCGGCCGGAGCCATCCGCGGACGCGGCCGCGGGGGCGGTCGCGGCCGGGGCGGAGGGCCCGGTGGTGCCTTCCGCGGCGGTCAGCGCCAGGGCAGGTCCAGGCCCCCCTACCGGCCGGAGGTCATCTCCAGCCTTGACGCCGCCGGCCTGCTGCCGGCGATCGAGTTCATCTTCAGCCGGGCAGGCTGCGACGCGGCGGTGCTCCAGTGCCTGAACGCCGGCCTCCAGCTCACCCAGCCAGATGAGGCCGTCGCGATCACCGAGCTGGTTGAGAGCCGCACCGCGGACATCCCCGACACCGATCTCGCCGTGCTCGGCTACGGGGAATGGCTTACCGGTCTGCAGCGGGGGATTGCCGCGCATCACGCGGGCATGCTCCCCACGTTCAAGGAGGTCGTCGAGGAACTGTTCTCCTCGGGACTCGTCCGCGTGGTGTTCGCTACCGAGACGCTGGCGCTGGGCATCAACATGCCTGCCAGGACCGTGGTCATCGAGAAGCTGGACAAGTGGAACGGCGAGACGCACGCCGAGCTGACGCCAGGGGAGTACACCCAGCTGACCGGCCGGGCGGGCCGCCGTGGCATCGACGTGGAGGGGCACGCGGTCGTCCTGTGGCAGCCCGGGATCGACCCTGGCGCGGTCGCCGGGCTTGCCGGGACCCGGACCTACCCGCTCAACTCCAGCTTCCGGCCCTCCTACAACATGGCGGTCAACTTGACCGGCCGTGTCGGGCGTGCCAAGGCCGCCACCTTGCTGGAATCCTCCTTCGCCCAGTTCCAGGCGGACCGCGGCGTGGTCGGGCTGGCGCGGCAGGTGCGGCGTAACCAGCAGGCGATGGAGGAGCTCAGGGCAAAGATGGCCTGCGATGCCGGTGACTTCGCCGCTTACGCCGATATCCGCAGGCAGCTCTCCGAACTTGAGAGTGATCTTGCCCGGCGGCGTGCGATGGCCCGGCGCGCCGAGGCAGCACGGTCGCTGGAGGAGCTGCGCCGCGGCGACATCATCCGGGTGCCCGGCGGCCGGCGGGCCGGGATGGCTGTCGTCCTGGAGCCCGGGCCGGGACCCTACCGTGCACCAGACCGCGGCGGACGGGGTCCCGCACAGGCCGGCCGTGGCGGCGCGAATCGTGGCTCGCGAGCCAACGTGTCCGGCGGGGACACGTCCCGCGCTGCCGCGCTGGCCGGGCACGGGCCGCTGGTGCTCACCGCTAACCGCCAGGTCAAACGCCTCTCCCTGGCTGACTTTCCGGTGCCGGTCGAGGCGATCGACCGGGTCCGTATCCCTGCCTCGTTCAGCGTGCGCTCGCCGCAGCACCGGCGCGATCTCGCCGCGACGGTGCGCAACCGGCTGGCCGGGCGGGACATCGGCGGCCCGCGGCGGGTGGCCGACTGGAGCGACGACCGGAAGCCGGCCGCCGGGGGTTCCGGGCGGGCCGAGCCCCGGGACGCCCCCGGCCGGGAGATCGCGGCGCTGCGGCGCCGGCTGCGCCGGCATCCTTGCCATAGCTGCCCGGACCGGGAGGAGCACGCCAGGTACGCCGAGCGGTATATGCGGCTGCGCCAGGAAACCGAAGCCCTGGAGCGCAGGATCGCTGGCCGCTCGCACGTCATCGCGCGCACCTTCGACCGTGTCTGCGCGGTGCTGGAACGCCTCGGCTACCTGGACGGAGACACCGTCACCACGGAGGGACGGCGGCTGGCCGGGCTGTACACCGAGCTTGACCTGCTCGCGGCCGAGTGCCTGCGCCGCGGATACTGGGACGGCCTGGAGCCGCGCGAACTCGCAGCGTGCGTGTCGGCGCTTTCATTCGAATCGCGCCTGGATGATGCGGGTGCGCCGCGGCTGCCACCCGGCCGGGTTCGCGAGGTGCTCGGGCAGATGGTCCGGGCCTGGGGCGAGCTGGACGAACTGGAAAAGGACAACGGGGTCTCGTTCCTGCGCGAGCCGGATCTCGGCTTCGCCTGGGCGTCGCATGAGTGGGCCTCCGGTGCCCGGCTCGAGGACGTGCTCGAGGTCGCCGGCCTTACCCCCGGCGATTTCGTCCGCGCGGTAAAGCAGCTCATCGACCTGCTGGACCAGATAGCCGGCGCTGCCGGGCCCGGCCAGCCGGGGGAGAAGCTCTCCGCCAATGCCCGCGCCGCCATCACCGCGATCCGCCGTGGCGTCGTCGCCTACTCCACCGTCACCGATTAGCCCCGTGAGGTTTATCCGGCTCAGGATCAGAGAAGTCTGGGCCACTACGCCCTCGTTCGGTGGAGGTTAACCGGGCGGGCCGTGCCGGCGGCCGTGATGCGGCCTGTGCGGAGGGTGCGTGCTGGGGGGTGGCGGGGCGGGGATGGGCCCCGGCGGCCCTGGCCATACGAGCAGCACCGGGCATGGGGCGTGGTCAACGACGAACCGGACCGCCTTGCCGAGGCTCTTGGGTCCGGGGCCATGTCCGTCGCGGGCGACAATGAGCATGGTCGCATCGCGCGCGGCCGACACGATCTCGTGCTTCTCCTGACCGCGGCACTGGATCCGGCGGGCGGGGCGGCCGAGCCGTGCCTCTGCCGCGTCAAGCAGATCACACGCCGCCGCCTCCGCGGTCGCCGCGAGCTGCTCGGCCGGGTCGTGCCCGGCACGGCCGAGCATGCCGCTGAACGCGCCATGGGCCGTCTCGGCCGTGTTGGTGTCGATGACCGTCAGGAGCGCGAAGTCGGCTCCGGCGGGTGCCAGCGATCGTGCGGCATCAACGCAGGCCTTCCACGTGTTCTCGGTCACCCATACCAATACGTTGACATCCTCCCCGGCCTGAACGCCGGGGATTCCTGGGCGGCTCATGCCGCGCTCCGGGTGGTTCCCGCTGCCGCGTGCGCGGGCTTACGCGGGCGTGGTGCCCCGTGCCCCGGGGCGCGCGCAGGGACGGTCTCGCCAGCGGCGAGCAGCAGTCCCCGGGCAAGGATGTTGCGGGCAGCGTTGGCGTCCGCGTGGTCTTCGTGGCCGCACGCAAGGCACCGGAACACCGCTTGGCTATCGCGGTTGCCGGGCTCGGTGTGGTGGCACAGGCGGCACTGCTGGGAGGTGAAGCGGGGGTCGACGTAGATGACCTGGCAGCCGGAGGCGGCGGCCTTGTCGTCCAGGCGGCGGGCGAGGGTTCCCCAGCACGAGGCCGGGATGCCCCGGCTGAGTGCGGCCTTGGCGCGGGCCCGGTTCGGCAGGAAGGCACCGGGCCGCCCCGGGTCGGGTTTCGGCGCGGGGCGCTTGGTCATGACGCGGGTGTTCAGTTTCTCCAGCACGATCACGTCGTGGTCGCGGACCAGCCGGGTGCTGATCTTCTCGGCCCAGTCCCGGCGGCGGTCTGTGACGGCGGCGGTGATGCGGGCCATGGCGGCGCGGGTGCGCTGCCGCTGACGTGAGCCCTTGCGCTGCCGGGCCATCCGCCGCTGCAAGGCCACATACCGCGCCGCCCTGCGATCGCTGATCCGCGGCGCCCGGTAATGTTGCCCATCGGAGGTGACCAGCGCGGTGCGCACCCCCCGGTCGATGCCGATGGCGCTCCCGGTGCCCTGCCGTCTGACTGCTGGCTGCGGGGCGGGGAAGGACACGTGCCAGCGCCCGGCCCGGTCAAAGGTGACCCGTGCCATGCCCGGCTTGGCTGGCAGGGAGCGCGTCCACCGGAACCGTACCCACCCGCACTTGGGCACATGTACCTCACCCCAGCGGCGGTTCAGCCTCCGCGCCTTCACGTCGCGGATGACGAAGCCCTGGCTGCCGCGCTTGCTCCGGTATCCCGGCTTTCCCGCCGGGTTGCCCGGGTCGAAGAACGCTGCCAGCGCCCGGTCGAAGTCCCGCAGCGCCTGCTGCTGCACCGACGAGGACCCCTCGGCCAGCCACGGCTCGGCGGCCCGGGCCTCGGCGAGCTGCCGCTGCCGCGCCGCCGCGCCAGGTGCCGGGCCGCGCCCGGGATGCCACCAGGACTGCTGCTCCACGGCGAGATTCCATACGAACCGGGCATCCTCACAGTGCCGCACGAGCACGCGCTCCTGCTCCGCACCGGGGTACAGCCGGTTCCGTATGGCCATGGCACCAGAGCATGCCATAGGCCTATGACAGCCAACGGCGATTATCGCTCGGGGCAGGCATGCTGTCTCCGCGTTGTCTCCGCCTTGCACGTCCACGTGGTCATCGTGACGAAGTACTGGCGCGGGCGCTAACCACGCGCTGACCTCGCCCTGAATTAGGACGGGGCTTGTGCCCTGCTATCGCTAGTGGTGGTGATTGGAAGTATGGCCGTGTGTGGCGGGTGTCTGGGCCTGATTTTGTCGGTGCCTGGTGGTGTGCTTGATGCATGCCAAGGCACCGGGATCCCAGCGCGCCCCGGGTGGTGCACCGCACCGCCCGGGCGGGGCTGCGGGTGACCGGTGCCCAGCGGCGCCGCCTGCTGGGGCTGCTGGCCTCGGCCGGGGACGTGTGGGCGTGCGTGCTGGAGGTCAACGCCTGGCGGCGGGCCCGGCAGGACGTGCCGCTGGCCGGGTATCAGGAGCTGTGCCGGGAGCTGGCCGCCTCCGGGCCCGGCACGTTCGGGGACCTGGACACCACGGGTGCAAGGTCGGTGCTGCGCCGGTATTCCGATGCGTGGATGGCGGCGGCGAGCCGCCGCCGGGACGGTGATCTGTCGGCCCGGTTCCCGCGCGGCCGTCGGGCTCTGGTGCCGGTCCGCTGGTATGCGGGCACGTTCGCCCTGGCGGGGCGCCGGCTGCGGCTGCCGGTTCGGCGGGCCTGGCGTACCGGCGGCATGGCCGACATGGGCGGACGAACCATCGAACCTGCCTATGAATGAACCAGAAATTCGGCATTAGTGCTATGAGTCGCTGGGCGTTAGGTTGGGCTGATTAGCCAGTGACGAGGGGGTGGCCATGTCCGTGACCAGTGCGATCCCGGGTCTCGCTGCGCGCCGGGGTGAATCTTCCTGCTGCCCGGCCAGCCTTACCGACGCGATCCGGCGGGCGGTACGGCAGGGTGGGGGACCGCAGAGGACCGCCGACCGGGTGGCTGGCCAGCTACGCCGGCACCTCCCCGGACCCGAGATCCTGACGCCTGCGCAGCGCCGCGGTGATCCGGCCGGCTACCAGACTCACCTGGTGCACGCCGAGCCCGACGGCTCCTTCTCGATCGCGGCGATGGTGTGGCTGCCGGGCCAGCAGACCCCCGTGCACGACCACGTTTCGTGGTGCGTCACCGGGGTTCTCCAGGGCGCCGAGGACGAGGAGATCTTCGCCCTAGGCGCCGCCTTCCTGGCAGAGATCACCCGCAGGCGCAACCCGGCAGGCACAGTGACCGGGTTCGCCCCGCCCGGCGACATTCACCGCGTGCGCAACGCCGGGGACGGCATTGCCGTGTCGATGCACGTCTACGGTGCCGACCTGCCGACGCTGGGGTCCAGCATCCGCCGCGTGTACGACCTGCCCGTCCGCGCGCCCGGCCAGTAGCCGGCGCGGCATCAAGCGCGCGAGCCGCCGGTTATCCGGGCTTCACCCGGTACGCCGGGCCTGCCATCATCCGCAAGCCGCGCAGGTGCGCGTCCGGTAGTTGCTGCGCAGAGCCATGCCGCCCGGATTCTTATCCAGATTCCTCACCTGAGACGTCCGCGGGCTTGCCCTCCGAACGATACCGATATATCTTTGAGCTAGCTAGAAAGTATCTAGATGCTCTATCGTTATGGCGACGGGGCATGTACTTCTAGCGGAATGTCACGTACGAAAGGAGTGAGAAGCAATGCACGAGGAAGAATGGGGACGCCGGGGCGGCCACCGGTCACGGATACGCGCAGCTCGCCGGATGGAGTGGGGTCCGCCGCCGGAGGTCATGATGCGGGGCGGCCCGTTCGGGCGCGGCCCGAGGTTCGCGCGCGGACCGAGGGTCCGCCGGGGCGATGTCCGGGCGGCGGCGCTGTCGCTGCTGGCCGAGGGCCCGCGGAACGGCTATCAGATCATCCAGGAGATCAGTGAGCGCACCGACGGCGTGTGGCGGCCGAGTCCCGGCTCCGTCTACCCCGCGCTTCAGCAACTCGAGGACGAGGGCCTCATCCGGGCCGAGGTTGGTGAGGGCGGACGCAAGGCGTTCCGGCTGACCGACGAGGGCGAGGCATATGCCTCCTCGCATGCCGAGGAGCTCAGCGCGTCATGGGATGCGGTGACCGGTAGCGTCGATGACGCCGAGGTCGAGCTGCGGGGGCTGATCCGCCAGGTCATGATGGCGGTGATGCAGGTGGGGCAGGCTGGCTCGGCGGCGCAGGTTAAGCAGGCGGGCAAGGTCCTCACCGACACCCGCCGGGCGCTCTACCGGATCCTCGCTGCGGACGGCGGGGATGAGGAAGGCAGTTCGCAAGAGTGAGCCAGGCCCGGACGCGGCAGCGCGCCAGCGCCGGGCACGGCCACGCCGGCAGCCCGAAGCCGCGCCGCGGCCGAAACGGGGGCGGCCACGCCCACGACAATCAGTCTCGGATGAGACTCGCAGATGGAGGTAACCATGGCGGCCGTACAAACCGGCCCGGAGTCCAGCGGCTCCGCGCGGACCGGACCGGTGCATGCTGTCGGCAGCGGGCATGCGGCGATATCGGTTAGCGAGCTAACGAAGCGGTACGGCCAGATCGAGGCGGTACGCGGCATCGACTTCGACGTGGCGGCAGGGGAGACGTTCGGCTTCCTCGGGCCGAATGGCGCGGGCAAGTCCACCACGATCAAGATCTTGTGCACGCTGGTCCAGCCCACGTCGGGGACGGCCATGGTGGCCGGCCATGACGCGGTCAGGGAGCGGGACACGGTACGCCGCAACATCGGGCTGGTGTTCCAGGACACCACGCTCGACAGCTACCTGACGGCCGAGCAGAACCTGCGCTTCCACGCTGACCTGTACGGGGTGCCCAGGGCTGCCGTCGGGCCCCGGATGCGTCAGGTGCTCGAGATGGTCGGCCTGTGGGACCGGCGGGAGAGCAAGGTGAGCACCTACTCGGGCGGCATGCAGCGGCGGCTCGAGATCGCACGCGGACTGCTGCATGCGCCGCACGTGCTCTTCCTCGACGAGCCGACCGTGGGCCTCGACCCGCAGACCCGTTCCTCGATCTGGCGGTACATCAACGACCTGAAGCGGCGCGAGGACATCACCATCTTCCTTACCACGCACTACATGGACGAGGCGGAGCACTGCGACAGGATCGCCATCATCGATCACGGGAAAATCGTGGCGATTGACACTCCTGAGGCGCTCAAGGCCAGCGTCGGCAAGGACCGCGTGCAGATCAGCACGGCGGACGACCAGGCGGCAATCGCTGAGCTGGCGGACCGGTTCGGCATCGAGGCCTCGGTCCATGACGGGCTGGTCACCTTCTCGGTGGAATCCGGGGAAGAGTTCGTGCCGCGGCTCTTCGCGGGACTGGACGTGGCGATCCGCTCGGTGAGCGTGTCACGGCCCTCGCTTGATGACGTGTTCATGTCCTACACCGGCCGCACCATCCGCGATACCGAGGCCACCGGAGCGGACGCGATGCGGGCCATGGCGCAGCGTTTCCGAGGGAGGCGATGAGAGATGGCTACCCCGACCACCGAAGAAGCGGCCGCCACGTCCGCCGAGGTTGCCCTGACCGGGGCTATCAGGTTCGCCGTGCCCGAGCCCGGCTTCCGCCAGGATCTGCGTGCGATCAGCATCGTCTGGCGCCGCGAGCTGATCAGGTTCCGTACCGACCGCCTGCGCGCGGTGACCTCCCTCATCCAGCCGGTCCTCTTCCTCTTCATTCTCGGGACGGGGCTGGGCTCGCTCGCCGGGCGTGGCATGCCGCCGGGGATCAACTTCAGGACCTTCATCTACCCAGGCGTTCTCGGCATGGCGGTGCTCTTTACCGCTATTTTCTCGGCTGGCTCGATCGTCTGGGACCGCGAGTTCGGGTTCCTGCGCGAGATGCTCGTGGCGCCGGTCAACCGCGGGGCGATCGTCCTCGGCAAGTGCTTGGGCGGCGCCACGGTGGCCACCTTCCAGGGGATCGTCGTGCTGATCCTGGCGGGCCTGGCCGGAGTGCCGTACAACCCCGTTCTGCTGCTGACGCTCATCGGTGAACTGCTGCTGCTGTCGTTCACGCTGACCGCGTTCGGCGTGATGCTGGCGGCGCGGATCAAGCAGTTCCAGGCGTTCATGGCGGTCATGCAGATGCTCGTGATGCCGCTGTTCTTCCTGTCCGGGGCGCTCTACCCGCTCAACGGCCTGCCGGCCTGGCTGACGGTCCTGACCCGCATCGACCCGCTGACCTACATCGTCGATCCGATGAGGCGGGCCGTCTTCACCCACCTGAACATCAGCCCGGAAGCGCTGCACGTGCTGGCCCCGGGAGTGTCCTGGGCCGGCTGGAACGTCCCTCTCGGCCTGTCTCTCGGCATCGTCGCCGCGATGGGCGTGGCTATGTGCGGTGTAGCCATCGCCGAGTTCAACAAGACCGAGTAAGCTCCCGGGCTCCGTCCGGCGGTTCTGCGTGGGGCCGTGGCGAGATCCCCGGGATGCTGCCCGGCGCCCGGGTGCGTTGCGTGCCGGGTCCGTGCGCGTCTAGTGCCGCGACCGGCAACGTTCGCCCGGTCTCCTAATCATCCATAGGGGGCGCAGCAGCGTGCGATGCATCGGGACTCCCGGGCGGCCGGGCATCGAGGCTCATGGTCATCCACGTGTTGTACGGGCTAGGTGCGTATTCGCCGAAGGGCTCACAAGGCTCAAATCCCATCCTGGCGTACAGGGCACGAGCCGGGGCAAAGGCGTCCATGGTCCCGGTCTCAAGGCTCACCCGCCGATAGCCCTGCTCGCGGGCGAAGGCCAGGATGTGTCCGGCCATTGCCCGTCCCACTCCCCGGCCTCTGACCGCCTCGCTGGTGTGCATCGACTTCAGCTCGGCGTGGGAGTCGTCCAGCCGTTTCAGCGCTCCGACGCCCACCAGCATCCCCCCGGCCCGGGCGCTGAAGAAGGTCACCCCTGGCTCAGAAAGGCGATCAGCGTCCAGGGCGTAGGCGTGGGCGATAGGAGTGAGGGCATGGCAGAACGCCAGATGAGTCTCCAGCAGGGCCCGCACGTCTTCAGCTCCCGGATCGTCGACGCTGATAAGGACCCCACCGCTCTCAGCATCCCTCCCGGGACCGGCTGATGCGACCTCCGTCAACCCGGTTACCTCCTCACCTTGCTGGCCCGGCGACGGGCCCACCATGCTCGAATAGCCGCATGACCCAAAGTCAGCCGGTCGAGGCTACCAGGACGCTCGAAAGCCGGATCCCGGGAACGCCCCCGCATGGCCTGGTTCGGATGGGTGTCACGGCGTCAGATGGACCCGGTACCACCGATATCGGAACCGGCCAGAACGGGCGAACGTTACCGGTCGCGGCACTAGCCGGTGGCTGTGCTGGGGGAGGTGTCCCCCAGGCCCCCTCAGGCGCCGGGCAGCATGGGATCTCCCCCCGGGGTAGCACTGCGAGCCCCTGGCGAGGCGGTCGAAAGCCGCCAAGCATAGAGCGACGCCGGGTGGCTACGGGGGCAAACCACCCGGCGTCGCATTCATCGGCGTTCCGACGGGGGCCCGGAACGCCGGCAACGGTGCTCCGACGGGGGACCAGAGCACCGATATGAATGCTACACGGAAAACCCCCCCTATGTGTCAAGACCTAATTACAAGCACATCTCGGGTCGGGCAACGGGATCGTTGGCCGCCGTGTGGCCTTACGGCCGGGCGGATTGATCTTCCGATCCTTGAGGCCCCTTGCCGGATCCGCTCTTACCTGGGGGAACGTGCCGTTCCGGCAGGTTTGCCCGGTACTCCAGGAACCCGCGAACGTTGTCAGGCTCACGCCCCCCGTTCGCGAAAATCACTGCCACGTAGGGGATGAAGATCGCGAAAACGGCCGGGATAGCCGCAAGCCAGCCGAAGTGATTGAGGAACAGGATGACGGTGATACCGAAGCACACCGAACGGATCCCCATCATGAACAGGTACCTGCGCTGCCGGTAGGCGATGTCCTCGGACATCGGGCGCCGCGCCTGCGTGACGACATGGACGTTGCGGTTGCCGTCCAGGTGCGCGATCCTCATACCCCCACGCTATTCCCTGGATGGCGCCCTGGCCAACGCTGGGGAGCCGCGCCGTCGGACGGGACCGCGCCCGCGGCACCTGCCGGGAGGACCGGGGCCGCCACGCCCTCGAGATAGGTGGCGCCGTCCGCGGCTCCTCGCGCGGCGCGGGGCCTGCCGCGGCGGGGAACTACGTTCGGCGGCGTGCGATCGGGGAAGTCCGCTGTCCAGGGCACCAAGATCACTTCCGGGGCTATCAGGAAAGCAGGGCAGGCACATGACCGACCACATTTACCGTGTCACGGAGATCGTCGGAACCTCGCCGGAGGGCATCGAGCCGGCGGTGCGCAATGCGCTGCACCGCGCCGAGCAGACACTCCGTCACCTCGACTGGTTTGAGATCACGGAGGTGCGCGGCCAGATCACCGATGGCAGCGTCGCCTCCTTCCAAGTCGGGCTCAAGGTCGGGTTCCGGCTTGAAGACGCGTCCTAACCGGGCTCGGCCGCCCAGCAGCCCGTCCTCGGTCAGCTGGCCTGGCTGACCGAGGACATGTTGAAGCCCTCAATCCGCACGGGCGGCATCGCGACGCGGCTGAAATAGTCGCCCCACTCGCGAGGGAGCGTCGGTACGCTCGCCCCGACCTCGGCGAGCCTGCCCAGCATGCCAACCGGGCTCTCGTTGAACCGGAAGTTATTCACTGCGCCCGTGACCTCGCCGTTTTCCACGAGGTAGACCCCATCCCTGGTCAGCCCGGTCAGCAGCAGCGTCTGCGGGTCGACCTCGCGGATGTACCACAGGCAGGTGAGGAGCAACCCGCGCTCGGTGCGGGCGATCATATCGGCGAGCCCAGGAGGGTCCGGTTGGTCCGTTTCGAAAACGAGGTTGTCGATGGCGGGAGTCACCGGCAGGCCGGACAACCGGGCCGAATACCGGGTCTGCGTGAGCGCGGCCAGCTCACCGCGGCGAATCCAGTCCGTCGGCCCCAGCGGCAGCCCGTTGTCGAACACCGACGAGTCCCTGCTCGATGCGTGCGCGATCACGAACGGCGCACAGGCGAGCCCGCGTGTGGCGGGATCGCTGCGCAGCGTCACGGGCTGGCTGGTGAGCCGTTCCCCGACCCTGGTGCCGCCGCCGGGTTTGCTGAAGACGGTCCGGCCATCGATCGCGTCCTTCGCGCCGGCCGACCAGTACAGGTAGGTGAGCAGGTCGGAGGTGGCCGTCGGCGGCAGCAGCGTCTCATACCGCCCAGCCGGCAGGTCGATGCGCCGGCGGGCCCACTCCAGCCGCTCGGCCAGCCCCGCGTCGAGCGCCGCCACGTCGACGTCGGCGAAGTCACGGGTCGCCTCGCCCGCCCACGCGGACCGGCTGAGGTCGGCCGATTTGGCGTTGAGCTCCACCTTCCCCGATGGCTGGTCATGCCGCAGCCGCAGGCCGGTCGAGCTGCCCAGGAAGGTGCTGGTCAGCTCGTGTTCGGCGTAGCCGTACAGCTTCCGCCCGGCCGAACCGGCGGCCCGGAGCGTGTCACCAAGCTGGGCGGAAAAGCCTTGCAGCACGCCGATGCCAGTACTGACCGCCGGATCGTCCCAGCTCGGCTGTCCCGGAGCGGCCATACCAAACGGGGCCGTGGTGTCAGCCCCGATCAGCCCATCGGCATCTTCGGCCGGTGATCCCTCCGCCGCCTCTTTCTCCGCGGCGCGGACCACGTCCTCCACCTGATCATCCCGGATGCCGGATCTGGAGACCACGCCGGTAGCCGCGCCGTCGGACCGGCGGTCGATGGCGATGACGGTGAGACGGCGGGACCGGGCGACGCCGTTCGTGGTCAGCGTGTTGCCGGCCCACCGAAGGTTGGCCGTGGAGGTCTCGTCCGCGATCACGACGCAGCCGTCGCACCTCGCGGCGCTGAGCGCGTGCTCGACGATGTCCTGCGGTCGCTCGCTCATGCGGTGTCTCCCGCTCGCCTCCGGGGCGCTTTGAGGCGCCGCCTTCCCTCGCCGCTCGTACCTCGCTCCTCAGTCCAGGCGGCACCGCGCCCCTGCGGCTCGCTCATGCGGCCTCCTCCGCCGTGTTGAGTATCCGGATGCCGCGCATGAGCACCGAGGGGCAGCCGTGGCTGACGGGGGCCACCTGGGACGGCTGGCCCTTGCCGCAGTTGAACGCACCGCCCAGCACGTAGGTCTGGGGGCCGCCAACGGCCTCCATGGCGTTCCAGAAATCGGTGGTGGTCGCCTGGTAAGCGACGTCGCGGAGCTGGCCGCTCAGCCGGCCGCCGGAGATCTTGTAGAAGCGCTGCCCGGTGAACTGGAAGTTGTACCGCTGCATGTCGATCGACCAGCTCTTGTCGCCGACGATGTAGATCCCATCCTCCACCCCGGCAATCAGCTCGTCGGTGGACGGGCCGTCGGCGGCCGCCTGGAGGGACACGTTGGCCATCCGCTGCAACGGCATGTGACCGGGCGAATCGGCAAAGGCGCAGCCGTTCGACCGGCCGAGCCCGCGCAGCGCGGCCATCCGGCGGTCCAGCTGATATCCGGTGAGCACGCCGCCGGAGATCAGGTCCCATGACTGGCCGGCGACGCCCTCGTCGTCGTACCCGACGGTGGCGAGACCGTGCTCGGCCGTCCGGTCCCCGGTGACGCGCATGCATTCCGAGCCGTACTGAAGGCTTCCCAGCTTGTCCGGGGTGGCGAACGACGTGCCGGCGTAGGCGGCCTCGTAGCCGAGCGCGCGGTCCAGCTCGGTGGCGTGGCCGATGGACTCATGGATCGTGAGCCACAGGTTGGATGGGTCGATGACGAGGTCGTAGCGCCCGGGCCGGACCGTCGGCGCGGCGAGCTTCTCGGCGAGCAGCTCAGGAAGCTGGTCAAGCTCGGTGCGGAAGTCCCACCCCGTGCCGTTCAGGTACTCATAACCACGCCCCACCGGCGGCGCGAGCGTACGCATGGTCTCGAACCGGCCGTCCTTCTCCACGGCCACGGCGGTGAGGGCGGGATGCAGCCGCACCCGCTGTTGTGTCGTGGTGGTGGCGCCGTCGGCGTAGAACTTGCACTCCCTGATTTGCAGCAGCGCAGCGTCGACATGGTCGACGCCATCGCTGGCGAGCAGGCCGGCGCTCCATTCCCCCAGCAGGGCCACCTTGTCGGCCACGGTCACGTCGAACGGATCGGTCTCGTAGGCAGACACCCACGTGACCTCGCCATGCGCCGGCTCAGCGGCCAGCTCGATCCGTTCGGTATTCATGGCCGCGGCGACCTTCGCGACTTCGACGGCCTCGCGTGCCGCCCGCGCCGCGGCGTCGGTCGTGAGGTCCACTGCCGAGGCGAAGCCCCATGTGCCGTCCACCACCACGCGGACCGCGAGGCCGATATCGTCGGCGTCGAAGAGCGTCTCGAGGTTGCCGTCTGACAGCGTGATCTGCTGGCTTCGGATCTGCTCGGCGCGGAAGTCGGCGTGCTCGGCGCCGAGGTCCGCCGCCTGCTGCAGCGCCGCGGCGGACAGCTCCCGCAGCGGCAGCTGAGTGAACTGGGGATTGACTTCATGCCGGCCAGGTTCCGGGAAACCGTGAGTCACACCAGCAACCTATCTCACCAGCTTCTCCCGCCGAATTCGCGCCCGGGGGACGGGGAGGAGACTGGCTCGATACGCTCACCATGATTGTTGGCACGCTCGGCGCGGAGGTGGAAGGCAGATGGGACGATCGGTCCTGGTGACGGGAGGAAACCGCGGGATAGGGCTCGCGATCGCCAGGCGGCTTGCTGCCGACGGGGACAGCGTCACGGTGACGTCCCGTTCCGGCGACCCGGTCGAGGAGCTGTCCGTAGTTCAGTGCGACGTGCGGGACGCCGGATCGGTGGACAGTGCGTTCCGCGAGGTGGAGGCCGGGCAGGGACCGGTGGAGGTGCTGGTCGCCAACGCCGGGATCACGCATGACCAGCTTCTGGCGCTGATGAGCGAGGAAGATTTCACCAGCGTGCTGGATACCAACTTGACCGGCGCCTACCGCGTCGCCAAGAGGGCAGTGCGCGGCATGGTCCGGGCGCGCCGGGGCCGGATTATCTTCATCTCCTCCGTGGTCGGCCTGTACGGCTCGGCCGGTCAGGCCAACTACGCGGCGTCGAAGGCGGGCCTGGTCGGGTTCGCGCGGTCCCTGGCGAGGGAACTCGGCTCGCGGGGCATCACATCCAACGTGGTCGCCCCCGGCTTCGTGGAAAGCGACATGACGGCCACGCTGCCGGAGGAGCGGAAGGCGACCATCCTCGGGGCGGTACCGCTCGGCCGGTACGCCGCCGCGCACGAGGTGGCCGGGGTGGTGGCGTTCCTGGCGGGCGACGACGCGGCGTATATCACCGGCGCGGTCATCCCGGTGGACGGCGGCCTGGGCATGGGCCACTGAGCGCCGCCGCGGCCCCCCTTTTTCTGAAGAAGACACGACCTGAGGGAGCGTCATGGGAATCCTGGCAGGGAAACGCATCCTGGTGACCGGCGTGCTCACCGACTCCTCGATTGCGTTCCATGTGGCACGGGTGGCGCAGCAGGAGGGCGCGACCATCGTGCTGACCGGGTATGGACGGATGAGCCTGGTGGAGCGGATCGCCAAGCGCCTGCCCGACCCGCCTCCCGTCCTCGAGCTCGACGTGACCGACCCCGGCCACCTCGCTTCGCTGGCGGAGCGGGTATCCGGGCACGTCGACCAGCTGGATGGCGTGCTGCACGCGGTCGCGTTCGCGCCGCAGGAGGCAATGGGCGGCAACTTCCTCAATACCGCCTGGGATGACGTATCCACGGCGGTCCATGTCTCGACGTTCTCACTGAAGTCCCTGGCGATGGCCACGCTGCCGCTGATGACCGGGGGCGGTTCCATCGTGGGCCTCGACTTCGACGCCAGCGTCGCCTGGCCGGGCTATGACTGGATGGGAGTGGCCAAGGCCGGCCTGGAATCATGCGCCCGGTACCTGGCCCGGGATCTCGGTGGCAAGGGCATCCGGGTGAACCTGGTCTCGGCGGGACCGCTGCGCACGATGGCGGCCAAGAGCATCCCCGGCTTTGAGCGGTTCGATGGCCTGTGGGGCGAACGGGCGCCACTCGGCTGGAACATCGCCGATCCGGAGCCCGCAGCCCGCGCCTGCGTGGCTCTCCTGTCCGACTGGTTTCCCGCGACCACTGGCGAGATCGTCCACGTCGACGGCGGCGCTCACGCCGTCGGCGCGTGACGGCGGCCATGGCATCCGGCGTCCGCAAGGACGCCAACGGACTCCCTCGAGATTCCTGCCAGTCCTCACACGGCGGTCGTGGCCGCCGGGTGTGTCACCAGGGGGATCACCCGGGCGTCCGTCTATCACCAGGGCACCACCCCGGCGTCCTCGAAGAACCCGCCGGTCGGGCCGTCGTCGGGCAGCGTCGCGAGCCGGATCGCGATCGCCGCCCCCTGCTGCGGGGTGCGGACGCCGCGGAAGCCGTTGAGGTCGGTCGCGCAGAAGCCGGGGCAGGCGGCGTTGATCAGGATGTTTGTGTCGCGCAGCTCCTTGGCGTACTGCACGGTGACGGCGTTGAGGAACGTCTTCGACGGCGCGTACGCGGCGGAAATCGGGCCCGTCTCAGTGCCGGGAGTGGTCTGCAGGGTGAGTGAGCCGACCCTGCTGGACATGTTCACGATCCGCGGCGACGCCGAGCGGCGCAGCAGCGGCAGCATGGCATTGGTGACGCGGATGACGCCGATCACGTTGGTCTCCACGGCCGTCCGCACGGCCGCGGGGTCAACCGTGGTAGGCATCTGTCCCATGCCGCCGGTCACCCCGGCGTTGTTGACGAGAACGTCGAGGCGGCCGGCGCGCTCTTCGATCAGCCCGGCGGCGGCGGCGGTCACGCTCGCGTCGTCGGTCACGTCGAGCGGCACGCCGAACGCGTCGATGCCGGCTGTGCGCAGCTTCTGCACGGCGGCTTCCCGGCGCTCCTCGTCCCGGGCGCCGACGCCGACGCTCCAGCCGAGGGCGCCCAGGCCGGCCGCGATCTCGTACCCGATCCCCTTGTTAGCGCCGGTGACCAGCGCGATCGTCTGTCCGCTCATGCAGTCAATCCTGTCCGCGCCGCGGCTGGGGCGTCCAACACCGCCTGGGTGGGCACCGATACCTCCCGGGTATCGGTGCAGGGTCGCTGGCTTCAGGGAGCGCGGCACAGGCCATCTCGCCGGTTTACCCTGGCGGCATGGAGACACGGGAGCTGCGGTACTTCGTCGCCGTCGCCGAGGAGTTGCACTTCGGGCGGGCCGCGCAGCGGCTCGGGATCGCGCAGCCGCCGCTGTCGCGGGCGATCCAGCAGCTCGAACGGCGGCTCGGGGTGACGCTGCTTGACCGCACCGGCCGTACCGTCACGCTGACCGAGGCCGGGTCGGTGCTGCTGGTCGAGGGCCGGGCGGCTCTCGACGCGGTCGACGCCGCCGACCGCCGTACGCGCCGCGCCGCCCTCGCCGCGGCCGGCCACCCCGGCCTGGTCCTCGTCACGAAGGCCGGAGCATCCAGCGAACTGCTGTCGAAGCTGCTCGACGCCTACGCCGCCGAACCCGGCGCGGTCACCGTCGACGTGCTCCTGTGCGGGCCCGGCGAGCAGGAGCGCCTGCTGCGCGACGGGCGGGCCGACGTCGCGCTGCTGCACCGGCCATTCGACTCGACGGCCGGATTCGACACCGAGGAGCTGTGTGCAGAGGAGCAGGTCCTGGTCCTGCCTGCCGGGCACCCCCTCACTGGCCGGGCCGGCCTGCGGATGGTCGACGTCACCGCGCTGCCCAGGCTGCCGATGCCGCGCTGGCCCCGCCCCGACGGCACGTACCCGGACGGCCCCGGTCCGCAGGTCCGGGACAATGCGCAGTTGCAACAGCTGATCGCGCTCGGCCGGGCCTCGGCGGTCCTGCCGGAGTCGTGCCGGGTCCATCTGCGCCGCGACCTCGCCACCGTGCCAGTGCTGGACGCGCCGACGGTGACGACGGTGATCGCGTGGCCGCCGCACAGCCGGTCCCGGGCCCTCGCCGGGCTGGTCCGGGCCGCGACCCGCCTCTAGCACTTCGGGTGGCCGCTACATGCGTCGCGGTCGCGGCGGCAGGAGCTTTGACGGCAGCAGCCCCCGAAATTAAACAGAGCACACGGCAGGACAGGCGACCTGATCCCAGCGTTCAGGCAGGTCAGCAGCCTATCCAGGGGCACGGTCACCGCACTTGGGCGCACCTGTGCGCGGCCCGCCGCTCCCATCTCGCTCCCAGAATCGGACAGCAGTTGCGGCGTGCTCAAAGGCTGCGTGGCCGGTGCTATCTCTTCTCTGATGCAGAGTGATCCGTGAAACGGCGTCTTTGCCTGCGCAGGTGCCAGTGGGCCACGATCATCGCGATTACCAGGCCACTGGCCAGCAGTGCCAGCAAAGTGGCGCTGATCCACATCGGCGATAGCACCCACCACCACGACCAGGTGATGACGCCGGTTAGCTTGAGCACGATGAGCGCGATCCCCGCGATCGAAAGCAGCATGTCCCGGACGGACTCCAAGCGGCGCGCAGGGGGCCGCGGTCGTTCTACCCGGATGCTGGGCACCCCGCAAGCGTAACGACGTAGTCGGGAACTGCGCCACGGCGCAATATTCATCGGTCTCTTGGCCTAGCGCGCCGCGTCGGCTCGGCGCCGCGCAGCGGCGCCGCTTGATCTCAGTACTGCTCAATCCGGCAGTGACCATCGGGCTATCTGGGGAGACTGCTGCCGTGGACGGTAACGTTTGCAATTGAAAGCTTAAGTGGGTCGGCTGCGAGAATCACCAGATGGTACCTGAGAGCATTCATGACTTCTTCATAGCGAGCGGCGGCGTGGCCGGGGCGCTGATCGGGCTGCTGTTCGTGGCCATCTCGGTTTCCTCTGAGCGGCTCGCCCGCGCCGAGGCCGGGGCGCAGCTGCACCGCATCCGCGCCTCGGCCGCGCTGACGGCGTTCATCAACGCCCTGGCCGTGTCGCTGTTCGCGCTGGTCCCCGGACACAAGATCGGGCCGGCCGCTGTGGTCGTGGCAGCCGGTGGGCTCACGTTCGTGATGGCGTCGCTGCTGTCGCTGATCCGCCTGCGCCAGGTGCGGTGGGGCACGATGCGTGATGCCCTGTTCCTGCTCGGGCTGGCAGTAACCTTCGTAATCCAGCTGATCGAGGGAGCAGACGTGATCGCCCAGCCGGGCAACTCCGGCGCCGTGAACACCATCGCGATCCTGGTGGTCGTCTGCTTCCTGATCGGGATCGCCCGGGCATGGGAACTGATCGGCGGACCCTCGATCGGTATCACGCAAGAGGTCACCGCAATGGTCAGGAGTCACGAGCACGGCACGGATAACCCCACGGACAGCGAGCCGGTGCCCTAGCCCGAGTTTCCGATGATCATGGTTTCCTGAGGTCGACCCGGCTGCGGGGTTGAAGGCGCCGATCGCGCAGCGCGGCAAGGCCAAGCAGAAGCGGGCCGGCTTGCGGCTGGTGGGGCTGGGGCTGGTGGTGACCCGGGACGGTGGGATCCCGCTGACCTGGCACGCTTATCCCGGTGACCGCCCGGACCTCACCCAGTTCCCGCACATGATCGGCCAGCTTGTCACCCAGTACGAGGCGGTCTGTAACGCGGCCGGGATCCCCGCAAGCGCGCCGGATATGACGGTGGTCTTCGACGCCGGGCAGAACTCGGCGGACAACTTCGCCCACCTGGCCAGGACCGGGCTGCACTACATCGGGTCAGTGCCGGCCAGCGACTGCCCGGACCTGACCAGCCTGCCCGCCAGCGTGCGCCAGGTCGTGGACCGGCAGCGCTTCGGCGGCCTGACCGCGTTCGGCACCCGCCGGGAGACCAGGATCAGCTCGGTGGCCGACACCCGCTCGAGCAGCGCCCCTACCACGAGCCGACCGAGGCGGCCCGATGCTCCGGTGACCATCACGCTCACAAGAACCTCCGCATCCAGGACTCAAAACCGATGGACCGTGTGAGTGTAGGCGCCAGCGGTCGCGACCTCCCGCAGCAGGCGGAGCCCAAGATGTCGGTTGAATCCGGCCCGTTACGGATCGTGTCTCGCTGTTGTTGGCCCAGGGGCGGGATCACTGACGACGGGCGGGGCGATGGCTGTCGCTGCGGTGGAGCTTGGGCGGGGTGCCGATCTCCGGTTCTTCATGGAGTTCCGGGAGGCTGACAGCGGGATCTCCCGGCCGTGCTGGAAGCGGCGGATGATCGTGTGTGGCCGTCCGCCATGACGACAATCACCCCGGGGCGTGCCGCGGAAGCTCCGGAACCGGGCGTCTTCCAGGGCCGGGGGGAGGCCCTTGAGCGTATAGGCGGAGACCTTCGCGACTTCGCCCGGCCCGCCCGTCGGCGTCCCGCACGACGTGGGCCTTGCCGACCGCGTCCATGGTGCGCGCCCTCCCGCAATGGGCACCCGTCCCAGGAATCACGGCAACAGCCACGCCCGGCGCTCCGTGCGGGTGCGGCCTCGTTATCGGGCCGCACCGCCCACGGGCGCCTCGGCGTCCACGCCGTTACCCGGCGAGGCTGGCGATGTCCTCCGGTGTGAGCTGGACGCTGGCCGCGCCGACGTTCTCCTCCAGGTGGGCGAGGCTGCCGGTGCCGGGGATGGGGAGCATCATCGGGGAGGCTGCCAGCAGCGCGGCGAGCGCGACCTGCTGGACGGTCGCCCCGTGCCGGGCGGCGGTCTTCTCAAGCCGGGTCGTGTCGATCGGGTCGAGGCCGCCGCCAAGCGGGAAGAACGGTACGAACGCGGTGCCGGACCGGGTGCATTCCGCCAGCAGCGCGGCGTCCGCGGTGGCGTGCACGTGGAACGCGTTCTGCACGGCGGCGACCGGGGCGATCGCGCGGGCCTCGGCGAGCTGCGCGGCGTCGACGTTGCTGACGCCCAGATGCCGGATCAGGCCCTCCTCGCGCAGCTTCGCCAGCGCGGCAAACCGCTCGGCGATCGGCTCGCCGCCGGGCGGGTTCAGCGCGCCGACCCGCAGGTAGACCAGGTCGAGACGGTCGACGCCGAGCTCGCGGAGGTTATCCTCCACCAGGCCGCGTAGCTGGCCCGCGGTGGCCTGCAGGGCGGGGATGCCGTCCGGCCCGAGCATCGGGCCGACCTTGGTGGCGATCACCAGGCCGTCGGGATAGGGGGCCAGCGCCCGGCGGACCAGCTCGTTGGCGACGACGCCTCCACGCCGGTAGAAGCTCGCGGTGTCGATGTGGTTCACGCCTAGCTCGACGGCGCGGCGCAGCACCGCGATCCCGTCCTCCGGGTCGCGGACCGGGCCGGTGAAGGTCCCGGTAGGCAGCCGCATCGTGCCGAAGCCGAGCCGCGCGACGGGAAGGTCGCCACCGATCGCGAAGGTGCCGGAGGCGGCGGCGGGCTGGCTGGTGTTCGTTGTGCTCGTCATGCTCACAGCCTGCCCCGGCCCCGTGGCCGTGGCGAGGAGCTGGCAGGTTGCTGCCATTTGCCGGACCTGGAGACGGCAAGCATACTGAGCGCGTGGCTGATGGCCAGACCAGCACGGTGCGCGGCGATGCGGAGCTCATCGCCGGGGCGGGGCACCTGTTCGACGCGGTGCACGAGGAGTTCGCCTGCGCGGCCCGCGACCTTGCCACCTGGTCGCAGCCGGAGGCCCGGTCCGCGGTCGCCCGGCGGGTGCTTGCCCACGGCACGGACGGCTTCACGGTGCGCAAGCTGATGAGCCCGCTGGCGCTGGCCGACGAAGCGCAGCGCGCGCACCTGCGGCGGCTCGACGCGGCGGGCTCGCAGGTGCGGATCAGTTCCGCGCCACTGCCGCACGAGACGATCATCCTGGACCGGCGGGTGGCGATCCTGGCCGGCCAGCCGTCGCCGCTCGGCCGCGAGTACACGGTGACGACGTCCCCGGTCCTGGTGGGCGGGGTCTACTCACTGTTCACCGCGGCCTGGGAGGCGGCCATCGACCTCGGCGCCTGCCTGCGCGGCGAGGTCCCCGAGCTCGCTCCCGAGGCCCGGGAGGTCCTGCGGGCGCTCGGCGCGGGTCTCACCGACGAGGCGGCCGCCCGGCGGCTGGGCACCTCGCTGCGCACCTACCGGCGGCGGGTCGCCGAGCTGATGGCCGCGCTCGATGCCGGCTCCCGCTTCCAGGCCGGGGTGCGGGCCGGCGAGCTCGGCCTAGCCCACTGACGCGGCCACCCGGTCACCCCTGCGGACTCGTCTGACATTGCCCGGTGACACCGACGCGCGTGCCGACGGGCGGCAGTGAATCCGGCCCATTACGGGCCGTGTCTCATTATTGTTGGCCCA
>DASQVO010000067.1:0-6238 GCA_035640715.1 Streptosporangiaceae bacterium
CCCGGGCGACCCGCTCCAGCCGCTCGACCCGATCTTCAACTCGGTGCCGGACCCGCGGGCCAGGGAACGCCTCATCGCGAAGTTCGACATCGACCTCACCCAGCCCGAATGGGCGCTCGGCTACCGCTGGGACATCGTGCTACGCGGCCGCGAAGCGACCGTCTTCGAAAGTGGGGAGCACACGTGAGTGAGCTGATCACTGCATCCCAGACCGTCGGCCCGTTCTTCGCGATGCGGCTGCCGTGGGCGGACGGGCCCTTCGTCGTGCCCGAGGGCACCCCGGGCGCGGTCACGATCGCCGGCCGGGTCTTCGACGGCGCCGGGAACACGATCCCCGACGCGCTCATCGAGACCTGGCAGGCCGACCCGGAGGGCCGGTTCGCGCACCCGCACGACCCGCGCGGCGCCTCACCCTCCGGCTACCGGTCGTTCCGCGGGTTCGGCCGGTGCGAGACCGCGCCGGACGGCTCCTACCGGATCGTCACGCTGAAGCCCGGCCCGCTGCCCTGCCCCGAGGGCGGGGCTGAGGCGCCGCACATCAACATCTCGGTCTTCGCGCGGGGGCTGCTGGACCGCGTGGTCACCCGGCTGTACTTCCCCGACGAGGCCGAAGCGAACGCCGCCGATCCGGTACTGTCCTCGATTCCCGAACGAGAGCGTTGTGACACGCTCATCGCGGTGGCGGAGCCCGGGAATGTGCTGAGGTTCGACATCAGGCTCCAGGGGGAGCGCGAGACGGTCTTCTTCGATGTCTGAGGTACGCCTGGCGGCATGGATCGAGGGGCCGCTGGGCGCGCCGGTCGTGGCGCTCGGCACCTCGATCGGCACGAACCAGGGCATGTGGGAGCGGCAGGCGAGCGTGCTACGCGACCACTTCCGCCTGCTCAGGTTGGAGATGCGCGGCCACGGCGTGCCCGGTGCGCAGTCCCCGGCGCCACCCGGCCCATACACGATTGCGGAGCTCGGCACGGACGTGCTCGCCCTGCTGAACTCCCACGACATCGGCCAGGTGGCCTACTGCGGCGTCTCGCTGGGCGGGATGGCCGGCATGTGGCTGGCTGCGAACGCTCCGGAACGGATCACCCGGCTCGCGTTGTGCTGCACGTCGGCGCATCTGCCCCCGGCGTCCATGTGGGCCGAGCGCGCCGCGAAGGCTCGTTCGGAAGGAATGGGATCGCTCGTCCAGCAGGTCGTGGCCCGATGGTTCACGCCCGGCTTCTTCCAGCGGCAGCCGGACGCCGTGGCAACGGTCGTGGACATGCTGACGGCCACCGGCCCCGAGGGCTACGCCGGCTGCGCGGAAGCCATCGCCGCAATGGACCTGCGCCCGATGCTCCCGGCTATCACGGCACCGACGCTGGTGATCGCGGCCAGCGAGGATCCGGCGACGCCGCCCTGGCACGGCGCCCAGATCGCGCGCGCGATCGGCGGTGCCCGGCTAACCGTCGTCCGCGGTGCCTCCCACCTGGCGAACTACGAGGCACCCGGCGAGATCACTGTGGCCCTGCAAAAGCACCTCAGCCCTCTCCTTTAGGGTGGGCGTAAGCCGCCCTGGAAGGAGACGAAATGCTGCCCTGGTCCGCTGATCTGGCCGGCCGCATCGATGAGCATGTGATCGCCAGCGAACTGCTGCGCGGTAACCCGCTCGGGGACCCGCATGAGCGGCCACTGCTCGTCTACGCGCCACCGGGATATGAGGAGGATCCGGGCCGCCGCTACCCGTCGGTCTACGTGATCCAGGGTTACACCGGGCACCTGGCCATGTGGCGCAACCGGTCGCCGTACCGCCAGCCCTTCCCCGAGGCGGCTGACGCCGTGTTCGCGCGCGGTGAGGCGCCACCCGCGATCGTCGTGTACGTGGACGCCTGGACCGCCTACGGCGGCAGCCAGTTCGTGGACTCACCCGGGACCGGCCGCTACCACTCCTACCTCTGCGAGGAAGTGGTGCCCTGGGTGGACGAGCACTACCGCACGCTGCCGGCCGCGGCGAACCGGGCGATCACGGGGAAGTCCAGCGGGGGCTTCGGCGCGATGATCACGCCGATGCTGCGGCCGGATCTTTTCGGCGCGCTCGCGACGCACGCGGGCGACTCGCTGTACGAGTACTGCTACATACCCGAGTTCGCCAAGTCCGTCCGCCATCTGCGCGGCTACGACGGAGACATCTGGCGCTGGTGGGACGACTTCCGCGCGAGGGTGTCCTTCACCAGGGAAGAAGACCACGACCTCCTCATGCTGCTCGGCGTGTCGGCATGCTTCTCCGCCCGCGAGGACGGCGCCGTCGACCTGCCGTTCGACCCTTCGACAGGGGGGATCCGGCCGGAGGTGTGGCAGCGCTGGCTGGACTGGGATCCGGTCCGGATGGTCCCGAAGTACGCGGATGCGCTGCGCTCGCTGCGCGCCATCTGGATCGACGCGGGCACCCGGGACGAGTGGTTCCTCGACCTCGGCGCCGAGGCGTTTCACGCGGCGCTGCGGGAGGCCGGCGTATCTGACGACGTGATCCGCTTCGAGCTGTTCGACGCCACCCACATGGGTATCGACTACCGGTACCCGATGTCGCTCGCGTGGCTCTGCCAGCGGATCGCCGGGTAGCCGGCTTTCGGCTCACGGGGTAGCCGGCTGCCGGCCGGGGCCGTCCACGACGTGATCTCCGTGATTACGTCGTGGTGACGCCCGGCCGGTTCTGGTGCGTTCGTTGAACACCGTTGGTGTGTCCTTAGTGAAGAGCTTCACGTAAATGGACGCCAATGTGATGGGAGACATTATGCGCAAGCGCGGATGGGCGGTTACCGGTCTCGGAACGCTTGTCCTCCTGCTGGCTGCGTGTGGGACCTCTTCGGCAACCCCCGGCTCCGCATACGGCGGTAGCTCCACGAACTCGATGTCCACCCCGTCATCGTCGAGTTCGCCGGGCTACGGATCGACAGGCTCCGGGTCCTCCGGCGGTGCGGCGGCGACGCTCACGATCAAGAAGACGAAGATCGGCGACGTGCTGGCCAATGCCAAGGGCTACACGCTCTACTGGTACTCCAAGGATCACAAGAACGGCCAGCCGACCTGTACGGGCCAGTGCCTTACCGCCTGGCCGGCCCTCAAGGGCAAGCCCATGGCCGCCATGGGCATCACGCTGGCAGGCAAGCTCGGCACGATCACCCGGGTGGGCGGAACCATCCAGGCCACCTACAACGGGTATCCGCTCTACGCCTACGCCGCGGACATGGCGCCGGGTGAGACCTCGGGCAACGGCGAAGGCGGCGTATGGCACGTGATCAGCGGGAAGGTGCTGACCACGGCCAAGACGTCGACGAGCTCGGGCGCGTCGGGTTCGAGTTCGGGTTCGCCGGGCTCATCGGGCTCATCGGGCTCATCGGGCTCGTCCGGCTCGGGGTACGGGTCCGGTTCCGGCTGGTGACCGCGTCAACGGGCACGTGATCCTGGGGCTGCGGGCCTGATCCGGGGTGGGCCGGGGCTTGCGCCTTCCGTCCCACCCCGGTACTACTCCCCGAGGGGGGAGACCTATGATCAAGCCGTTAGCGCTAGCAACCAATTTGGTCTGAGGAGATCAGCCCCGTGAGGCTTGCCACCATCAGCACGACGACCGGACCACGCCTGCATGTGCGGGCCCGCAGCGGCTACGTGGACATCGGTGCGGCGACCGGTAATCCGCAGTACGCCGAGGTCCAGTCGTTCCTCGCCGGCGGCCCGGCGGCGCTAGACGCCGCCCGCGCGCTGACGTCCGGTGACGGGCGTGAGTACGGCCCCGAGGACCTGGGGCCTGCCGTTCCGGCGCCGGAGCGCATCCTCTGCCTGGGCCTGAACTACAGCGAGCACGTTCTCGAAGGCGGCCGGGAGATGCCCACCTTCCCCGACGCGTTCGTGCGCAGCCGGGAGACGGTCCTGGCACCCTATGCCGACCTGGTCCGGCCGGCGCTCACCGAGCGGTTCGACTATGAGGGTGAGCTCGGCATCGTGATCGGCGCCGGCGGCCGTTACATCCCCGCCGGCAAGGCGATGGACGCCATCGCCGGCTTCACCGTGCTCAATGACGCGTCAGCGCGGGACTGGCAGCGGGCCGCGTCGCAGTGGACGGCGGGCAAGAACTTCGACGGCAGCATGCCGATCGGCCCGGAGATCGTCACGCCGGACGAGGTGAACATCGCCGACGTGGCACTCACCACGGTGCTCAACGGCCAGGTCATGCAGTCGGCGCGGACCTCGCAGATGATCGTGGATGTCCCGAGCGCTGTCGAGTTCTTCTCCTCGTTCACGACGCTGCGGCCCGGTGACGTCATCGCCACCGGGACCCCCGGCGGCGTCGGATTTGCCCGGAAGCCGCCTGTCTGGCTGCAGCCGGGCGACGTTATCGAGGTCACCATCGAGGGCGTGGGAACTATCCGCAACCGGGTCGTCGCGGAGGAAGGCGACCGCGGCGGCTGGCGATGGCGGCCGGGCGGTCCCGCGGGCAGCGGGCTGTAGGCCTGACCTGGCGCCGGAGGAGACTCACTGGCCGGAAGCCGCAAGTGGCTCAGGCGATGAAAAGATGCAGGTAGCGGCTTATCTCTGTCAGCGTTTCGCTGCTTACCCTGCCGAGCTGGCGTCCGGCTCGCTGCCCGGAGATGGCACGGACTTGCTCAGTCATGGCATACGAAACCTGTTTCAGCCCCGTGTCGTCATCCGCGGGGACCCTTATGTGATGGTCGAGGCCGTGATCCCGGCTCGTCAGCGGCACCGCGAGGAACAGCCCGGGTATCACTGAATAGCGATGGTGCGACACCACGACGACCGGGCGGATGCCGCCCTGCTCCCGGCCAGCCACCGGATTAAGATCACAAAGCAGCACGTCGCCGCTGGTCACGAGTTGTACTCCGGGTACTCCTCAGCAGCACTGGCGGCCATGTCGCCGAGGTCGGCCGATATCCATTCGGCGGCCTCGGCCTGATATGCCGCCATCCCCTCCCGCTGCGCCGCGAGCCTCCGGTACCCCGCCTCGATGCCCTGCCACATCATCTCGTCCAGCATTGCCCGCAGTTCCGCACCGAGGCTCCGGCCGTGCGCCGCAGCCATGGCCGCGAGACGGTCCCGCACCTCGGCTTCCACGCGTATCGTCGTCATAGCCATAGATGAAGTATACGTCAATCACGTATACGACACGCAGTATTGACGGTCATTCCTGGGCGCTGCGGTCGATGGCGGTCTTATGCCCGCGATCACGTAATGGCGATCACGTAATGGCGATCACTATTACGTGATCATATAATGGTGATCACGTAATAGTGCGTAGTCGCCGGCACTGGGCGCGGGGACCTTGTTCTCCCGGCATTCGGGGCCTTGGTCCATTGACTGGCAGCCGCGCCTATTTTAGCGTTTAAATCCAGGGACCAGATCCCTGGAAATCCGGGCACCAGATCCCTGGGGCCCCGGCGCAGCCGGCCACGGATGGCCGTGCGGCGCTAACCACGATCTGCAAGATTCCGGCGTTAACGGGGAGGAATCATGACCTGGATTAAGCGGTTCGCGGTTGCGGTGGCTGCGGCTGCCGCAGCCAGCGGCCTGGGACTGACGAGCGCGGCGTCCGCAAGTACTGCGCACCCGGCAACAGCTGCCACGCCCAGCCAGACCGTGCACCAGGCGCGCCCAACTGCGCCCGGCCGGCCTTCACACGTGGGGCAGGACTTCCCGAACCGCGAAGCGTGCATGGCGCACGTTGCGGCGCAGGGCCACGGGTACTGTGAGAAAAACCCCGGAGCGAATGTCAACACCTACCACTACTATGCTTGATGCTGCCGTATGGCGGTTCTGGCCTGTGTGACAGCAGGTGGTGCCCAGCGGTGCCGGCCAGGCTCCGCTGGGGCGGTTGGTGGCCCGGGTGGAGGCCCCAGCCGGATGCGGCGGGATGAATCCCGGCGCGGGGGCCGGCATTCGTGCGGCGGATTGCCCGGCCCCCGCGCACCGGCTGATGGTCCGGCATTCAGAAAGTCGCCCGGCGCCGTTAGGCGCTTTTCCAGGAGCTTCCGGTGAGCCGTTCATAAACGTCGGCGTAACGGGCCCGGGTGGCCTCGACAATGTCGCCGGGGACCACGGGACCGGGCGGGGTACGGTCCCACTCCAATGTCGCGGACCAGTCGCGGAGGAACTGCTTGTCCAGCGAATGCTGCGGCTGGCCGGGCCGCCACTCATCGGCCGGCCAGAAGCGGGACGAGTCCGGGGTGAGCACCTCGTCCGCCAGGACGATGGA
>DASQVO010000068.1:0-13918 GCA_035640715.1 Streptosporangiaceae bacterium
TACCGCGGGGAGCGGCCCTCGAGCCACCAGTGCAGGGTTGACGGCGCCACCCGGAGCAGGCGCGCGGCGACCGCCTCGGTGTACATCTCGCGGTTAAGAATGGTGACGTCCACGGGGTCAGTGTGACACGTTCTCCTGCTATGCGAGGTGCTCGCGAAGCGCCCCGTGCAGTGCGCCGTCCGCGAATGCGAGGAGGAGACCGGCATCGTCGCCGAAGTCACCGGCTTCCTCGGCGTCTACTCCAACCCGGCGCACATCATCGAGTACACCGACGGGGAAATCCGGCAGCAGTACGAAGCCGCCTACATCGGCCGCCCGGTGGGCGGCGCTCCGACGGTGAACGACGAGGCCGACGGCGTGCGCTGGGTCCTGCCCGAGGAACCCGACGGACTCGACATCCACGCGAGCATGCGGGAGCAGATCGGCCACTACCTCTCCCGCAATTACCCCTATCTGGGCTGAGGGAGCCTACAAGGCGAGCCCAGCCGCACGGCGCCGTGCCTGCACCCGCGCCACGCTCTCGTGGATGGCGGGTGCGGCCCGGCGGATGAACCGTCCGACCACGCTGTCCGTACCGTAGCGACCGAGGATCTCGTCCACCCGCGCGTAAGACGTCGTCGGCATCCCATCGGGAGTGGTGGTCATGTCGCAGTACACCAGGGCGTCCACTAGGAGCCCGTCATCCAGCTGCGGAAACTCTGTCGCCAGGGCCTCCCGCAGCCCCCGCTCCTCGGCTTCCAGCAGTGCGAAGGAGTGGTTGGCCACTAGCCGCACGACCCGCTCGTCCACCACAGGCAGCGTCCGCAGGTGGCGAGCCCCGTCCAGAGGGTGGAAGCCCGTTAGGGCCACGGCCGGCGCGTACCCGATGTCATGCAGCACTGCGGCTGCCCCAAGCGCCTCGGCATCCTCCCCGAGGACCGGAGCCAGCGACTCGGCGCGGGCTGCTACCCCGCGGGTGTGAGCCCACCGGCGCGGCAGGGGCTTAGCGAGCAAGGACTCCGCAAGTTCGTACGCCCAACCGACCACAGCCATGGCAGTGAGCGTACGCTCCGCCCATGCGGCGCCGGAGCGTCGATCAGGTTTGCCGACTCCGTCGCTGATCTGGTGATCGGGTGTCGGTGCTGGCTGCGACTGATGTCCGGGCGCGGGCAGCGCGGGTAATCCGGTTGCTGGGCGAATGCGCTGCCTGTTGCACTGAACTGCATGACGACGATCACTGGCGAGGCCCGGACCGCGTTCTGCCAGCAGGGGTTCGTGGTGATTCCCGACGTGCTCAGCGGCGGGCAGATCATCGCGGGGCGCAAGGTGATCGCCGCGATGCTGGAGCAGCAGCCTCACGCCGACGATCACGTCGGGCCATATTTCCTGTGGCCACGCTTCCCTGCGGCTGGCCATCCGCTGGTCGACTTCTACCGGGAGACGGGCATCGGGGAGCTCGCCGCCCAGTTGCTGTGTGCGGATTCGCCGTCGAAGACCCCGATTTCGCGCAGGTGGCGACGACGATCCCGCCCTGGCCGCATCGGCCGGGCGGCCCGCACGTCGACGGACTGACGCCGGGCGAACCGGACGGGCGCCCTGGCTCCTTCTCGCTGCTCGCCGGCGTGTGGCTCACCGACCATTGGCCTACCTGGGTGTAACCAGCGCTTTCGCCTTGCTGCGCCTGCTGCCGATAGCGATCGGGATAAAAACATCGAGATACTCGCCCTGCACCACCAGATCACGGTGCTGGAACGCCAACTCGGCAACGAACGGGTGCGGTTCACCCCGGGCGATCGGGCGTTCCTGGCAGCCTTGCTCCATCGGCTACCGGTGGACGTGCCCGGCAGAGTGCGGCTGCTGGTGCGCCCGGACACGGTGCTGCGCTGGCACCGCGATCTTCTCGCGCGCCGCCACGCGGCGGCCTCCCGGCCCAAGCGCCCTGGCCGGCCGCCGACCGTGCGCTCCGTGCGAGCCTTGGTGTTGCGCCTAGTGAGGGAGAACCCCAGTTGGGCTACCGGAGGGTGCACGGCGAACTGCTGGTTCTGGGCGTGAAGGTGGCCGCGTCCACCGTGTGGGAGATCTTGCAGCAGGCCGGAGCCGATCCGGCACCGGAGCGGGCCTGCAGCACGAGGGCGGATTTCCTGCGTTCCCAGGCCGGCGCTCTGCTGGCATGCGACTTCTTTGAGACGGTCACCTTGTCCGGGGCGCGGATGTACGTGTTTGCCGTCATCGAGCACGCCAGCCGCCAGATCCGAATCCTGGGCACGACTGCGCACCCGACCGCCGCCTGGGTGGCGCAGGCCGCGAAGAATTTGGTCATGGACCTTGAGGACACGGGCTGCCGGGCGCGATATCTGATCCGGGACCGGGACGAGAGGTTCCCCGTCCTGTCCGATGCCGTCCTGAAGGATGCGGGGATCGAGGTCGTGCTCAGCGGCGCTCAGATGCCGAGAATGAACTCGATCATGGAACGTTGGGTGCAGACCTGCCGGCGCGAACTGCTGGACCGGACCTTGATCTGGAACCAGCGGCACCTGCTCCACGCTCTACGCGAGTCCGGGCAGTTCTGCAACGGACACCGCCCGCACCAGGGCATCACCAGCGCCCGCCCGCTGTACCCCTTGCCCACGCCGATCGCCGATCCGAAGCAGATTGCCCGCCCCGGCATACGACGATGCGATCGCCTTGGCGGCATTATCCACGAGTACGAGCACGCCGCCTGACGTGCACGGATGAGGTTTTCGGCAAGGGCAGCGTCGACGTACCCCCGGAGGCGTTCGTCGCCGCCCTGTCCACGGGTATCCCTCAGGACAATGGGTACCCCTCAGGACAGGGCAAGAAGTAGTTGTTTGGAGCGAGTGATGGATCTTGGCCGGGTGGGCGTCTGCAGTCTCGAGCACGGCGACAAGGACCCCGCGGCCGCGGGCGCGATCCGCGAGGCGACGACGGAGCTGGAGGATCTCGGGTACGGCGCGATCTGGCTGGGCCGCTGCCCGGGCGTGCGGGACGCGGTGCCGCTGCTGGAGGCGACGTCCCGGATCGTGGTCGCGACCGGGATCCTCAACATCTGGGCGCACGACGCGGCCGACGTCGCGGCCCAGCGCTCCGAGGTGGACGCTGCCCACCCGGGCCGCTTTCTGCTGGGACTCGGTGCCAGCCACGCCGCGCTCGTCAAGGACTACCGCAGGCCGTACACCGCCATGGTCGCCTATCTCGACCGGCTCGACGCGGCCGGTTCGCGGCCTGCCGACCGGGTGCTCGCCGCGCTCGGCCCGCGCATGCTCGCGCTGTCCCGCGACCGCGCCGCCGGTGCCACCTCGTACCTCGTGACTCCCGAGCACACCGCGACCGCCCGGCAGATCCTCGGCCCGGACGCGCTGCTCGCCCCCGACGTCAACGTCGTGCTCGACGCCGACGCCGACCGGGCACGCGCCGTCGCCCGGCAGCACCTCGACTTCTACCTGCGGCTGCCGAACTACACCAACAACCTGCTGAGGCTCGGCTTCACCGAGGACGATCTGCTCGACGGCGGCAGCGACCGGCTCATCGACGCCACCTTCGCCTGGGGCGACACCGACGCCGTACGGGAACGCGTGACCGCCCACCAGGCCGCGGGAGCCGACCACGTCGTCCTGCTGGTCGTCACGGGTGAGCGCCCGGCACTACCCCGGGCGCAGTGGCGCGAGCTCGCCGCGGGACTGGACATGTGAGTCAGCGGGGGCAGGCGTCGACGCCTACACCATTGCCACGAGGGCTGCCATCGCCGCACCCTGCGCCCAGCGGATAGGCAGCCTCATGCCCCGGATTGTAAGGCCGATGCCATGTGCGGTATAGCGGGCCGAGGCGTGGCCACCGGCCCGGCAGCCGCCGTGCAGGATGTCGAACAGATGCGGCATGACCTCGATGCGCGACTTCATCAACGTCTCTCTCGAACGGCAAGTCCTCGGGATCACGATCATGCTCGGCGTCATGGGGTCGCTGCTGGGCACCATGGGCGCGATCGGCGGAGCCGAGCTGCGCGAGAACCGCCGGCGGCGCAACGCCGTCTAACAGCGGTCGCGGTGCATGATGCGCCGGCTGGGGGAAGCAGACCTGTGGGTCTCTGGTCATCTCTGGCACGAGGAGGGCCGTAATGGCAACGTCTGCCAGGCCGGGCGATGACCTGTCCCGTGATGAGCGGGCGCAGCGGGTCGCGCCGCGAGCCATGGTCTTCGCTCCTTCCCCGCTGCTGACCGTCACGGTCGAGCAACGGCCTGATGGCTCACCGCAGACGCATCTGCACGCTGGCGGGCAGGGCGTGTGGATCGCCCGGCTGCTGGCGAGGCTGGCCGTCGAGGTGCGCCTGTGCGGGCCATTCGGCGGCGAGATCGGTGCGGTGCTGCCCACGCTGGTGCAGCGTGAGGGCATCGGAATTTGCCGCTCGCCATCCGCCGCCGACAACGGCAGCTACGTCCATGACCGGCGGAGTGGTGAGCGCCGGGTCATCGCCTCGGCCCCGCCTCCTCCCCTGGGACGGCATCAGCTCGACGAGCTTTTCAACATGGCGGTGGTTGAAGGCCTGGAATCGGACGTCGCGGTGCTGGCCGGGCCCGATGGTGAGCATGTGCTGCCACCTGACACCTACCGCCGGCTGGCCAGCAATCTGGTTACCGGAGGCGTGCCGGTCGTCGCGGACCTGTCCGGCGAATGCCTCACTGCCGCCGTGGCAGGCCGGGCCACGGTGCTGAAGGTCAGCCACGAAGACCTGATCGGCGACGGCCGCGCCCAATCGGACGATCCGGCCGAGTTGATGAGGGCCATGGGAGCCCTGGCCCGGGACGGGGCCACGACCGTGATCGTGTCCCGCGCGGCCGAGCCAGCGCTGGTCCTGGCCGATGGCCGCTTTGCCGAGGTGCACATGCCCGTATTCGAAGGGGCAGATCCTCGCGGTGCCGGTGACTCGATGACAGGCGGCCTGGCCGCCGACCTGGCCCGGGGGACTGACCTGACACAGGCCTTGCGGCTCGGCGCCGCGGCCGGCGCCCTCAACAGTACCCGGCACGGGCTGGCGACAGGCGACCGTGAGCAGATCGAACGGCTCGCCCGCCGGATCGAGATCCGCCCACTGGAAAGGGATTCTGTTCCTTGATGCATGCGCGGCCGCCCAGGCCCTCGACTGGTTCGCCCGGCGCGCCGACAAGCCCATCGTCGCGCCTGGAGCACCTCCCGGGCCTCCAGCACGTGCCGGAGTTCGGCCTCGGTGGCGAGGCTGCATCATCGCGGCATACCAGCCTGCTGACCGCGACAATGCCGCGACGCCGTGCTGACACATTGGGAAGATGTCAGCACGGCGTCGCGAGCCAGCCCGGGAGAGGGCGAGCTAGGTCCTGCTAGGCCGCTGGCGGCAGCACCACGACGAAGTCCCCGTCGGCCCGCTCCCCGGTGGCGTCCGAGGTGTGGTTGACGAGCGCGCCGTTGACGGCCATGGCGGTGGAGCCGCCGCCGTCGAGGTTCATCGCGTTCACCGCGCCCAGCGACCGCATCAGAGAAGCCTCCTCGGTCAGGGTGGCGCCTTCGCTAACCCCGGGCTGGCGGCCGTCGACGGTGACGAGGATGAGCCGGCCGTGCCGGTCGATCCCGGCGATGGTGCGGGGCTGGCGGTCTTCGGCCCAGGCGAAGTTAAACGTCAGGTCGGCCGGGTTGATGACGCCCTCGCTGGCGGCGTCGATCGCAGCGTGGCCGTTCTGCAGGAGATCAGGTGCGGCGCTGGCCGCGCTTACGCCCTGCGACAGAGGGATCGTGCGACCGGCCGTATCGGTGATGCGTTCGGAAATAAATAGGCGCTGGCCGGTGACGGCGTGCTGGGCGAGCCAGGCCCCGGCGGCACCGATGCCCTGGATCACCGAACCGCCGGCAGGCACGTTACCGCCAGTTTGCGGCCCCACCGACAGCACGGTGCCGTCGGGTCCGAGGACGGCCTGGGTCCCGGAGCCGCTCGGCGTGGCGGTGCCGAACTGGCCGGTGAACAGGACGAGTTCGGAACTCTCGGTGCAGGTGATGTCCTGACGGGGCTGCGACGTCGGCTCGGATCCCGGCCTGCCGCAGTCCTGGACGATGCCGGGGATGCGGTTGATGCCGTTGACCGGGTAGGAAGCCTGGCCGGCGCGGACGGAGACGGAGGCTTCCAGATTCGCGATCCGCGGCCGGCCGTGGTCGATGATCAGCGCCGCCCTGGGGCCGTTGTTCATCGATTCGAGCTGGCCGTCGTAGACGGCCACGCCATCCGGGACGCCCTGGAATCCGAAGCTGCTGGAGGTGATGAAGAACCCGGCGTTGGTGGCCACCAGCGCGTGGAGGGCGGCGGCGACCGAAGACGTCGTCTGGCGCTGGGCGACGATCCCGTGGTGAGTCACCTCGATGCGGGCGAGCCGCGGATCGATGATCGCCTCGTGGATCTGCTCCCCGTCCGGCGCCTGGTCCGCGTCATAGCCGGTCCACTCGACGGTGGCCGTGGTGAAGCCGAGACCCTGCAAGGCGGTGGCGGCCGATTGGGCCGCTGACTGGGTTGAGAAGTCCCCGGTCCGCACGCGCATGCCTTCGAGCCCGTGCGGTGTGTCGGAGTAGTCCGGCCAGTCGACGGCCTGGACCATGGGCGTGTAGCCGTCTGCCTGGAGCTTGCTTGCTGTCGCCGCCGCCCAGCTCGGGTTGCCGAGCTCGGCATTGGCGGGCTTGCCGGTTATCGAGCTGGTTGTCGTGGCGTCGATCGTGACGGTCCAGTACGGTGCGGCGGCCGGGCTGGACAGTACTCCGTCGCGCACCGTGACACCAGGGGCGATCCGCTGCGATGTCCACTTGACCTGGCTGATCCAGCCGTCACCGGGAGCCGTTGCGGCGGCTGTGGTGGCCGCGGCGGAACCGGACGGCGTGACCGCCAGGAGCGGCAGGGCTGCGGCTGCGGCGGCAACCGCGTACGCGCGGTGGCGGCGCGTGCCAGAGGGGCGAGAGTTGCGCATAGCTGTTGGTCTATGCCGACAGCATGAATCGCGAGCCACCGCGATACGACACCCGGGGAACACTCTCGGAACAGAATTCTCGAACGAACCCGGCTGACTCGCTCAATCCTTCAGGAGCTTGCAGGGTAGCGCGTGCATGCCGAGCAGCATCGGCATGCCAACCGCGGTGACGAGCAGCGAGTCCCGGTCCACGCTATCCTGCCCCGACATCTCCTTCGACGAAGGGAGTCGCGACGATGTCGCAACAGCTCACCCGGATCAGCCGCCGGCACTTCGTCACCGCAGGAATAGCGACCCGACTGCATCGACCGCCGGCCAGCGCCGACCGCGATCCTCGTGAGCCGACCTTTCATGCGCTGAGCAGTCCGGTGAGCCGTCCCGAGGCGAGGGGCTCTGCCTTGATCGTGTGCAGTGCTTCCGCGAGCGGGGCCCCGGCCGGGAGCGGAAGCCGTTTCGGCTCGGCGTAGACGGTGAAGCGGTAGTGGTGGGTCCCGCCGGGCGGGCACGGGCCGAAGTAGGCGGCGCGGCCGTTGCTGTTCTGCGCCTCCGCCGAGCCGGTCGGCAGGTGGCCACCGGTGATGCCGCTGGCGGTGGCGGGCAGGTTGAACACCACCCAGTGGGTGAACGTCCCGCCGGGCGCGTCAGGGTCATCCACCACCAGGGCGATGCTCGCGGTGCTAGACGGAACGCCGGTCCAGCTCAGCGGGACCGGCGTGTTGCTGCCGCGGCAGGTGTACCTGGCGGGGATCGTCGCGCCCTCGGCGAACGCCGGGCTGCGCACCGAGATCGCAGACGGGCTGGCCGATGTCGCCGGGCTCGCCGGCGTGCCCTGGGTCCCGGGAGTGGCAGTCGGCGCTGACTGAGCCGACGGGGTTGGCCCGCCGCCGGTCCCGCCACAGGCGGCGAGTGAGAGTACGCCGATCAGGAGAGCGGCAGCCAGGGAAGCGGTGCGCGCGGGTCCACCCGGCTCACGCGCTGCGTTACTGGTCTGCGAGATGGTTTCACAGCGTGTCACACTCCGTGTTTACACACTCGCTCAGCTGTACGCGAGCTTGAGCCGCAAAGACCTGTCAGCGTCCAGGGCCGTCGGTGCGCTACGCGACGATCGGCACCGTCGAGGACCGGTCCAGGAGCAGGCCGTGGTAAGAAACACAGGCGGGTCCAGGGGCGATGCCACGGGATTTCCCACCACGCTCGGCATCCGCGATTCCGTAAAGGCCTCTCTGGATGAGGCGGCGTCAGTGAACGGCACCGTGAACCCACAGTCTGGCGTTGGCGCGGGTGATGGCGACCTCGTCGCGATCGCTAAGGCTGACCTGCACGTCCATCTAATCGGCGGCATGCGCGAGACGCCGGAAGAGATCGAACGTCTGCAGCAGCTTCTCGCCAAATCAGCCCGAACGGGACGCCGATGAGGTTGGCGTGAGCGCCCCTGGAGGCGCTGTCCTGCTACGACGAAAGGCCGCCGCCCGCGGCGCACCAGCCGGTCGGGATCGACGCACCGCCGGGGGATGGGCTCCGCGCCCGCCCGGAGTTCGGGCGGGCGCGGAGCCCTGCGTCCGGTCGTTCAGCGGTAGCTGATCATCAGCGGACGGTGGACAGATCCGGCCGGTGCCGTGACGGTGAGCGTGGTGGTCGCGGCGTCCCATCTCCAGGAGCTGGCCGGGACCTGCCGCCCGTCGATCGTGACCTTGGTGGGCGCCGTCGCGTGCAGGAACGCCACCGTCCACTGCCGTTGCGGCACCTGCCCGGTGAAGGAACCGGCCGCTGGGGCGATTCGGACGGTGTGGTCCGGCCCGCCTTCCGTGTAGCTGATCCGGGTGGTTGCGCTCTGCCGGAGGTCGGTCGTCGTCCCGTTGTCCTCGTACATCGCGAACGAGCCAGACCTTCCGCCCGCGACGGTGACCGTCACCTTGGCCAGCGGGTTCTGGACGTCGTTGGTGACGTTGCCGGTGCGGGTCGTCATGATCCCGCCGGAACGGAGGAACACCGGCATGGCGCCGAGGTCAGTGGTGACGTCCTGCGTCGTGCCACCGGCGTAGGTCTGGCCGGTGAAATAGTCCGTCCAGGTGCTGCCGGGCGGGAACCATACCGACGTCGTCGCCGTCATGCCGGGCGTGGTCACCGGCGCCACCAGCACGTCCGGGCCATAGAGGTACTCGGAGCCGTCCTCGGCGTACGCGTCCTGCTGCTCGGGGTACTGCAGGTACAGCGGCCGCACGACCGGGATCCCGGTGCGGTTGGCCTGCTCGGCCAGCGTGTACGTGTACGGGACGAGGTTCTCGCGCAGGTTGAGGAACTTCTCCGCGGACGTCTTCGCCGCCGGGCCGTACTGCCACGGCAGCCGGTCGCTGTGGTTGCCGTGCAGCCGGTCGATCGGCTGGAACGTGCCGAACTGCACCCACCGGGCGTAGAGGTCATCGGCCTCCTTGGTGCTGCCCGGCTCGGCGCCGGCCGTCTGCGTCCCGTCGTTGTTGAATCCGCCGATGTCGTGGCTGACCGCGGACAGCCCGGTGGACGCCGATTCGCCCGGCGTGTAGCCGACCTCGAACTTCAGCGTCGGCCAGTCCGAGGTCGTGTCGCCGGTGAAGTGCACGGTGGTGCGCTTGTCCGCCCACGGCCCGGTCGGCAGCCCCTGCTGGCCGCTGTACCCGCCGGCCTGCAGTGACCCGTACGCGCGGGAGAACGCGAACCCGCGCCCGATGTTCTTGGCCGTGTCAATGGCGTACTGCTGGTTGATCCACGCGTCCGGCGTCACGCCGGGCAGCGACGAGTACGACTGGTCGCAGCACCAGTCCAGCCACCAGAAGTCGGCGCCGTCCTGCTCCATCGTCTGATGCAGGCCGAAGTACGCCTTGAGCTGGTCCGGGTTGCCCCAGTCGAAGACGTAGTTGCCGCCGCTGCTCGTCAGGCCGCCCTTGGCGGTCGCTTGCGCCTGCGGGAGCTGCGGGTCGGAGCTCGAGATGCTGGGGTGGATGTTGAGCGTGTTGTGCAGCCCCTGCGACTTCGACCAGGCGAAGAACGCCTTGGGATCCGGGAACTTGCCCGGGTCCATCTCCCATCCGTCCCACGTGCTCGGTGACTTGTAGTCGGTGTCGGTCACCAGCACGTCCAGGGGCACGCCGTCGGAGCGGAACTTCGGCAGGATGACGTTCTCGTAGTCCGCGGCCGTCCGGTTGTAGTACTCGGAATACCAGACGCCGTACGCCCAGCGCGGGAGCAGCTCGGACGGCCCGGTGAGCGTCGCCAGGTCGGTCAGTCCCTGCTGGTATTCGTGGCCGTAGCCGAAGACGTACCCGTCCTGGTACGGCTGGCCGCCGTGGCCGGGCCGCGGCGAGACCTTCTTGGCCGCGTTGTCGAAGATGGCTGACGCGGTGTCGTTCAGCAGCGTCCAGCCGTCCTGGTAGAGCAGCCCGGGCGTGGTCGTCGCCGAGCCGTTCACCCCGTCGAGGCCGCGCCGGTAGCCGCCGAGCGGCGCGTGCGGGGCCAGCAGCGGCGCGGTCCGGGCGGCCACCGCGACGGTGTCGATGTTGAGCTGGCAGCTGTTCGCGTCTGGGCAGCCGATCGTGACGTCGTTGCTGCCGGCGGCCAGTTTGACGGGGAAGGCGACCGTGCGCCAGGAGTCCCAGCTGCTCGTGGTAGGCAAGCTGACCAAGGCGGCCGCGGCCGACCCAACTTGGACCGATACCGGGCGGGGCGTGGGCTGCGCGTTGGCGTACCGCAGCTGCAGCGCATAGGTGGCGGCCCGCGGGACGCCGGCGATGTGCATGGTGTCGCTCGCGCCGGTCCCTAGCCCGGCCACGAAGCCGGTGCCGGAATAGTCGTTGTGATCGCTGGCCACCGCCGCGGAGCCACCCAAGGTGCCGGACTCGGCCTCGCACACCGTGCCGAACTGGCAGGTCTGGGGCTTCGGCGGTGGGGGCGCCGGGTAGGCCGCGCCGGGCGTCACCAGCGCGAGGCTGTCGATGTTGACGTTGCCGGGGTCCGACGCGGTGCGGGCCACCGTGATCGTGTGCGTTCCGGCCGGCAGGGCCAGATCGGTGGAGACGATGGCCCACGTGTTCCAGTCCGCGGTCGTCGGCATGGTGAGCGTCTGCCCGGTGCCGCCGTCGACGGAGACGGTCAGCGTGCGGGTGGTGTCCTGCCCGTCACCCCCGAGGGAGTTCGCATAACGCGCGTCGAACTGGTACGTCCCGGCGGTCGTCACGTTCACCTGGAACGACAGCGAGTTGCCGGTGCTCTGGAACCCGGCGGCGAAGCCCCGGCCGGTGTAGCCGGAGTGGTCGCTGGCCACCGACACGCCGTTGAGGCTGAGATCCTCGGCCTCGCACAGCACGCCGATGGTGCACGTCGGGACGGTCTGCGCCGCCCACGGGTCGGCGGTGACCTGCTGCTGGCCTGCCCGCAGCCCGACCTGCAGGTTGTCCGCACCGAACGGCCCGGAGCCGACCTTGTACCGCAGGGTCAGCGCCTGGGTCTGGATGGTCAGCCAGCCGTGGGTCGTCCGCGTCGTGAAATGCGTGGGGGCGAAGCCGTCCCGGCCAATCGCGTTGAACGTCGGTGCGTCGATGAAGTGCGCGTCGCCCGCGTACTCGGTGCGGATGAGCGTCGGCGAGAGCACCTCGAACCGCGCATCGCCGGAGATCACCGCCGATGCCCGCGCGCCGGGGAGCGGGTCGGCCACCGACTGCGGGATCGCTGCCGGGCAGGCAAGCCCGGCAGCGGTGAGCGCCAGCACCGCAGCGAACCAGCGGCGTCGTCGACAGGTCATTTCGTCAACCTCCTCGTTGGGGCTGAGCGCGCCTGGGATTGGCTCTGACCTGAACGTATAACGCCGCTAATGAACAGTCTATAACGTCACCGAACAGCAATAAACAATCCGTGAACAGGGCACGCGGCTCAGGCGGCGCCCCCGGCACTGCGGCCTTGTCATTGTGCCGACCGGGTGTCTTACTAGCCGGGGACCGGCATGCCATCGGGGTCACCTGTGGAGGGACTCGTTAGGCAAACTCGGCGCGCGCTCGATAGCGTCGAGCGGCACCAGCGGCGCTTGGCGGACGTTGCCCAGAGTGGATCTCGTCGGCCGGCGGTATTTCTCCCGAAGGGGAAGAGGGCAGGCTCCATGCGACTGAGGGCGCGGATCACTTCGCTGACCGTGGCGGCCGCCATTATCGGCGCGGTCACGGCATGCGCGTCCACGGCCGCGGCCCAAGGTCCACGGCCCGCGCTCACACGGACCGCGACACCGGCCCGGACGCGCGCGCCCGCCAGGACCTCCGCTCTCCGCCCGTCGGCCAGTCCGGCGATCGCGGTGACCGGCGCGCCTGGCGGGGTGAAGGCCAAGGGCGCGGTGGTGGCCGATGCGGCCACCGGTCAGATGCTGTGGGCCCGTGATGTAGGCACCGAACGGCCGATGGCGAGCGTCACCAAGGTGATGACCGCGCTGCTGGTGCTGGAAAGCGGCCACCTCGGCAAGGAGATCCGGGTGCCGCAGGCGGCGTTCAGCTACGCCTGGAAGTACGGGGGCGAGACCGCATCGCTGCGCCCGGGGGATGTGCTCACGGCAGGGGAGCTGCTGGAGGCGCTGCTGCTGCCTTCGGGAGCGGATGCGGCCTATACCCTTGCGAACGCCTACGGCCCCGGGCTGAACGCCTTCGTGGCGCGGATGAACGCGACCGCGGCCCGGATGGGCATGACGCACACCCATTTCACCTCACCGGACGGGCTGCCCTATCCCACCGGGGCCTCGACCTACTCCACGCCGTCTGACCTGCTCACGCTCGGCCTGGCTGCGATGCGGTACCCGGCCTTCCGGTCGATCGTCGACCAGCGGTTCTACCAGCTGCCGAAAGGGCCCGGACATCACGCGTACTGGTGGGACAACACCGACAATCTGATCGGCTCCTACCAGGGCGCCGTCGGGATCAAGACCGGGTACACCGACGACGCCGGGCACTGCCTGCTGTTCGAGGCGATCAGGAACGGCCGGACGCTGATCGGGGCCGTGCTGGACAGTCCCGCCACCGGCCCAGCAGCCGCCATGCAGGATGCCGCACGGATGCTGAACTGGGGCTTCCAGCTCCGTGGCGTCGGCTGAACGGCCCCGGCGTGGCCGGGATGCAGCCGATTGACCTGGTGGTGTGTGGCAGCGTGGCTGTGAACCGCGTCGGAGTACGCCTCGGCAAGGGTGCGGGGTACTCAGATATCGAGGTGGCGCTACTGGCGGAAGCGGGTCTCCTCAATGAGCAGACGGCCATTGTGACGACGGTGCATGACTTGCAGGTCGTAGACGAGGAGCTGCCAGAAGCCGAGCATGACTTCCGGGTGGACTTCATTGTGACGCCGCAGCGGGTCATTGCGTGCGGGCGCCAACGTCTGGCGGGCGGTAGCAAGGGCAGTCTCCAGGGAGATGTCAGCTCCAGTTGGATGAAGAATTGACAGGAGCGCCGCAGAGTCGGGCGCGTGCCATGGCGGGAGCAGGGCCCACCACGGGGTGGCGCGGCCCGGCTTTGACATCAGAACGGAGCACATCGTGGCAGCACGGCTTCGAGGGGTTTGAGTACTACTGCACGCCCCGCGCCCAGCACCCGCGCTCGGCGAAGTTCCTCCCCTGGCCGAGCATCGACCACATGGCGGTCTTCGACGCGTTCAGCCCTGCCGGCCTCATCGGGCAGCGCCCGCTCCTCATGATCGCCGGCGACCGGGCCATCACCTCCTGGATGTCCGTCGAGGCGTTCCAGAAGAGCACCGGCCCGAAGGAGCTGCACTGGATCGAGGGCGCCAGCCACGTCGACCTCTACGACAAGGAGCGGTACGTCGGCCCCGCCATCGCCAAGCTCACGGAGTTCTACCGGACCAACCTTGCCGGCAGCGAGCAGGCCGTGACAGCCTGATCCACTCCACCCATCAAGACGCCGGCAACGAAACAATCCTGCCTCGGCCACCGG
>DASQVO010000069.1:0-3744 GCA_035640715.1 Streptosporangiaceae bacterium
ACCCACAGGATCGTCGTGACCGGGATCGAGGCGGCGATCGCCGCGATGACCGTCGGGGCCAGGAAGCCCGCGTATGCGAGCGCGTAGAACACGCCCGTCAGGCCCGCCAGGTCCGCGGGCGTCGCGATGCGCTGGACCTCCAGCAGGCCCGACACCAGCGTGATGCCTAGGCCCACGCCGATCACCACGTTCGCCGCCAGGCCGGTCCAGACCGACTGCGCGCTGATCGCGAGGACGGCGACCGCGATCCCGGCCGCGATGATGAACACGCCGACGGCCAGGCCGCGGGCGGATTCCAGCGAGTGCAGCCGCTTCGCGATCGGCTGGATCGCGCTCGACGTGCCCAGCGCCACTACCGTGGCCGCCGTGGCGAACACCAGGCCCCATGAGCCCGTCGCCCCGCGCAGCTGCGTCGGCAGGTAGCCGTAGCCGATCGCCGCCGACGCGAAGAGCCACGGAGCCGCGATCGCGATGACGCGGACGAAGCGCCGGTGCCCCGCGCTTGGGATGCGCATCTGCCGCCACCACGGCCCGGCGACGCCGCCGGTCCGATGCGTCTCGGGCGTCGCCAGCACCACGAACGCGAACGGCGCCGTCACCCCGATGTGGATCAGGAACGGCAGCACCTCGGGGATCGGACCCCACTGCGCGATCAGCCCGGCGACCAGGGCACCTAGCCCCGACCCGAGCGTGAACGCCAGCGACGACCGGCGCGCCCCCGAGGCCTCGTCCGCGGCCGGGTCGAACGGCGGCTGCGAGAGTTCCTTGAGCCAGCTGCCGCCGACCGCCATCGCGATGCCGACCGTGAAGCCGGAGAACAGCCTGCCAAGCGCGAGGAAAATCGCCCCATAAGGCCCGAACGCCAGCAGCGTGCTCCCCATCACCGCCGCCGCCACCCCGGCCAGCATCACCGGCCGCCGGCCATGCCGGTCCGACAGCGACCCGGAGATCAGCAGCGCGGGCGCCAGCCCCAGCACGTACACGCCGAGGAACGCGTTGACCATCAGCGACGAGTAGTGCGCCCGGTCCTCGTACATCAGCAGCAAAGGGCTGAACTGGTTCCCGCCCCACGAGCACGCGAAGACCGCGCCCCAGACGCCGATCCAGCTGCGTGTCCGTGACGCCGGCCTCCGCGAAGCTGGGCTGGAGCTGACAGCCGCGCCCGGCGCACGCCGTGTTTGCGAAGCCGTCACGACGCGACCCCGTGGGTGGCGACGTGCTCGGCGAGGAGTGCGCGGAAGCGTTCGGCATCCCGGTCTGTCAGGGCGGCGGCCAGTTGCCTGTGCTGGTGCAGGACGGCGGCGAACTGGTCGGGGCGGACCCGGAACAGCTGATGGCGCAACCGCTGCTGGCGATCCTTCAGGAATCGCGTGAAGTGCGCGGCGACCGCGTTCTGTGACGCCCTGACGATCGCGGTGTGGAAGGCGTCGTCCGCGTCCACGAACCCGTCGGTGTCGTGGTTTGCCATGGCCTGTTCCTGCGTTGTCAGCATGCTCTGGAGTGTCGCCGCCAGTTCCTTGGTGGCGCCCTCGGCGATCACCCGCGCCGCCGCCATCACCTCGACTGCCTCGCGCATCTCGAGGACGTCGCGCGCCTCGTTCGGCGACATGGGGCGGATCACGGCGCCCTTGCGGGACTCAAGGGACAGGAGTCCTTCGGATGCCAGGCGCAGGAACGCCTCGTGCACCGGAGTCCTGCTGAGGCCGAGCTGCTGGCATACGAGCAGCTCGCTGGTCATCGTGCCCGCCGCCAGCTCGCCGCGGATGATCGCGCGCTTGGTGGATTCGTAGGCGCGCTCGGCGGCGCTGGGGGAGTCGTCGGAGTCGCGGGAGCGGGGGGAAGCGGTCATGGTTACCATGTTAGCGTCTTGCATGCAACGATGTTAATTCGATACATGCATGCTGTGGCGGCGCCAACGTGTCGAGTACGCGCTTGACCACACTCTTACGTGGTCGAATACGCACTCGACATGTTGGGGGGCCGCGGGCCCGCGAGGCTAACCCTGGCGAGTAGGGCGGACCGTGATGTCGCCGATTTCGACGTCATATGGCCGCTCGATCGCGAAGGCAATCGGGCGGGCGACGGCTTCCGGCGCGATCGCGAACTCGGGAACCTGCTCATCACCGCCGCGCACTGCGTCACCGGCATCCAGGGCACCCTCGCCTTCGTGCCGGACTATACAAACGGCAACGCCCCTACGGGATCTGGTACATCACGCGGGTCTTCACGGGCCAGGCGTGGGCGTCGTCGTCCAATCCCGACGATGACGTCGCCTTCGTGACGGTCAGCCAGCCCGGCGCGAGCGTGCCGATCGAGGATGTCACCGGAGCGGAGCAACTCGGCATCGGCCAGCCGTCTAACGAACGGGCGCGGGTGATGGGCTATCCGAACGGGGCCAATGAGCCAGTCACCTGCGACAACTGGACCCGGGCCTTCAGCGCGCAGTTCACGGCCCTGCGGCACTTCGCCCTCGACGGCACCGATCACGCTTCCCACCAAGAACAGGCCAAGATGATCCGCCGCTACATCATCTGGCGCAACAACCACGCCTACGACGAACGCCTGCGCCGGGTCGTCGACCGGCAAACGTGGCCTGACACGCGATCGCCCAGGGCAGGTTCACCGCAGCGCCGCCATGAAGGTCTGACGTTGCACGGCCCACCAGCGGCGGCGGCGGCGATTGAACCGCTCCATGCCGCCCATCTCATGCCACATCTTGACGAAATTCGGATCTCCTTCTTCGACGCGGCGGCGCACGAACTCGCCGCCGCGGGCGATCGAGCCGGCCAAGACCTCCACGAGTTGCTGGCGCCCGGTGGTGCCCAGGCCGTATGAGTCTGCGACGAGCCGAAGCCGGGCCGGCTTGTCTGCGGGGTGCCAGCCGAGCCGGGCTGCGCTGATCTCATCGTCGACTGGCACGCACATGCGGGCAAACTGCGCCAGGTCATACACCGGGCGGCCCGGAGCCGCGAAATCAAAGTCCAGCAGCGCGATTGCGGTGCCATCGCGAAAGACCACATTCTCCAGGCACACGTCGTTATGACAGATCATGCGCCCCCCGGCGGGGTCGGTCAGCTCAGAACTCCACGTTGCCGCTGACGGGCCGAACGACCTTGAAGCGCGGTGGAACTGGCGCATGAGCACCGCCACCGAGGCTAGGGCCTCGCCGGTGGGCCCAGCGTCCCGGCGCCGGCCTGGTTCCCGCTGGCCGGCCTGGCTGGTGGCATTCCCGCTAGCCGGTAGCCAAGTTGGGTGCCTGCCGTGAAGACATGGAACGCTCACACAGGGGATCGTCGGCACTACGCGTAGTGAACCCTCCGACTTCACAGGAAGCGCCGTGGAACCTGCCACCCGATCCGGGACCGCCAGCGTGCCCCTCGCTCCCGCCGTCAGGGGAGGGATCGTCTCCCGCCGCGCGCTGTTCGGGCGGCTGGCGGGCGCGGGGCGCGTGGCCCAGGTGTCGGCGCCGGCGGGCAGCGGGAAGACGTTTTTGCTGCGGTCCTGGGCCGGTGCGGCGGGCCTGGCGGACAGCGTCGCGTGGGTGGCGGTGCAGGGCCGGGAGCGGGATCCGCAGCGGTTCTGGATCTCGGTGGCCGGCGCGCTGCGGGACACGATCGCCGGGGCGAAGCTGGTGCGGGAGCTTTCGGCGGCACCGGACCTGGATGGCTGGGCGGTGGTCGAGCGGCTGCTGGAGGATCTGGACGCGCTGGAAGACCGGATCTGGCTGGTGATCGACGACGTGCA
>DASQVO010000070.1:0-4230 GCA_035640715.1 Streptosporangiaceae bacterium
AGGGCAGCGCTCGCCTGGCCGGGCCGGTGAGCGACGGTGCGCCGGCAGATCCGGCAGCGCGTGACCGGCAGGCGCGTGACGGTCACCGGGAAGCGGGAAGATGCTGAATTACTCATTGCCTCATATGATGCCAGACCCGCACGGCCGGCTGACCGCCAGGAGGAGAATGTACGCACTGCATGGCTGGGATGAGGTGTGATGACCTTAATGTCCCGCCGGGGAAGCCATGCGGTTCTTCGACGAGGTCGGCATATCCGGGGAGGGCAAGCGGAAGGTTTATCACGGCAACGCCGAGCGGATTTTCCGCATCCAGCCTCGCGGAACATGAGGAGCGGCAGCGATGGGCATCACCTACTCAACCGTCGTGGACACCCCGGTGGACGAGGTGTTCGGCTGGCATGGCCGCCCAGGCGCGCTCACCCGGCTGGCACCGCCCTGGCAGCCGGTCCGCGTCGTGCAGGAAGCCGCCAGCCTGCGTGATGGGGATGCCGTCCTCGCGCTGCCGGGCGGCCTGCGCTGGGTGGCAGCCCATCAGCCCGACGGCTACGACCCGCCGCGCCAGTTCGTCGACCAGCTGGCCTCGCCGGGCCTGTCGGCGGTGCTGCCGTGGCGGCACACGCACGTCTTCGCCGCCGAGGGCGAGCATGCCACGTGGGTCACCGACCGGGTCGACACCCCGCTTCCCGCGGCGATGCTGCGGCAGATGTTCGCCTACCGGCACCGCCAGCTCGCGGGCGACCTTGCCGCGCACCGCCGGGCCCAGGACTTCCGCAGCGCGCCGATGACTGTCGCGATAACGGGGGCCGGCGGCCTCGTCGGGACCGCCCTGGCCGCGCTGCTGTCCACCGGCGGCCACCGGGTGATCCGGCTGGTCCGCCGCCCGGCACGCGGGGCCGGGGAACGCCACTGGCAGCCCGCGCAGCCGGATACCGCGCTCCTGGCGGGCGTCGACGCCATTGTCCACCTGGCCGGCGCAAGCATCGCCGGCCGGTTCACCGCCGCGCATAAGCAGGCCATCCGCGACAGCCGCATCGAGCCCACCCGCCGGCTGGCCGAGCTGGCCGTCCGCGCGCCCGGCGGGCCGCGTACCTTCGTCAGCGCCTCGGCGATCGGCTATTACGGACCCGACCGCGGCGAGGAAGTCCTCAGCGAGGACAGCCCCCGCGGCCCGGGATTCCTGGCGGACGTCGTCGCCGCCTGGGAAGCGGCCACCGCTCCCGCCAGCCAGGCCGGCCTGCGGGCCGTGCAGGTGCGCACCGGGATCGTGCAAAGCCCCCGCGGCGGCATACTCAGGCTGCAGTTCCCCCTGTTCGGAGCCGGGTTTGGCGGGCGCCTCGGCTCAGGCAAGCAGTGGGTGTCCTGGATCGGCATTGACGACCTCGCCGACATCTACCTGCGCGCCCTGGTCGACCCGGGCCTGTCCGGGCCAGTCAACGCCGTCGCACCGAATCCCGTCCGCAACGCCGACTACACCCGTACCCTCGCCGCGGTGCTGCGCCGGCCCGCGGTGACCCCCGCCCCCAGCTCCGCCCTCCGGCTGCTGCTCGGCGAGCAAGGTGCCAGCGAGCTAGCCATGGCTAACCAGCGGGTCAGGCCCGGTCGTCTGCTTGCCGCCGGCCACCCATTCCGGTACCCCCACCTGGAACCCGCCCTCCGCCACGTGCTCGGCCGCTGGACCGCTCCTTAGCCGCCGGCGGCGTAACGGCCGGCCGGACAGATAGCGTCCCTGGTGCGGGCACGCGCCATCTCGGGCCCGCACCGGTGCGGGCCCGAGACCCGAGCCTCCTCCGCTAAGCCTCTTCACCGCCTTGGTCACCGAGGGTGAAGTGGGCCCTGCCCTGTTCATCCATCTGCGCGTCCAGCACCTTGTCATCCAGGTAGGCGGCGGCTTGCGGCTCGAGGAACACCCGGGCCCCGTCGCCCTCCAGAACCTGGTCGTGCTCACCGGGACCCGCTACCGCTGTCACCTGCAGCGCGCCTGCGTTCGGGGTTTCCGCCGAGGCCGCGGCGATCCGCAATCCCGCGCCCTCCGGCGCCTCGGGTACGGCGGTAACTGCTTTGACGACCTCAACGGCCGCCGTGGTCAGGACCAGCATGATGTGGCCCCCTTTCCACTGCTCGTCGTACAGGAAGTGGTCGGGCTGACCGTTGCCCCATACCCGCCGCGCCGGCCGCCAAGCCTTTGAGGCCCGGCGGAATGATGCCGGGGGCGGGCGACGATGCGCGCGATGATGGTGAATAGTGAGCCAGGGAGGACGCTTTGGACGCCGGGTCAGCGGGTTCTGCGCCGGGTCAGTTGGGGACGTTCTCGACGCGGATGGCGAGGATCGCGACGTCGTCGTGGTGGGTCGCGCCGTGGCCGAAGGCGCTGATGTCGTCCTCGATCGCTTTGACGACGTTCGCGACCGGCGAGCCGAGGTTCTGGGTGAGGACATGCGAGCCTGGCCGTCCCGTAGAGCGTGCCGTCGGCGGCGCGCATCTCGGTTACCCCGTCCGAGTAGAACAGGAGTGTGTCACCCGGCGACAGGCTCAGCTGCTCGGTGCGTGTCTCGCCGTCGCCGAACAGGCCGAGCGGGTTCCCTCCGCCGGAGGTGAAGGAGATGGCGCCGTCGGCCCGGAGTACCGCGGCGCCTGGGTGGCCGGCGCTGGCCAGTTCTACCCGGAGGACATCCGCTGACCAGCTCAGGTGCGCCGCGACCGCGGTGACGAAACGGCTCGTCTGCTGCTGCGTCATCATGGCGGTGTTCACCTTGGCCAGCACCGCCGACGGCTGGTCGTCCCACAGGGACAGCAGCCGTATGCCGTGCCGGACCATGGCCGTGACGGCGGCGGCTTCCTCGCCCTTGCCGCAGACGTCACCCAGGGCCACGCCCCAGCCGCCCGGGCTCTCGAAGACGTCGTAGAAGTCGCCGCCAACCTCCACGTCCGGGCTGCCCGGGCGGTAGGCAGCCGCCCAGTCCAGCCCCGGTATCCGCACCGTCACCTGCGGCAGCAGGCTGGCCTGCAGGGCGGCGGCGGTGCCCGAGCGGCGGTGGTAGCGGCGCCTGGTTATCAGGGTCAGGGCCAGCTGCTCGCCGATCTCCTCGAAGAGCCGGAGGTCGGACAGGGTGAACGTGGGTTCCTCCGGCGGCCGCACCAGCGTCATCACACCCGCGGTGGCGCCGTCCGTGCGCAGCGGGACACTGAGGACGCAGCCGGCGCCGATGACGGCGAGGACCGGACGGCCGTCTGCGGTGGCCCCCAGCGCGTTCTCGTCCAGGATGACCGGGTGCAGGGCCGCCTTACCGGTGTCCAGCACCTCGGCGTGCAACGGCGTGGCCGGCGGCGCCTGCTCGGCGGTGAGCACCGATGACGGCGCGTTCTCCGGGCCGGCGACGACGGCGCGGGTGACGCCGTCCTCGCCCGCGAGGTCGATGATCACCCAGTCCGCCGCGTTGGCCTGCAGCAGCCGGGCGACCCGGTACAGGGTCACCGGCTCGCTCAGCGACTGTTCCTCCAGCAGCAGCCGCGTCACACGGGACAGCAGGTCCGCATGGCGCGCGGCGGGCACGAGCCCGTCATCCGCCTTCCAGCCGCCGGGCTGGCCAGCGGGCAAGCCCTGCTCATCCGCCGTTTGAGGTGCCGCCCCATGGCCTCCGGGCGCGTGCGCCTGCGCGGCGTCCCGTGCGGCCTGTCCGGTGTCCGGGGGCAGGATCGCGGCTGCGACGAGCGGGCGGGCCTCCGACGGCGGGTTGAGGCGTGACAGCATGACGCGCGTCCGCAGGCGCTGCCGGGAGGCCACGATCACCGAATTGAACGAGGTTGTCCCGCCGTTGCGCAGCATGGCGGACAGCTGCGACCGGAACGCGGCCCGCGCCGTGAGGTCGACGAAGACGGGAAACGGCTTCCCGGCCACGTAGGCGGGCGACATGCCGAGCAGTTCGGTGGCCGCCTGGTTGGCGCGGCGGACGGCGCATTCTCTCCCCGCGCGCTTGGGCTACTCGTGTTCGGCCCCGGAAAGGTCACGGTCCGCGCTGGACATGTCCCGGTGTGCCCTCGCCCTCCGGTGGTGCTCGCCGGTGTCGCCGAAGCCGCATTCGGCGAATTCCTCAGCGCCGCCGGGCGAGGGCTGCTCAGGCGAAGACGATCGTCTTGTTCTGGTGGACGATGACCCGGTCGTCCAGGTGCCACGCCACGGCCCGGGCGAGCACCGAGCGCTCCACGTGCCGTCCCAGCTTCCGCAGGTCCTCC
>DASQVO010000071.1:0-23604 GCA_035640715.1 Streptosporangiaceae bacterium
CGGTGAGGGTGGAGCGGGCGGCGACGAGGTCGGCGGGTGTGCCCTCGAAGACGATCCGGCCGCCGTCGTGGCCGGCGCCGGGGCCGAGGTCGATGATCCAGTCGGCGTGCGCCATGACCGCCTGGTGGTGCTCGATGACGATGATCGACTTGCCGGAGCCGACGAGCCGGTCGAGCAGGCCGAGCAGTTGCTCGACGTCGGCGAGGTGGAGGCCGGCGGTCGGCTCGTCGAGGACGTAGATGCCGCCCTTCCCAGCCATGTGGGTGGCCAGCTTGAGCCGCTGCCGCTCGCCGCCGGACAGCGTCGTGAGCGGCTGGCCGAGGCTGAGGTAGCCGAGTCCGACGTCGGCGAGCCGGTCGAGGATGGCGTGCGCGGCCGGCGTGCGCGCCTCGCCGGCGCCGAAGAACTCCTCGGCCTCGGTCACCGACATCGCGAGCACCTCGCTGATGTCGCGGCCGCCGAGGTGGTAGTCAAGCACCGATGCCTCGAACCGCTTCCCCTCGCACTCCTCGCAGGTGGTGGCGACGCCGGCCATCATCGCCAGGTCGGTGTAGATGACGCCGGCGCCGTTGCAGTTGGGGCAGGCACCCTCGGAGTTGGCGCTGAACAGCGCCGGCTTCACGCCGTTGGCCTTCGCGAACGCCTGGCGGATCGGGTCGAGCAGTCCGGTGTACGTCGCGGGGTTGCTCCGTCGCGAGCCGCGGATCGGGGTCTGGTCGACCGACACCACGCCGTCCCGACCGGACACTGAGCCGTGGATCAGCGAACTCTTGCCGGAGCCGGCGACGCCGGTGACGACGACCAGCACCCCGAGCGGGATGTTGACGTCGACGTCGCGCAGGTTGTGCGCCGTCGCGCCGCGGATCTCCAGCGTGCCGGTGGGCGCCCGCACCGTCTCCTTGAGGTCGGCCCGGTCGTCGAGATGCCGGCCGGTGATGGTGCCGCTGGCCCGCAGCCCCTCGACGGTGCCCTCGAAGCAGACGGTGCCGCCCGCCGTACCGGCGCCGGGGCCGAGGTCCACGACGTGGTCGGCGATCGCGATCGCCTCCGGCTTGTGCTCCACGACGAGCACCGTGTTGCCCTTGTCCCGCAGCCGCAGCAGCAGGTCGTTCATCCGCTGGATGTCATGGGGGTGGAGGCCCGTGGTGGGCTCGTCGAAGACATAGGTGACGTCGGTGAGCGAGGAGCCGAGCTGGCGGATCATCTTGACGCGCTGCGCCTCGCCGCCCGACAGGGTGCCCGACGGCCGGTCGAGCGAGAGGTAGCCCAGCCCGATCTCCACGAACGAGTCGAGGGCCTGCTGCAGCGCGGCGAGCAGCGGCGCCACCGACGGCTCGTCGAGGCCGCGGACCCATTCGGCCAGGTCGCTGATCTGCATCGCGCACGCATCGGCGATGTTGATCCCGCCGATCCGCGACGACCGGGCCGCCTCGCTGAGCCGGGTGCCGCCGCACTCGGGGCAGGCGGTGAAGGTGACCGCGCGCTCCACGAACGCACGGATGTGCGGCTGCATCGCGTCGGTGTCCTTGGAGAGGATCGACTTCTGGACCCGCGGGATCAGCCCCTCATAGGTCATGTTGATGCCCGCGATCTTCATCCTGATCGGCTCGCGGTGCAGGAAGTCGTGCAGCTCCTTCTTGGTGTACTTGCGGATCGGCTTATCCGGGTCGAAGAAGCCCGACGCGCTGTAAAGCCGGAAGTTCCAGCCGCCCGCCGTATAGCCGGGGACGGTGATCGCGCCCTCGTTGAGCGACTTGCTGTCGTCATACAGCTGAGACAGGTCGATGTCGGTGACGGTGCCCCGGCCTTCGCAGCGCGGGCACATGCCGCCGGTGATGCTGAAGCTGCGACGCTCCTTCACGGTCCGCCCGGCGCGCTCCAGGGTCACCGCACCCGATCCGCTGATCGAGGCGACGTTGAAGGAGAACGCCTGTGGCGAGCCGATGTGCGGCTGCCCGAGCCGGCTGAAGAGGATGCGCAGCATCGCGTTGGCGTCGGTGGCGGTGCCGACCGTGGAGCGGGGATCGGCACCCATCCGCTGCTGGTCGACGATGATCGCGGTCGTCAGCCCTTCGAGTACGTCGACCTCGGGCCGCGCCAGCGTCGGCATGAAGCCCTGCACGAAGGCGCTGTAAGTCTCGTTGATCAGCCGCTGCGACTCCGCGGCGATCGTGCCGAACACCAGCGAGCTCTTGCCCGAGCCGGAGACGCCGGTGAACACCGTCAGCCGGCGCTTCGGGATCTCGACGCTGAGGTCCTTGAGGTTGTTCTCGCGCGCGCCGTGCACGCGGATCAAGTCGTGGCTGTCGGCAACGTGCAGCGCAGGCGACTGCGTGTCCGTCCTCGTGGCCATGCTCATCGTGTCTCCATCTGTTAGGCGGGGCCCCACCCAGACACCGATGTCGTGGGTGAGCCGATGCTTGGTGTCCCGACGACGCTGAGCGCGGGAGCGGGGGTCGGCACTCATCGGTCCTGAAGGAGCCCGAGGACGTTGCCATCGGGGTCGGTGACGGTGGCCACCTCGTCGTGCGGGAGGAAGCTCGCGTGAATGGTGATGTCCATGGCGGTCACGCTAGCTGTGGCTCGGGGTCTGTGCTTCTCGATTCCTGATCGGTCTGGTCACCTGTTTCGCGACGCACAACGGGATCCCCGCCGTCGCGCGCGCCGCATGGCGCGGCGGGCTGGCGCGTTCCGCGGCTTAGCATGTAGCGGGTGGAACTGTCGCGTATCTGCGTCTACTGCGGGTCCTCAGCCGGGGCCGGCCCGCACTTCGCCGAGACCGCCCGGTCGCTGGGCGAACTGCTCGCGCGCAGCGGCATCACGCTGGTCTACGGCGGCGCCGCCGTCGGGCTGATGGGCGTGCTGGCGGACGCCGCGCTGTCGGCCGGCGGTGAGGTCATCGGTGTCATCCCGCGGCATCTCTTCGGCCGTGAGATCGCCCACCCCGGGCTCACCAAGCTCATCGAGGTCGACTCGATGCACGAGCGGAAGCTGAAGATGTTCGAGCTCGCGGACGGGTTTGTTGCGCTTCCCGGCGGGCTCGGCACGCTGGAGGAACTCACCGAGGTCGCCACCTGGAGCCAGCTGGGGATGCACCGCAAGCCAATCGCCACGCTCGACGTCGGCGGCTACTGGGCCGCCTTCCACGCGTTCCTGAGCCAGGCGGCCGGCCACGGGTTCATGAAGGCCGAGAACCTGGGGCTCATCCAGAACGTCGGGACCGTCGGCGAGGTGCTGCCCGCGCTGCGCGCCTACTCGCCGCCCCGGGTCGCCAAGTGGATCGGCCTGGACGACGCGTGAGCCCGGGTCCGCGCTGCGAACGGAATCCCGGTTGGCCGGCGGCGAACCGCCGGCCACCGTCGTCCGGCAGCTGAATCGGTGCGGACCCGGGCTGCTTCCCCCGCGTCAGCCGGCGCGGGCCAGGGGACGGGTCAGCGGGCGTTCCCCTGGGCGGCGGCGGCCACCGGCTGCCACTCGCGCCACGAGGCGAGCCGGGACTCATAGTCTGCGGTCGCGATGCCGAGCGGCGACTCGCCGAGGAACAGCCGCAGCGGCGGGTTCTCCGCGTCGACCAGCCGCAGCACCGCGTCACGAGTCGCGGCCGGATCGCCCGGCGTGAACCGCTTGGCCCGCGCCTGCGCCGCCTGCTCGCGGACCCCGTCGTAGGCGGGCAGCGACGTCGCGCGCTTCGCCGACGGCCCGGCCCAGTCCGTGGCGTACCCGCTCGGCTCGATCAGCGTGACCTTGATGCCGAACCCGGCGACTTCCTGGGCCAGGCTCTGGCTCAGGCCCTCCAGCGCCCACTTCGACGCGTGGTAGGCGCCGGTGTTCATGAACGCAGAGATCCCGCCGATCGAGGACACCTGCAGGATGTGCCCGCCGCCCTGCTCGCGCAGGTAGGGCAGGGCCGCCTGGGTGACCCACAGCGCGCCGAGCAGGTTCGTCTCCAGCTGGGCCCGGATATCCGGCTCGCTGATCTCCTCGACCATGCCGAACTGCCCGTACCCGGCATTGTTGACGACGACGTCCAGCCGCCCGAAGTGCTCGTGCGCCCGGCGTACCGCGGCGAAGTCCGCCTCGCGGTCGGTGACGTCGAGCTGGATCGGCAGGATCGCGTCCCCATGCTTGGCCACGAGATCATCCAGGGTGGAGACGTCCCGGGCCGTTGCAGCGACCTTGTCGCCGCGGTCCAGGGCCGCGATCGCCCACTCGCGGCCAAAACCTCGCGAAGTGCCGGTAATAAACCAGGTCCTCAGACTCATCAAGTGCCCTTCCGTTCCGTCTGACTGGTCACTTGATGACAACCGTCCGGGGCCGACGGCATTCCGGGCGACGGCCAGTCCGCCGCAGGGCTGCGGCGTACCTGGCAGCCCCTTACCTCGTGGCACTGTCGGCCGATGGGGGACCGACGTTCATCATCAGCCATGTGGACAGCGGCCGGGTGGCCCGCAGGAAGCCGGTGATGCGGTCCTTGGCGGCCGCGGTTTCCAGCCACGGCTCCACCGGCCACTCCTTCCAGGCGACAAGGCCCTTGCAGCGAAGCAGCCCGATCCTGCGATGATCGGCCGGGTAGCCGCGCGGTGCCGTCTTCAGCGCATCGCGGCCCTCCACGCCGATCCCGTGCTGCCGGACAGCGGCGATGATGCGTTCCAGTTCGCCGCCGGTGTCGTCACCGGCGACCGCCTGACGGTATCTGCCGAGCTGGCCGGGATCCATCCCGTACATCCCGTCGCCGGCCGCGAGCCCCCTGGCGGAAAGCTGGACATAACCGCTGCCGACCGTCGCGCCAATGTGGGTCTTGTACGGCGACTTGTCCCTGCTGAACCTGACGTCGCGGTAAGGACGGAAGATCTTCGCCTCGCCGAATTCGGCTGCCAGCTCCTCCACCAGCTCAGCCATAGGCCGCAGGACCTTCTCCTCGTAGACGGCTTTGTGCGCCGTCCAGCATGCCTTGGAATTGTCGGCCTCTAGCGCCTCATAGAAATCCAGCGCTTCTTCCGGCCAGCCGCTGAACGTCATCGTCCCGGTCCCTCCCAGTCTCGGCCTGCGTGGCCGCAATCGAACACAAAATACGCCGTCGGCGTCCCGGCCCAGACGAGCCCGCTGGGACGCCGGCCAGTCTCAAAATGCGCCACGCAGGGCTGCCCGGTTAACATCGGCCACCGGCCTGCGGGATCATTGTTTCCGGGATGGATGCAGGAGGAGGAGGCCCAATGATCTTCATCACCGCCAAGTTCCGGGTGCGGCCGACCGATGCCGACCGGTGGCCCGAGATCAGCCGCGAATTCACCCAGGCGACGCGGAACGAGCCTGGCTGCATGTGGTTTGACTGGTCCCGGAGCCTGGACGACCCGGCCGAGTACGTCCTGGTCGAGGCATTCCGTGATCAGGACGCCGGTGTGGCGCACGTCCAGTCGGCGCACTTCAAGGAGGCGCAGCAGACGCTGCCGCCGCACCTCGCCGAGACGCCGCGGATCGTCAACGTGACCGTCCCGCAAGACGACTGGTCACTGCTCGGCGAGATGGCGGTACCCGCGCAGGGATAAGCGGTATCCGCGCAGGGATAAGCGGTGGGGCTAGCGCGCTGGATGCGCGGATGCCCGCTGCCGCGCCGCCTCATACAGCAGCACGGTCGCCGCGCTGGCCGCGTTCAGCGAACTCGCCGATCCGGTGATAGGGATGCGCACGATCCGGTCGCAGGCGGCACGCCAGCCCTCGCTCAGCCCGCTCGTCTCGTTCCCGACGACGATGAGCGCCGGCCCGGTCAGGTCATGATCGGCGACATCGACGTCGCCCTTCTCATCGGTGCCCAGCAGCATGACCGGCACGCCGGACTGCCGCACGGCCCGCACCCACTCCAGCACTCCGGCGGGGGCGTCGTCCCGGACGACGGGCACCGCGAACAGCGAGCCCGTGCTCGCCCGGACCGACTTGGGGTCGTACGGGTCGGCGCCATGCCCGGTCACGATGACCCCCGACGCGCCGAACGCATCCGCCGAGCGCACCACGGTCCCGATGTTGCCCGGACTGGACGGCCGGTCGAGGACCACCCCGAGGAACTCCGGGCCGGTGGGTACCCGCCCGTAGTCATCGCCGGGCATCGCCACGACCGCTACGAGTTCCGGGATCCCGGCGTCCTTCTCGCCCAGATCATGCAGGAGTTCGGCGGACATGGCGACCCGCTGCGCGCCGGTGTCTTCAAGGATCCCGGCCGCCCACCGGGACGGCGGCCGGCCGGGATCGTAGATCAGCGTGCGCACCAGCCAGCCGTGCCGCACGGCAAGCGTGATCGGGCGGACGCCCTGCACGATGAACTCGCCGGCCTGCTGCCGCTTCTTCCGGTTGGAAAGCAGCGCCTGCCATTGCTGGAAGCTTGCGTTGCGTGCGGTAACCCGCAGCACCCTGGGCATCCGGTCAGGCTACCCGGCCAGGAGGAGGGAGCCGATGACGACCATGGCGGCGGCGGTGCCCCCGTGCGTGCCGTTCGCGCCCCGAAGCACCGGCACCGCTCAAGGATGCCTTCGGCGCGATCTACGACGTGATTGCACCGCTGGCAGGCGACCGTGACCCCGGAACCCTGACCGGCTTCCTATCATCCAAAGACCTCTTTCCAAGGAACCTTTGCAAAGCGATCTTTTTATGTATGGCGCATGATGACGACACCGGAACGGAGCCCGGCAGGCGGACGGTGACGTGGCTCACCGATCCGCGCGCACTGCGGGCCCTGGCCCATCCGATCAGGGTCTCGCTCGTCGGGCTGCTACGCCGGGAGGGTCCGCTGACGGCCACCCAGGCCGGGGCGATGCTCGGCGAGAGCCCGGCGAGCTGCTCGTTTCACCTGCGTCAGCTGGCCAAGTACGGTCTCGTCGAGGAAGCGGGGGGTGGCCGGGGCCGGGAGCCCGCCAAGGACCGAGACCCGGACCCTGACCGTTGACGGCGCCCGGCAAGCTCGCGCGGCCTCCGTGCGCCGCCTGCGTTGCGTCCCGGGTTCCGCCGCTGCTGAGGGAACGGCCATTCCGCAGGTACTGGAGCGCCCAGACCATCTCGATGTTCGGCGACCAGGTCTCGTCCATCGCGTTGCCGCTCGTCGCGAGCCTCACCCTGCATGCCGGCGCGGCCGAGATGGGCTATCTCACGGCCGCCATCTGGGCTCCCAGCCTGCTTTTCTCGGCCCATGCGGGCGTGTGGGCCGACCGGCTCGGCCATCGCCGCGCGATGATGATCGCCGCCGACCTCGGGAGAGCGGGGCTGCTGGCCACCATTCCGGTCTGCGCCGCGCTGCACGTGCTGACCCTCGGGCAGCTGTACGGGGCCGCCTTCAGTGCGGGGTCGCTGAGCGCGGTGTTCACGGTGTGCGATCCGGCACTCTTCGTCGCGCTGGTGCCCGGCGACCGCTATGTGGAGGGCCAGACACTCGTCCATGGAAGCCGCGCGTTCTCCTCCGTCGGCGGCCCCAGCCTGGGCGGCCTGCTCGTCCAGGTGCTGTCGGCACCGTTCGCGATCATGGCCGACGCGCTGTCCTTCCTCGGTTCGGCGTTCTTCCTGTCCCGGATCGGGCCTATGGAGCCACCGGGGGAGCCGCCGGGTGAGCGCGGAGTCCACGGAGCGTTCTTCGCTGGGGCGCGGTTCATCGCGGGATCGCCGATCGTGCGGGCGTCGCTGACGGCGGTCGCGATCATCAACTTCTTCGGCTTCGTGCTGATGGCGCTGTTCGTGCTGTACGTGACCAGATCACTGCACGTGCGTCCCGGCCAGCTCGGTCTCGTCCTTGGCGCGGGTGCGGTGGGCGGCGTGATCGGCTCGGCGCTCACCCGCCGGATAGCGGCGCGGATCGGCATTGGATGGACATACGTGGCCGGCTGCGTGCTCTTCCCCGCACCTCTGCTCCTCATCCCGATGGCGGGCGGCCCGACCCCAGCGGTGCTCGCCTTCCTGTTCAGCGCCGAGTTCCTGTCCGGGTTCGGCGTGATGATCCTGGACATAAGCATCGGCTCCATCTTCGCGGCCGTGATACCCGGCAAGCTCAGGTCGCGGGTCAACGGCGCCTTCCAGGCCGTCAACTACGGCACGCGGCCGGTCGGCTCTCTGGTCGGCGGTGCGCTCGGCACGCTGATCGGCGTGCGGCCGACGCTGTGGGTGGCGGCGATCGGCGGCCTCACCGGGTTCCTCTGGCTGCTGGCCTCACCGGTACCGGGGTTCCGTATGCCATCCGGACGCGCCCTGGACGCTTGATCTTCACGGTCCGGCGTCTGGGATACGGCTCAGCGTCCCTGCTTTACGTCGAGGCCGACGCCGAGCAGCACGGTAATGGACTGGCCGCCGGGGCTCACCGAGATCCGCGTGTCAACGGATAGCAGGCCGACAACGGTCACGGTGACCCGGGTGCTCTGGCCGGGTGCAAGCGATCCCGAGGATGGCGTGACCGTCAGCTTGCCCAGCAGGCTCGAGGGAATCGTGATTGCGTAGTGCGAGACTGGGCCGCCCTGGGCAGTCAGCGTGAATGTCCCGGTCGGGGGGCCGCCCATGATGGAGACGAGCACCAGCAGATGCGCTGACACGCTCACCGTACCCTGGCTGACCGGGGGCGGCGGCGGAGTCACGCCTGGGGAAGTGGACGGGGCCGGCGTGGTCGGCACGGTGGACGGGCTGGGCGTGATGCCCGGCGGCGTCGGCCCAGGCCCGGAGCCGGCCCGGGAACCGTGCCCGGTAACGCGCGTGTGCCCGGCAGCGGCAGGCACACCGGGGGCGGCCGCGGGCCCAGTGAACGGGCCGTTCGTGCCCGGCGGATGAGCCGCCGCAGTCGGGGCGGCCGGGCGGCTGCCGCCCGGAGCCGACGGCGACGGAAGCGGTGCTGGCTGGCTGGTCCGCCCGGGGGCGGAGCCGATGGTCTGCTGACGGCCGTGATGCGGCGTGCCGATCGCAAAGACCACGATCGCTGCTATGGCCACGGCCGCCACGGTCGCGCCCGCAGCCGCCGCGGCATGGCCATGGCCGGGCCACCTGGCGAGCTTCGGCGGGTCTAGCGGCACGGGGAAGCCGCTATGGCCGAAGGATCCGGCGCGACCCACAATGGCGGCGCGCTGGGCCAGCGCCTCCGGCGTGCCGCCCGCGCACAGCCTGAGCACCTGATCCCGCAGCTCAGCCGGGAGCGCGGCCAGTGGCGCCACGCCCAGGAGCATCATCGGGTGCAGCTCGCGGCGCTTGCGCTCGCCACAGACCTCGCATCGCTCGATGTGACGGCTGACCCGCTTGCGCATCAGCACAGTCATGGTCCCGTCCCAGCCGCGCAGCAGGTCGTCAAGCGCCGGGCACGACTGCCGTCCCGAGCGCGCGACGAGCAGCGCGCCCAGCGACTTCTCCAGCTGGCCGCGGGCACGGGAGAGCAGCGCGTGCGCGTGGTTGCGTGCCACCCCGAGCACGTCAGCGAGGTCAGCCCCCTCCAGCTCGTGCCGCAGGCTCAGCTCGATGACCTCCTGGTCACCAGGGTTCAGCCCGGTGATGGCAGCGCGCACCAGTTCCCTCAGCTGAGACCGCTCGGCAACGTTGCTGACGTCGGCCGAAGCGTCGATCACATCCGTCGCCTCATCGAGCGGTGAGGCAGCGTCCCTGGCCCGTAGCCGGCGGTGGCATTCGTTCCGTGCCACCGCGTACAGCCACGGCCGCAGCCGATCGGGATCTCGCAGTTCGCCGAGCTTGGACGCGGCGATGACGAAAGTGTCCTGCACGGCATCGGCGGCGTCGGCCGACTCGCGCAGAAGGGATCGGCAGTAGCCGAACAGCCCAGCCGCATATTTGTCATAAGCCTCGGCGAGCCCAGCAGGATCACCGGCCACGATGGCCGCGACAATCTCATTGTCGCGCATGCGCCTACGGTAAAGCGGCGACGGCATATGGGCCACTGCGGATGTGGCCCGGATGACAACAATCCGGTTACAGCCCGTCAGTAATCGGTCGCAGACACCCAGTAATCCGGTCATAACCGTTCAGTAACCCGACTATCACTGGCTGGTAACACGGTATAACCAGCCGGTAACCCGGTCCCAGCACAGTCAGTCGGCAACCGGTCGCAGCCGCCCAGTCATCCGGTTGCAGCCGGCCGGACGCCGCCCGTGGGAGAGCGGCTGCCGGGATCCCCGCCCCCCAAAGGTGGGGGATCCCGGCAGTCTCAAGGCTCCCCATCCGCGCCTCGCATATATGAGCGTTCAGCCCGCCGATCGACAACGACTTTTTTGCGACCACTTCCGTGAGATGCCGCTACTTCCGTGAGATGCCGCGACCGCGGTGTCATGGGGAAGCGGGGCGCGCCAGCTTAGGTTCGGAATGTTAGGAAGGGAATGCTCCAGCCGGGTGGCTTGTCACCCGCAGCGAACGTGGAGGCCGCATCTCGTGGATCGGACGCTGACCGACCGCCTCGCCATCAGGGATGTCGTCGAGACCTGGGTGATCGCCAGGGATTCCGGAGACTGGGACACGTTCCGCGGCACCTGGCATGACGACGGCTACATGATGGCGACCTGGTTCCAGGGGCCGGCCGAGGAGTTCATCAAGGTCAGCCGGGACGGATGGGAGCGCGGCGTGAGCATCCTGCATTTTCTCGGCGGGGGAGCGGTCACGGTCGCCGGGACGCGGGCCGTCGCGCAGACCAAGATGACGATCATGCAGCGCGGTCTCGCGCATGACGTGCTGTGCGACGTCGCCTGCACGGGCCGTTTCTACGACTTCTTCGACCAGCGTGACGGCCGGTGGGCGATCGTGCTTCGCCAGCCCATTTACGAGAAGGACCGGATGGACCCTGTCGACCCGGCGGCGACGCTCACCCTCAATCGGGAGCTCTTGTCGGCATTCCCGGTTGGCTACCAGCATCTGGCCTATCTGCAGACGCAGCTTGGCTTCACCGTCAAGCGCGACATGCCCGGCCTGCGCGGGCCAGAGGTCGAACGACTGTACGCGCGCGGCGCGGCCTGGCTCGCGGGCGGCCCCGTAGAGCCGTAGAGCTGGGGAGCCGCAGGAGCGTCCAGGGAAGCCTCAGCGGCCGTCCAGCCGGTATGGAGATAGGGTGCGTAGCTTCGGGCCGAAGGGCACGAGTCACCGGGCTGGGCAGGAAAGGGACGGAACCGTGCTGGAGAGGGTGACCATCTCGCACCGGGGAGCGAACTACGAGATCGGGCTGGGGCGGCACTGCTGGCCGCAGGGACCAGCATCGTCACGTTCGGCCTGTTCTTCTCTGACGCAGGCACGGCGATCGCCGGGGGAGCGCACGTCATGGGCGTTGGCCTGCCGATCGGGCTGGCCGGCTGGCTGGCTTGCGCGGCCGGGGCCGCGGTGGCGACCGCAGCTGCGGGGTCACCTGTGCCGCGCCACTGCCTGAGCTCCACGGCGACCTGGGCGCGGGCCAGCGCCAGCGCCGCCCGCTCGGCCTGGCCGGTGGTCTGGACGGACGCCAGCAGCCGGTCCGCGAGTTCCCACTGACCTGCCAGGATCAGTGCCCGGGCTGCGGTGAGTGCCAGCTCTCCTTCGACTTCCGCCACGGTAGGCTCCGCTCTGTAGGTGGCTTAAGTGACTACACCACTTACCGAAGCAGACTGACTGTAGGTGGTCAAGTGAGTTTTGAGGACTACGACCTCAACCCGGTGCGGCTCGCGCTCGACCTGGCGTCGTTCGGCGCCGACGCGCTGAGCCCGGGCGAGCTGCTGGACAGGCAGCAGCGCATGCTCACCGACCACGGGTACTCCGCCGTCTTGGGCGAGATCCCCGGACGCGACCTGGCGTGGCTGGCCAGGCTTGGTCACCAGCTGACCACCACGCTCAGCAAGGCCGAGGACGAGACCTTCGTAGCCGCGCTGGCCGCGCTCCTGGACGCCCAGGACTGCCGTCCGCAGCTCACCATGCACGATGGCGTCCCGCACCTGCACTATGCGCATGACGGCGCACCGCTGCGCACCTGGATAGCGACTATGGCCGTCTCGGGCCTGGTCCTGTATGTATGCCGGTACGGGAGGTCCAGGCTGCGCCGGTGCGCGGCGGTCGGCTGCGGCCGGTGGTACGCCGACGAGTCGAAGAACGCCTCCCGCAGGTACTGCTCGCCCGCATGCGCCAGCCGGACGACAGTCGCCGCCTACCGTGCCCGCAATGCCCGGTGCTGAACATCTAACGCGCGGGCCGGCCGGGCAGCCCCGGCGCGGGCTGGCTCCCCGCCAGCGTCTGGCAGGGTGGGGGCATGGTAATTGACTCCACGCACCTCGACGTGACCGTCGAGCGGATCTCGGGCGGCAGGTTCACGGTCGCCAATAACCGGGGCGGTCGGATCACGTTCGGCACCGGCAGCGGCGCCGACTTCACCCCGACGGAGCTGCTGCTGGCCGCGGTCGGCGGGTGCACCGCGATCGACGTCGACACGTTTACCTCGCGCCGGGCCGAGCCGGACAGCTTCCAGATCCAGGTCGAGGCGGACAAGGTTCGCGATGCCGACGGCAACCGGCTGACCGATATTCAGGTGACGTTCCGGATCGTGTTCCCCGGCGGCAGCCACGGCGATGATGCCCGGGGCATACTGCCGGATGTGGTGAAGAAATCGCATGACCGGCTCTGCACGGTCAGCCGCACCATTGAGATCGGCACCCCCATCGCCACCCGGATCGAGTAAGGACAGGGCCAGCCACAGAGAATACGGGACCGTCCGCGAAACTTGCTGAGCGCCGCTGCCGGCGTCAAGGCTGGCCTGAGGCCGCCACCGACATGATCTTGGACATGATCACATGGCTCATCTCGTCATAGTCGTGTGAGTTCTCCACCTCCGCCCGGATTGACATCTCCGCCATGACGAGCACCCGGTCACTCAGGCGGACGACCTCTTGAAGGTCTGAGGAGATGAGCAGGACGGCTTTGCCGTGCGCCGCGAGGTCCCAGAGCAGGCGGTGCATGTCCTCCTTCGTCCGGACGTCGACGCCGATCGTGGGTTCGTCCACGATCAGGATGTCCACGTCCGCGGCCAGCCACTTCGCGACGCTGGCTTTCTGCTGGTTGCCTCCGGAGAGGTCGCTCACCGCCTGGCCGAGGGAGGAGATCTTCGTGCCCAGGCTCCGTACCGGCTCCTCCACGTGGGGGCGAACCACTCGATCCGAGAGCCATCCGCGGCGCCGCGCCAGGCGGTCCCAGATCGTCACGCCGACGTTCCGCTCGATCGAGTGCGACAGGAACAGCCCTTCGCCTTTCCGGTCCTCGCTGACATAGCCCATCCGGAACCGCCGCAACGCATCATGCGGGTTCTTGATGTGCACGGCCTGACCATCCACGAGCACCGTGCCGCTCACGATCTTCGTCAGCCCGAGGACGGCGCGAGCGAGTTCCGTCCGGCCCGCGCCCACCAGCCCGTAGAGCCCGACGATCTCCCCGGCGCGGACGCTGAGGCTGATGTCCCGATGCCCGTCGACGGTGCTCACGGAGCGAAGTTCCAGCCGCGCGGCCTGGCTCGTCCCCCGTCCCGAGCGCTCCGGCAACGCCGCCGCGTCGTACTCACGGCCGACCATGGCCGCGATGAGCTCGTGCCGGGTGATCCCGGCCAGCGGCTTGTCCGCCAGGACCGTGCGACCGTCCCGCATAACGGTCGCGACCTCGCACAACTCCTCCACCTCGTCGAGCTTGTGGCTCACGAACATGATCCCCGTCCCCTCCTGGCGCAGGTCCCGGAGCAGCGCGAAAAGGGTCTCGGTCTCGTGACCGCTGATCGCGGACGTCGGCTCATCGAGGAGGAGGATCTCGCAGGACTGTGACAGGGCGCGGGCGATCTCCACCAACTGAGCCTGGGCCACACTAAGCGTGTCGGCCGTGGCCTTGGGATCGACGTCGAGACCGACTCGATCGAGCCACCGCCTCGCGGTGGCCGTCAGCGACGCATGATCGAGGAATCCGTTGCGGTAGGGCGAGCGGCCGAGCAGGAGGTTCTCGGCCACCGAGAACCTCGGGACGAGGTTCCGTTCCTGATGCACGACGCTGATGCCCGACCCGGCGGACTCCCGCGTGTTGTGGAACGTCACCGATCGCCCGTTGATCCTGATAGTTCCGGCGTCAGGCGTGACCGAGCCGGTCAGCACCTTGATGAGCGTGCTCTTGCCGGCTCCGTTCTCACCTACCAGAGCGTGGATCTGGCCGCCCCGCAACGTCAACGACGCGTCCGCCAGTGCGATGGTGGAGTCGTAGCGCTTGGCCAGGCCTTCCACTTCGAGGATCATCGCTGCCGTCCTTGCACCGATCGCCGACACATCAGGCTGTCGCCCCCCCGTCAGTCGCCTTTCCTATCGTCCGCAGTTGCCGGGCCGGTCGGCTCATGTCCCGTACGACGAGCCGGAACCTGTCGGCCAGCACGGCGGCCAGGATCAAAATTCCCTCAACCATCTCGACGATGTACTGGCTGACGTTGACGAGCACCAGTCCGTCGCTGATGACCGACAGCAGTACCGCGGCGAGCACCGCCCCGCCGATCGAGATCTCGCCGCCGGCCAGCAGGGTCCCGCCGATGATCGGCACCGCAAAGGAGCTGACGAGCCAGTCGGAGCCGATCGTCGGCACCGACTGGCGCAGTACGCCCATGAACATGATGGCGGCCACCGCAGCAAGCACGCCGGAGAGGGTGTGCGCCCAGATGGTGGCCTTGGGCACGGATATCCCGGCCAGGGCCGCGGCATTACGGTTGCCGCCGACGGCAAGCAGTTCCCGCCCGGTCCTCCTCCACCGATAGAAGATGAAGAGGAGCACGGCGCACACGGCGGGCGCTACGGCGAGGTACGGGATGAAGCCCCATTGCCCCTGCCCGAAGGTGGCGAGGGCCGGGGGCACGGTGGGATAGGGGTTGGACTTGGTGATGCCGATGGCCAGGCCCGAGTAGGCGCCGCCGGTTGCCAGCGTCACGATAAACCCGCTCAGGTGCGTCCTGGCTGTTACGAGCCCGTTGATAAGACCGGCCAGCAGCCCTCCGATCAGGCAGATCACCGCTACCAGGGCCAGGCTGACGTGATCCTGGTCGAGGAGCATCCCGCCGAGCACGGTGACCGCGGCGCCGATCCCTCCCACGGCGAGGCTCATCTCACCGACTGAGAGGCAGGTGAGCTGAGCGAAGCCGATGACCACCGTCGTCGAGGCACTTGTCAGCACTGCGACGATGTTCGCCGAGCCCAGGTATTTCGGTGCAGTGAGCCAGAACGCGATGCTGGCGATGATGATCACCAGGACCAGGGTGGCCTCCTGATTGGCCAGCCGCCTCGCCGTCATCTTCCCCCCTCTGCCGCTGCCAGGCTCGATCGCTGTGCCTGCTCGCGAAGCCGGACTCGCCGGCGGAGCTGGTCGAGCATGAGCGCCCCCAGCAGGACAACGCCTTGAGCCAGGCCCAGGTAGTAGGTGGACACGTGCAGAACGATCAGGCCGGACGAGATGCTGTCGTAGAAGACGATCCCCAGGAATGCTCCGGACACGGAGACCTGGCCGCCGGAGAGCGCCGCCCCGCCGAGGACGGGCCCGATGAATGAGGTCAAGAGCCAGGTGCTGCCGATCGATGGGATCGCCGATGCGTCCAGGGACATGGTCATCAGGCCGGCCACAGCGGCCAGCACTCCGGAAAGGACGTAGCCGAAGATGACGATGCGTGAAACCTGGATGCCGGACAGCCTGGCGGCACGCTCGTTTTCGCCGACCGACAGCATCTTCCATCCGGCCGGCGTGAGCTTGTAGATGACGGCCAAAACCACTCCGGCGGCAGCGGCGACCACCAGGAGGATGGAGAGTTGCGGCACCACGATCGCGGCGGTGGCAAAGTTGCCGACCGAGGACGGCAGGGTCGTGATCTCCGTGCCGTGGGTGACCGCCAGCATCACCCCGGCGTAGATGCTCATGAAGGCCAGGGTGACGATGAAGCTCGACAGCCGGCTGTGCACCTCGATCCAGCCCATCAGCCAGCCGACCGCGGCCCCTGCCAGCAGACCTGCCAGGAGCGCCGCCACCGCCGGCACGCCGTCGTGCGCCATGAGCGTCCCGGACAGCATGACCACCCCGGCTCCGATCGAGGTGACGGCGAGGTTCATCCTGGCCATGGCCAGCATCACGAGCTGTGAGAAGCCCACGACGGCATCCACCGCGACCTGCTGCGAGAGGCTGAACAGGTTGAAGCTGCCGAGATAACCGGTCCCAAGCAGGCTGAAGACGGCGCTTGAGGCGGCGATGAGCAGGATGAGACCAGTCGTGTTGGATGAGAATAGGCGGGCCAGCCGGTGAGCCCGGGACTGACCGCCCGGCGGGGGAGGCGGTGCAGCGGCTGGCGTGCTGGCCGCCAGCCCGGACGCACTGTTCCCGGAGCCGGGCGCAGACGTGATGCTCACCGGGCGCCCGGCTGGCTGTGCACCTTCATTCATCCTTTTCTGCCCCTCGCGGTCTCGTTGCCTTGCGCACCTATGCCTTCGGGCAGTTGAGATACTTCGGGAGCGACGCCAATACGGCCTGGGTCATCTGCGGCAGGTTCTCAACCCCGCTCGCGTACTGGGACACGTTCTTGCTGTCCACGAGCGTCGAGCCGATGTTGATGAGCCGGTCCGTCGAGCCCGTGTGGATGAACGGCCCGTTCGGGTTGACCGTGCAACCGTCCGTCACCAGCTTCTTGAGGATTTCGGCACCCGCATAGACGGTCCCGTAGGAGTTCTGGAACACCGACCCGTACATGTAGCCGCTCTTGATGGCGGAGATCACCGCCGGGTTGTTGTCGATGCCGATGATCTTGATGTGCCGGTACTGGGGATGCGCGATGACGGCGTCGGCCAGAGCGACCGAGGGACTGTAGTTCGTCGACACGATGCCCTGGAGCGCGCTGCCCTTGGACGCGAGCAGGCTTTGCACCGCGGGTGGCGCGGCGGTCGGGGAATCGACGTTGCCAACGACCTGGACCAGGTGCACTTTCCCGTTCGTCTGGGCAACGGCCTTCTGGACGTTCTGCTCGCGAAGCACCGTGTTCGGATCGGAGAGTGGCCCGGTCAGGAAGGCAATGTTCCCTTTACCGCCGATGGCCTGGATGAGCTGCTGGGTGGCATAGTACGCCTCGGCTCCGGTGTCGGTGGCCAGGCACAGGGCCGAAGGGCTCGGCGTCTGCACACAGGCGCCGACGACTATGCTCTGCACGCCACGACTGGCAAGCTCCTTGAGTTCCGCGTTGGGCCCGCTGACGCCGTCGGGGTAGACCATCACTGCGTTCGCGCCGTTGGAGACGAGGCTGTTGATGGTCGAGTTCTCGACAGTCAGGTCGAAGGCCGGCGTCGGCGCGACCTCATAGGTCCCGCTACTTATCCCGAACTTCTTCACCGCCGCTGTCAAAGCTGGTCCCCAGGGGGTGAAGTAGGCGTTGGGGCCGCCGGCGACGGCAGCGATCTTCGTGGGCCCGTGTGAGCTATGGCCGCTTGAGGAGGCGCTGCTCGTCGTGCATCCGGCGAGTAGGACGACGCCGGCTCCGGCCAGGGCAGCAGTCCGGTACAGCGTTGTGCGCAACTGCTGACATTTCATGGTTCGACTCCTGTCTACCTAGGATCAGGCGACGCGATGAAAGGATCAGGCAACGCGATAATTGGCGATCGCGTCAGCGTCCCAGGCGATGCCCAGACCTGGCTCGCTGGGAGGCACGGCTTCCCCCTTCTCGCAGGACAGCTCCGCGGTCGTGACCGCGCGCAGCTGGGGGATGAACTCCACGCACCGGCCATTGGGGATCGCCGCGGTGAGGCTGACGTGCAGCTCCATGAGGAAGTGCGGCGCGACCTGGACGTTGCACGCCTCGGCGAGGTGTGCCACCTTCAGCCACGGGGTGATCCCGCCTATGCGAGCGGCATCCACCTGGACGATGCCGGCTGCCCCTCGTTCCAGGTACTCACGGAACTGAGCGAGCGAGTAGAGGCTCTCTCCCACCGCGATCGGTACCGAGGTGGACTCGGCCAGGCGGGCATGGCCCTCGATGTCGTCGGCCGGAAGTGGCTCCTCAAACCAGCAGAGGTCGTAGGGCTCGAGGAGCCGTGCCCGGCGGCGGGCCTCCGCCAGCGTGAAGGCCTGGTTGGCGTCGACCATCAGGTCAAGTTCTGGCCCGAGCGCGTCCCGGACGGCGGCCACGCGCTCGACGTCCTCGTGTGCCGACGGCTTGCCGATCTTGATCTTCGCCCCCGACCAGCCGGCCTCCCTGACCCGCTTGGCGTTGGCCACGATCTCGTCGGTGCTGAGATGCAGCCAGCCTCCCTCGGTGTCGTAAAGCGGGACGGCCGGCTTGGCTCCTCCGGCCGCCAGCCACAGTGGCTGGCCGGTGGCGTTACACCAGAGGTCCCAGACAGCGGTGTCGACCGCGGCGAGCGCGAGGGACGTCACTGCTCCGACAGCAGTGGCGCGGGTGGCAGCCAGGAGCCGGGCCCAGATCGCTTCCCTCCCGCCGCTGTCGCTCCCGGCCAGGCCGGGCAGGAGATCGTGCCGGAGAAGCTCAAGGACGGAGCGGCCTCCTGTCCCGATCGTGTAGGTGTAGCCGGTCCCGACGTTGCCATCGCCCGTCTCAAGCTGGACGAAGATGGTCTCCTGCTTCAGGAACGACTGCGTCGCGTCGGTCCGCGGGCGCTCCACAGGCAAGTCGCAGAGAAATGCCTCGGCCCGGACGATGCGTTGCTGCACGGTTCTCCTCTCCAGGCACACCGCGGATGCGGGACACTGCCGATCCAGAGATCATATAGGATACGTTTGTTCGCACGTCAATGAGTGAAGATCACATGAAAGACCGCCGCCGGGCCGGATTGTGGCTGGAGAGGCAGCAGGTGTGTTCGCATGACGAAGCGACTGCGGGCACGCGGCGATACCGGCGCTCCCTGCCGGTCAGGATGCACCCGATCTCGGGTAGGAGATGGGGGCCACGTCTGCTGGGGCGGCGAGGAGGCCGGGGTGACCACATGACACGACGGCAAGCTGCCGGACGAGCTCGGGAGCAAGCGGCCGGGCCGGCTCGATGAACCCCGTCGACCAGCTTGATGAGGGCGTGCGCCGTCAGGTGCTCAGTGACGGCGTCTACGTGAAGCTCAAGGCGCAGCTAATGGAGCACATAGTCGAGCCGGGCGCGCGCCTGGGCATCGACGCCTTGGCGAGGAGGTTCCAGGTCTTGCAGACTCTCGTGCGGGAGGCGCTGGCCCGCCTGGAGTCTGAGTCCTCATGTCTCGGTTCGGTTACGGTGCTTGACGTTTAAGAATGAGCAGGATCATATATGATCTATGATCCTGCATCCACGCAGACGTGCATCCGGGAGCCAAGGCGCGGTTGATCGGAGGCCAGTGAAAGGCCACCGAGGAGCAGCCGATCCGGTGAGACGGGCGCGCTGGCGCAGCACGCTGGTCCTCCTTGCGGCAGCAGCATTGGCTTGTGCGGCCAGTATCCGGCCCGTCACCGCCAGCGCCGCAGACGCCCCGGTACATCTGTACGCGGCCCCGGCTGGTACCGGCTCCAGCTGTACCGTCAGCCAGCCCTGCTCGCTCAGAGCAGCGCAGACCGAAGTCCGCGCGCTGACGGCCAGGATGACCGCAGATATCACCGTCTACCTGCGAGGCGGTATCTACCGGCTCGCACGGCCGCTGACTTTTACCGCTGCAGATTCCGGACGCAACGGGTACCGCGTCACCTACACCGCGTACCCGGGAGAGACGCCGACGCTCAGCGGGGGCCAGACCGTGACTGGCTGGACTCTTAGTGACGCGTCCAAGGACATCTGGTCCGCCCGCGTGGCACCGGGCGTGCGGACCAGGCAGCTATACATCAACGGTGTCCGCACCCCGAGGGCCAGCGGGCCGTCCCCGGTCACCTTGACGCAAACGCCGGCCGGTTATACGGCCAGCGCCCCAACCCTTGCCGGATGGCGCAACCCGGGCGACATCGAGTTCGTCTTCACCGGCGGGAACGGGGCGTGGACCGAGCCCCGGTGCGACGTGGCCGGTATCTCCGGCACCACGATCACCATGCGCCAGCCCTGCTGGAGCAACCTGCACCTGCCATCCTCGCCGCAGGCCCCCGACGGCGACAACCCCTCGGGAGGCTTCCCGGGCCTGAGCTCGACCGCGGCGCCGTCCTACCTCGAGAACGCCTACGAACTGCTGACCCCCGGTCACTGGTACCTGGACCAGTCGCACAGCACCATCTACTACATGCCCACCGCCGGGCAGAACGTCCCGCGCCTGAATTTCGTCATCCCGGTGCTGCAGAGCCTCATTCAAGGTCATGGGACGCTGGATTCACCCGTCCACGACCTGGCATTTTCCGGCATCACCTTTGCGTACACGACCTGGCTGCAGCCCAGCGGTGACAACGGGCTCGCCGAGATGCAGGCGAACATGACCCTCACCGGCACAGGAGCAGCGACCAGCCAGGGCCTATGCGGCTACATCTCGCCCTCGGGGACGTGCCCCTTCGCCGCCTGGACCAAGCCGCCCGCCGCGGTTGACTTCAGCGCCGCGCACCATGTCGCGTTCACCGGAGATACGTTCATCCACCTCGGCTCGGCCGGCCTCGACCTGCAGGATGGGAGCCAGAGCAACCTCGTTCAAGGCAACGAGTTCACTGATATTTCCAGCAACGGAATCCAGCTGGGAAATACCACCGATCCGCAGCCGCCCGGCGGGGACATGCGGGAGATCAACAGCGGAAACGTCATCACCGATAACTACATCCACGACATCGGCGCCGAGTATCACGGTGCGGCCGGTATCTGGGCTGGCTACACGCAGCACACGCAGATCACCCACAACCAGCTGGATGACCTTCCCTACTCCGGAATCTCCTTCGGCTGGGGCGGCTGGCATACCAACTCACAGACTCCGGACGCCAACCCGAACATCAATGGTGACAATCTGATAGCCGATAATCTCGTGTTCCATCACATGCAGTATTTGCGTGACGGTGGCGCCGTCTACACCAATGGCTCGCAAGGCCAGAGCTTCGCGCACGGCCTGACGATCAGCGGCAACGTCGCATACGACGACAATACTAACAACGAGTACTATACGGACGAGGGCAGCCGGTACGTCAGCATCGACGGCAACGTTGCCTATCAGGACGCGGGCTACTTCAATGGCGGCTGCTCGACTACCGGGCACATCAGCGTCACCGGCAACTACTATGCGACGAGCCTCAATGGCTTCGTATGCTCGCCGCCAGCGGTAGACATCCAGTCCAGCGGCAATACCCAGATTCCCGCCAGACCCGGCCCTGGTGACGTGCCCGCCCAGATTCTGTCTGCGGCCGGCCTGGAACCGGCCTACCGGCACCTTGTCACCAGCGCTCCGCCAGCGGTGACGATGATGAGCCCGGCATCTGGTCCCACCACCGGCGGGACGCAGGTACTCGTCAGCGGCAGCGGGTTCACCCCGGGTGCCCGCGTCTTCTTCGGCGACCAGCCGGCCGCCGCCGTCACCGTGCTCTCGGCCAACTTCCTTGCAGCAACCTCCCCGGCCGGCAGCGGGACCGAGGACGTCACCGTGATGACTGCGGCAGGGGTCAGCTCCCAAGGCAGCGCCGACCAGTTCGTCTACGAGACGCCCTACCCCTCACTCGGCGCGGCGTACGACAACGTGGGGATCACCGCGGACAATGACACCAACGCCGGCAACATCGACGGATTCGGGTCCAGCTTCTCCGCCAGCGCCCTGGCCGCGCTGGGCGTATCACCCGGCTCGCAGATCCACTTCGGCGGCCTGACGTTCACCTGGCCCAATGTGCCGGCGGGCCAGCCTGACAACGTGCTGGCCAACGGGCAGATCATCGACCTATCAGGGTCGGGCAGCACACTCGGGCTGCTGCTGACGAGCGTCTATCCGACGCTGAGCACCGGAACCGTCGTCTACACCGACGGCAGCTCCCAGCGATTCACCGTGAACCTGCCGAACTGGGATGCCCCACGATCGGGCGACTCCGTCGTGCTCACCACCGCGTACCGCAACCGGCCGGGCAACACTCAAGACACCGATAAGGTCAGCGTCTTCTACGTCGGCATACCGCTCGCGGCGGGCAAGACCGTCAAGCAACTGATCCTGCCCGCGGTGGGTGACACCGTAGGCGTCGGCGTGCCGTCGCTGCACGTGTGGTCGGCGGCGATTGGCTGACCGCAGTAAGCCGGGCAGGGCTGGTTCGCCCGGATGAGCTAACCAGCCCTGCCCGGACGCGCGGTCATGCCCCGGCCGACCAGCACGTGAGCTGGTGCGGACCGGACAGTCACTTTGATCTCCTCGTCGCTGGAGTAGCCCGAGCACGTTGACGAGTTCAATCAGCAGACGCTGGCATTCCTGGAACGCCATTCCGGATGAAGTCAGGACCAGCGCCGCTGTACGGCGGCGTAGTCGTCCCCCGCGAGATAGTTGTCCAGAAGCGCCGCGTGTCTGCCTTCACTGGCGCTTAAGGTATTGGTCCGCGAGGCTCGCCGGAGCACATACCAGCCAGCCGTCGGTAATCGCTTCTCGCAGCGCCTCCCCACAGACTCCCCGCAACTGAATGAGGATGGCAGAAAACCCGTCGAAATGCGGAATCGTAAAGAAAGCTTCTGGATGCGCGGCGAGCACAGCCTCCTTCTCGCCGAGATCCTCCACGCGAACAGCCAGGATAGGTCCATCTGGCGGGGCCTCGTCGCCGAAGCGCTTGAGATCCGCCTTGCTGAACGGCCGTTCCCACGCGAATGCCTTACCAGCGACGTACCACGTCCGGTTGCCGCGACGTTCTGCTTCTGTAACCTCGGGCAACCGCAAGGCCATCACAGCCACATCATCGATCGTCGCCACGCAGATACCGTACCGTCAGGTCAGTCCGGTTCCGGCGCTGGCGTGGTGGCGGTGAAGCGATCGGGCCGGTAAGGCGCGAGTTCAGTCGGCGCCGTGCCGGTGACGAGCTCGCTGGTTATGAGTTGCGCCAGGTGCGCGCCGAGGGTCACGCCGCTGTGCGTCACCGCCACGTACAGCCCGTCGGCGTCGGGAAGCCATCCCACGATGGACTGGCTGTCCGCCGGCATCGGGCGCACGCAGACCCGGTAACCGGTGACATTGGCGCTCTCCAGCCCGCGGACCACCAGGCGCGCCCGCCACAGCAGTTCTTCCGCCCAGCCCCGCACATCCGCCTCGGGAGTATGCAGGTCCACCGCTGCGTCGGGTGCTTCCAGATGCACCAGCCCCCCTGAGTGGGGCCGCAGGTACACCTCTGGCGCATGTACCACCCGCGCCAGGCCCGGTGGCGACACTGGCCCGGCCCGCACCACCAGCCCCGGCGCTGTCGCACCCGGCTCCGCCCACGGGACAAGCGGTACCGGGCACGCCGCGCCGGCCAGCGCGGCGAGCTCGGGAACCCAGCGTCCCGCGCAGCACACCACCGCATCCGCCGGTATCAGCTGGCCTGTCGCGGTCCGCACCGCCTGCACCGCACCGCCGGCAGCGTCCAGGCCGACCACGCGTCCCGCCTCACCGGTCAGCAGCGTGGCCCCATGCCGGACCGCCAGTCCCACCAATTGGCTGACCAGACGTTCGGTGAGCAGGTAGCCCTCGTCGGGAAACCATGCGACATCGGTCACCGAACGCGGCAGCCGCAGCGACG
>DASQVO010000072.1:0-23001 GCA_035640715.1 Streptosporangiaceae bacterium
GACGCCGAGCTGGACGCCCGGGAAGCCGCGCAGGCGTCAGCCGGGGCGGCTCCAGCGGGGGCCGTGGGACCGGCCGCCGGATCGGGACCGGACGCGGGCGCGGCGGAAGGCCCTGCCGACGCCGGCCGGCCGTGGTGGGAAAGCGACCCGCGTTTTAGCGACAGGTTCAGGCAGGTCTAGTACCAGCCGTCGCTTCTGGTACCAGCCCCATTCCGGATGGCAGTGCATGAATTGCGGTGGGGGGTGTTTCGCGGTGGCCTCGGCGTGGCAAATTGGATCCGTGGCACAGATCAACGCCGCGGTCGACGCCCTCGTGGGCGACTGGCTGCCGTTGCCTGACGTTGCAGCCAGGCTCGGCATTCCCCTCGGCCGTGTGAAGCAACTCCTCCGTGACAGGAAACTGCTTGCCGTCGCGCGCACGGACGGCTCGCTCGCGGTTCCCGCCGCGTTCATCGACGGCCCCCAGGTCATCAAGGGGCTGCACGGGACACTGACGCTGCTCTTCGACTGCGGATTCGACGAGGTTGAAGCGCTGCGCTGGCTGTTCACCGAGGACGAGACGCTTCCGGGTACCCCGATCCAGGCGATCGCCCTGCACCGGGGGACCGAGGTCAACCGCAGGGCGCAGGCACTGGCGTTTTAACCCGGGGGGACGACCCCCCGGAACCCCCCGCCTGCTCGCGCCGGTTCTCGCCATTACACCGGGCGCTCACCCGGGCGCAAGGCCCGGGGTCGCGCCCGGTACGACCATCGGCCCATATCCCGTTGCCGTGCTGCCGTGGCACCGGCGCTTGCCCGCGCACGGGCCCGCACGGGGCCATCCTGCGTGCCCGTTCTGGTAGGACGGGAGCGTGACGGACGAGGCAGAACCGGCCGGCCCGGCGGGCCTGGCTGAGCGCCGGCGCGTGCAGCGGCGCTCCGGCAAGCGGCCCGGCGGCCGGCCTCGCGGCACCTCGCCCGCCGAACGGCTCCCGGTGGCACGCGTGGCGGTCGATATCCCGCTCGCACATCTTGACCGCCCGTTCGATTACCTGGTGCCGGGACGGCTGTCCGAGGTGGCCGTGCCCGGTTGCCGGGTGCGCGTCAGGTTCGCGGGCCAGCTCGTCGACGGGTACCTGCTGGAGCGCGCTGACCAGAGCGACCACCGGGGCAGGCTCTCCTACCTGGACCGGGTGGTGTCGCCGGAGCCGGTGCTGACCCCGGAGATCGCCGGGCTGGCCCGGGCGGTAGCGGACCGGTACGCGGGCACCCTGGCCGATGTCCTGCGCCTGGCCATCCCGCCGAGGCACGCGGGCACGGAGGCCAAGCCGTCGCCGCCCGCCGCCAGCGCCCCGCCGCGGCCCGCGCCCGGATCCTGGGCGCGATATCCGGCCGGCGAGGCGTTCCTGGCGGCGCTGGCGGGCGGCCGCCCAGCTCACGCAGCCTGGTCGGCGCTGCCCGGCCCGGAATGGCCGGACGAGATCGCGGTCGTCGCGGCCACGGCCGCCTCGGCCGGGCGGGGGACGGTGATCGTCGTCCCCGACGGCAAGGATCTCGCCCGGGTGGACGCGGCCCTGGCCGCCCTGCTCGGCCCGGGCCAGCACGTCTGCCTGACCGCCGAGCTGGGGCCTGCCGAACGCTACCGGCGGTGGCTCGCGGTCCTGCGCGGCTCGGTGCGGATCTCGGCCGGCACCAGGGCCGCCATGTTCGCGCCGGTCACCAAGCTCGGCCTGGTGGTCCTCTGGGATGACGGCGATGACCTGCACGCCGAACGCCGGGCGCCGTACCCGCACGCGCGCGAGGTTCTCGCCCTGCGCGCACACCGGCAGGGCGCGGCGGCACTGATCGGCGGTTTCGCCCGGACCGCTGAGGTGACTCAGCTGGTGGCGGCGGGGTGGGCCCGCGCGCTGGCCGGGGACCGGACCGCGCTGCGCCAGGCCACTCCGCGGATCCGGACCGCGGCCGACGAAGGTGAGCTGGCCAGGGACGAGGCCGCACTGAGCGCGCGGCTGCCCAGCCTGGCGCTGCGCACCGCGCGTGGCGCGCTGACGCATGGCCCGGTGCTCGTTCAGGTCCCGAGGCGCGGCTACCTCGCGGCGATCGCCTGCGGCCGCTGCCGCGCACAGGCCCGCTGCGCTAGGTGCGCCGGCCAGCTGGAGATCGCGGGAGCCCGCGAGACCCCGCGTTGCCGGTGGTGCGGCGCGGTCGCGGGGAACTGGAGCTGTCCGCGCTGCGGCTTCACGCGTGTCCGTGCCGTGGTCACCGGGGCAGCACGCACCGCGGAAGAACTCGGCCGTGCCTTCCCATCCGTGCCGGTCCGCTTCTCCGGCGGCCAGGGCGTGATCGCTGCCATACCGCCGGATCCGGCCGTCGTCGTGGCGACGCCGGGCGCTGAACCGGTCGCGGCCGGCGGGTACGCCGCAGCCCTGCTGCTCGATGGCTGGGCCCTGCTCGGGCGGCCAAGCCTCCGGGCGGCCGAGGAGGCGCTGCGCAGGTGGCTGAACGCGGCGGCGCTCGTCAGGTCCGCAACCCGCGGCGGGAACGTCATCGTGCACGCCGACGCGGGAATTCCCGCGGTTCAGGCGCTGATCCGCTGGGACCCGGCCGGCCATGCCGAGCGTGAGCTTGCCGAGCGTGAGCAGCTGTCCTTCCCGCCGGCCGTCCGGATGGCGGCCGTCTCCGGGCCGGCCGCCGCCGTCGCGGAGCTGCTCGGCATGACCGGGCTGCCCGCAGGGGCTGAGGTTCTCGGCCCCGTGCCGGTGATCGAGGGCCAGGCGGGCCGCCCGCCCGCCGGCGGGGACGCCGCTGCCGGGACGGATGATGACGATGCCGGCCAGGCGCCCGTGCGCGCGCTGATCCGGGTGCCGCGTGCCGAAGGTTCGGCACTGGCCCGGGCGCTGCAGTCGGCACAGGCCACCCGGAGCCCGCGCAAGGATGCCAGGCACCTGAGCGTGCAGCTTGACCCGGCTGAGCTGATCTGACCGTCAGTAGCCCCGGTCAAAGCCACTCTCGGCGGCTCGCTGGTGCCTTCATGGCCCAAAGCATGCGGCCTTAGGCCGTAGGGTGCTTCCGTGGCCACCTCGGACGGGAGCCTGCCGCCACGGTTGCGGAGTGCGGGCAGCCTGACCAGGCTGCCTCCTGTCCGCCTGGCATCCCGTGAGGAACTCGCATCCGCGGCACGTGTCGCGCCGCTGCTGCGGGTCGCGCGGGATCTTGCCATATGGGCGGGGACTGGCCGGCCGCTGACCGGTCAGGGCGAGCTCACCCCGCCGGACGCGGCCGACGCCGCGGAAGCGCTTGACCTGTCACCCGATGAGGTCCGCGCCGCGTGGGCGATCGCCCGGGGCACCGGAATGGTAGCCGTGTCCGGAAGCAAGGCAGCCCGGGGGGAGCATCTCGATGTGCTGGCCTCCGGTGAACCCGAGGAAGCCCTAGCCGTGTGGCACAGCGCGCTGCGCACCGTCCTCGGCCAGGAGAATCTGGACGGCCTGGCCACCGCGCTCTATACGGCCGGCCGCCCAGTCCGGCTCGACGCGCTGTTCGAGGCCTACGCGGCAGCGGTCGGGGCGCTGACGATCAGCGGGGACGGGGAAGCGGCCACGTCCAGCGGGGCGCAGGCGGATCCGCGCCCGGCCGACGGCGATCATACGGTCCCCCGGCCCGCCGGGCGGGCCGACGGTGACCAGGGATCCGGCGGCCCCGGCAGCCCCGAGGGCCCCGGCGACGTCGGCGAGGCCGGTGCACCGGGGCTCTCGCCCGGGCTGGAGATCCTCGCCGACCTCAGCGTCGTCGAACTCGGCGCCGACGAGGACGGGGCAGGGCTCACGGTGTCGCTGTCTCCGCTCGGCCTGTGGGGGATCCGGGACCGGCTCAGCGCGCGCGGCTGGCGCGTGCCGATACTCGGCGGCAGCGCGGGCGGCGGCGCCACGGCGGTGCTCGCGGTGCTCGCCGACTACGACGCCGAAGACGGCGAGGCGGAGATCGCGGCGTGGCTGGCGCGGCGCAGCCCGGAGCGCGCCGCGGAGGAGCTGATCGAGGCCGCCCGCACGGGATCACCGGGCCTGCGCGGCGCCGCGTTCGCGGTGCTTGACCGGATCGGTGGCGCGGCGGTACCCGCCGTCCGGCGGGCCATGGCCGATCCGGTGCTGCGGCCGCACGCCGCCGTCTGGCTGCGTGACCACGGTGAGGACGCCAGCCTCAGCCGCGAGGACAGCGCCTGGCTGCTCGTCGACCTCGGCGCCGGGCTGCTGGAAGAGGCGGCGCCGGAAGACGTCGTGGCGGAGCTGCTGCCTGACCTGCCGCCGCGCGCCCAGGCGGAGCTGGTGGCCGGGCTGTGGCGGGTCGAACATCCCGCCGTGATCGAGCTGCTGACCACGCTGAGTGATTACCATCCAGAACCGGATGTGGCGAAGGCGGCGCGCAAGGCGGCATTCAAGGCGCGATCGCGGCTGTGATCTGCTCGCCGGCAGGCGCCGGGCACCGGTGATGGGGCGGGGCCTGCCTGCACGCAGAGTGCGCCGGTCGCTATGCCACGGGCCCTAAACTGGGACCGGGACGCCACATGAACACCGATGCCCGATGGCGAACTGTGATCAGGGCACCGGATGGCGGCCGAGACAAGCGACGCCCATCATCGGCACGGGAGGATCTTTCGTGAGCGTGAAGCCGATCCGCCTGTTCGGCGATCCAGTGCTGCGCACCCCTGCGGAGCTGGTCCGCGACTTCGACGCCGAGCTGCGCAGGCTGGTCAAGGATCTCACCGACACGATGATGGACGCGCCCGGCGCGGGTCTCGCCGCCCCCCAGATCGGCGTGGGCCTGCGCGTCTTTACCTACTTCGTGGACGATGAACTCGGGCACCTGATCAACCCTTCGCTCGACCTTTCCGAGGAGGAAGAGACCGACGAGGAGGGATGCCTGTCCTTCCCCGGCCTGTCCTTCCCGACTCGGCGCGCGTACGGGACCGTGGCCAAGGGCTTCAACATGTACGGCGACCCGGTGACGCTCGAGGGCACCGAACGGATGGCGCGGTGCTTCCAGCACGAGACCGATCACCTGGACGGCATCCTGTTCATCGACCGGCTTGACCAGGAGCAGAGGAAGCTCGCGATGAAGGCGATCCGCGAGGCTGAGTGGTCCGGCGTCGCGGTCCCCGAGGTGAAGGCGTCACCGCACCCCACGTTCGGCAAAGCCTTCTGACGCGCCCGTGAGCGTTACTCACATAGGACAGACACTTACGCGATGAGCGGTCTGAGGAGGCCGGATAGCTGATGCGGCTCGTTTTCGCCGGGACGCCGGAGGCCGCCCTGCCGGCGCTCGAAGCGGTGCTTGAGTCGCATCACGAGGTTGTGGCCGTGGTCACCCGGCCGGATGCCCTGGTTGGCCGTGGCCGCAGGCTCGAGCCCAGCCCGGTCGCGCGCCGTGCCCGCGAGGCGGGCCTGGAGGTGCTGACCCCGGAGAAGGCCCGCGATCCCGCGTTCCTTGACCGGCTGCGGGAAATCGGGCCCGATTGCTGCCCGGTCACCGCGTACGGCGCGCTGCTCCCGCAGGCTGCCCTGGACATCCCGCCACGCGGATGGATCAACCTGCATTTCTCGGTGCTGCCCGCGTGGCGCGGCGCGTCCCCTGTCCAGCACGCCATCCTGCACGGGGACGACGTCACCGGGGCGACCACGTTCCGGATCGTCAAGGAGCTGGACGCTGGCCCGGTGTACGGGGTTGTCACCGAGCCGGTGCGCAGCCGCGACACCGCTGGCGAGCTGATGGCCAGGCTCGCGAGGTCCGGCGCGCGGCTGCTCGCCGGCACCCTGGACGGCATCGAGTCCGGGCAGATCCGGGCCGTGCCGCAGCCGGACGAGGGTGTCAGCTACGCGCCCAAGATCACCCCGGATGACGCGCGCGTCGACTGGGGCCATCCCGCCGCCCAGATCGACAGGCTGATCCGCGCGTGTACGCCGGAACCAGGCGCGTGGACCGAGTTTGGTGGCATCAGGCTGAAGCTGGGCCCGGTCGAGCCGGCCGCAGAAGCTGCCGTCGGCGCGGCAGTCCCGGGCGGCGCGGCAGTTCCGGGCGGCGGCGCGGAATTCACCGCTGGCCAGGACGGGGGCTGCAAGCTCGCGCCCGGCGAGCTCCTCATCACGCGCAAGGCGGTCTTCGCTGGCACGGGAACCGGCCCGGTCCGGCTCGGCGATATGCAGCCGCCCGGCAAACGGCCCATGCCGGCCGCCGCCTGGGCCCGCGGCCTTCACGTGGCCAGCGGTGGCCAGCCCCCGAAGTTCAGCTGACATGGCACGGCCGCAACGCAGCGGAACGGGGCCGGCCCGCAGCCGTGCCCGGCAGTCCCAGGCCGCGGATGCGCCCGCGCCCGGCAAGGGCCAGCATGGCAGGGGCGGCCAGCCGCGTGGGGGCCGGCCGGGAACCGCCCGCGGCACCCGCGCGGATCCGGTCCGGCGAACGGCCTACGACGTGCTGTGGGCCGTTGACCAACGGGACGCCTACGCCAACCTGTTCCTCCCCGCGCTCCTGCGCGAGCGCGGCATCGAGGGCCGCGACGCCGCCCTCGCCACGGAGCTGACCTACGGGACGCTGCGCGCCGTGGCAACCTATGACGCGATCCTGGAGATGTGCAGCGACCGGAGGCTGGATGAGATCGATCCGCCGGTCCGCGAGGTGCTGCGGCTGGGAGCTCACCAGCTGCTCGCCACCCGCGTGCGCAGCCACGCCGCTGTCGCGACCTCCGTTGACCTTGCGAAGGACGTTGCCGGCATGCGTCCCGCCGGGTTCGTCAACGCGGTGCTGCGCCGTGTCGCCACCCGGGACCTGGAGGAATGGATCCAGATCATCGCGCCCGACCGTTCGGCGGATCCGGTGGGTTACCTGGCTGCGAGGTATGGCTACCCGCGGTGGATCGTCGGGGCGTTCCGTGACGCGCTCGGCGAGGACCCGGCCGGCGGCCTGGCGGAGACGGAGGGCACGCTCGCGGCGGGCAACATCCGCCCGCGGACCACGCTGGCCGCCGTTCCCGGCCTGGCCGATCAGGCTGAGCTTGCCGGGGAAGCTGAGCTTGCCGGGCAGGCCGGGCGTGCGCCCGCCGGGTCAGCGGGCGCCGGGGCGCAGACGGCGCGCTGGTCGCCGTTCGGCGTGGTCCTCAAGGGGGGTGATCCGGGGGCCCTGCCCGCGGTTGCCGAGGGCAGGGCCTTCGTGCAGGACGAGGCCAGTCAGCTGGCCGCGGTGGCGCTGGCGAGTGCCCCGCTGACCGGGCCCGATCAGCGCTGGCTCGACATGTGCGCCGGCCCCGGCGGGAAGGCGGCACTGCTCGGCGGCCTCGGCGGCGGGCGTGGTGCCCGGCTGCTCGCCTCGGATATGCGGCCGCACCGTGCCCAGCTGGCACGGGCGCACCTGCGCCGGCTGCCCGGTGCCGGGGTCGTAGTGGCCGACGGCCGCAGCGGCGCGTGGCAGGCCGGCGCATTCGATCGCGTGCTCGCCGACGTGCCATGTTCCGGGCTCGGGGCGCTGCGCCGCCGCCCGGAGGCCCGCTGGCGCAAGTCACCGGATGACGTGGCCAGCCTCGGCGGCCTCCAGCGCGACCTGCTCGGCGCGGCGATCGATGCGGCACGCCCAGGCGGCATCATCGCGTACGTGACGTGCTCGCCGCACCTGACGGAGACACGGGATGTGGTCAGCGACGTGATCCGCGCTAGGGACGACGTCTCGGTCATCGACGCCCCGGCGATCCTGGCTGATGCGCCCGGTGTATCCGGTGCGCATGGCGTGCCGGACGTGCGCTGCCCGGATCCGTACGGTGCCTATGCCCAGTTCTGGCCGCACCGCCACGGCACCGACGCCATCTTCCTCGCCCTCATCCGCCGCGAGCCCCCGTCACCCCGGCACTGACGGTGCCTGGCGGCGGATCCGGGGGAGGTCGCCTGCCCCGGACGTGCTAGACGGCGAGGATGCCAGGGTGCAATGGGCAACGAGCCTGCGGACGACCGCGTCCTGCCTCATCCCTGGGGCCGCACGCGATGCGCCCCCGGGAGGGATGCCGCCTCGAGGACCAGCACCGTGAGGTCGTCGCCGACCGGCTCGGGGCCGAAGTCGCGCACAGCGCTTCGTACCCGTTCTGCGACTGCCTTTGCGCCCAGGCCGGTGCAGCCGCGCAGTACAGCGGCGAGGCCGTCGTCATCGTCCAGCTGACGGTCGCCATTGCGGCGTTCGGTTACACCGTCGGTCACGCACAGCAATGTCTCGCCCGGTGCGAGGTCGAATGAGTCGGCGTGGAACTGGGCATTCTCGTCGATGCCGATCAGGATCTGCGGGTCCGCGACGGGCGCCACCGAGCCGTTGGCGGACAGCCGCAGCGGCAGCGGGTGGCCAGCGCTGGCGATCGTGCAGTGCGCACCGCCCGCATCCGGGTCGGGCTTCAGTTCCCCGTAGAGCAGGCTCAGAAAGCGCGCCTGGGCGAGCTCTGAGCCGGACGCGGCGAGGAGGCTGCCGTCCGTGAGCGCGGCGTTCAGCCGACCGAGAACCAACGCCACGTCGTGCCCTTCGCGGGCCAGCAGCCGCACGAGGTGCCGGGCCAGACCCGTGACAGACATCGCGAACCGGGGCACCAGCAGCTGCCCGGCCAGGGCCGCGACCATGTCCTCGTCAAGCTGCCCAGCCAGCAGTTCGCTGGCCTCGGCGAGGAACGACGGCCCCATGCTGTCCGCCTGCCCGGCGGCAGTGCCACCGAGGCTGTGGAGCGGAGAGGGCACACGACCTTCGGCGCCGCCCATCTCGCGACGGAGCCCCATGTCAGGGAGGACGCGGGCGCCGGACTCAGCCTCTTGCCCCTCCAGCCGGAACCACACGGCCTTCTGGGCCCGCCGGTAGGTCACACCCCAGGACTCGGCCAAGGTTCTCACCAGTTGCAGGCCACCGCCGGGCTCGTCGTGCGGCGCATCCTTGCGTCCGTCTACTTCGCGAGAGGGGGTGATCCGCCACCTCCACCACGACACCCACGGGCCTCTCCCCGGCCGGGGCCGCAGAGGCGCTTCCCGGGGCTGCCCCCTGGGGAGAGGTGTCAGGGACCTGCCCGGTCTCGAGCAGGCAGGCAATCTCGGCGTCGGCACCGGCATGCATGACCGCGCTGGTGACCAGCTCACCGGCTAGGAGCACGGCGTCGTTGATGAGCCGCTCCGTAATGCCGCGCGCGGCGGCATCCGCCTGCGCGGCCTGTCCGGCGAGGGCTTCGCGCACAAACGTGCGTGCCGCGGCTGCCGCACGCCCGTTTCCCGGGAGACGTGTCTTCGAGATCAGCGTCGTCTGTGAGGCAGCCGGCCACGAAGGAGCAGGCACCGCCCCCATGTTACTCTGAAAACTTCGATGATCAAATAAAACCACTTAATATACTATGGCCTTCGCACATATGAGTGTATATCTATGGATCAACCGGGGATCAATATCATGAAGCTTGATCCAGATCTGCCCGCCTCCGCTTCTCCCACCCGCGAGCTCACGGCCCCCCCGGGGCATCTTGATGAACCTGACCTCACATCGCACGGGCAGTGGGTGTGCGCGGCAGAGCTGTATCCCCTGCTTTCGGCGATGAACGCGTTGTGTGATGGCGACTTCACCGTGCGCGTAGAGGGCGTAGGCGAAGGCGCCCCCGCCGTGATGGCGGTTGTGTTCAACCAGATCGCCGCGCGGAACGAGCATCTGGCCCGCGAGCTCCAGCGAGTGCGCCGCGAAGTCGTACGCCACGGACACCTGGACGAGAGGATCACGGCCAGCCCGGGGCAGGGGGGATGGGCGACGAGCGTGGACTCTGCGAACCAGCTGGTGGAGGCTCTGGTAAGCCCGGTGTCGCACGTCACGCGGGTGCTTGAGGCGGTCGCGGGCGGGGACCTGACCCAGCGAGTCGATCTGCACGACGGTAACCGTGAACTGCGCGGCGAGCTATGGCGTCTGGGCCGGGTAGTGAACCGCATGGTCGACCAATTGTCGCTGTTCACCGGTCAGCTGACGCAGGTGGCCCGCGAAGTCGGCATCGAGGGGCGGCTCGGCGGGCAGGCGGAAGTCCAGGGGCTGTCGGGTGACTGGCGTTATGTGACCGAGGCCGTCAATTCTATGGCCTCGCGGCTGACGGCGCAGGTGCGCGATATCGCAGTCGTCACGACGGCGGTGGCGCGCGGCGACCTGACACGGCAGGTGACCGTCGAGGCGGCCGGTGAGCTGCTGGAGCTGAAGCTCACCGTAAACACGATGGTGGACCAGCTGCGTGCCTTCGCGGACGAGGTGACGCGGGTGGCCGGCGAGGTGGGCACCGAGGGGCAGCTGGGCGGGCGCGCCCAGGTGCACGGCGTGTCCGGGGTGTGGAAGGACCTGACCGGCAACGTCAACTCCATGGCGCTGAACCTGACCTCTCAGGTCCGCAACATCGCCCAGGTGACGACGGCCGTCGCCAACGGCGACCTGAGCCAGAAGATCACGGTTGACGCGCGTGGCGAGATCCTCCAGCTGAAGTCCACGATCAACACGATGGTGGACCGGCTGTCGGCGTTCTCCTCCGAGGTGACGCGGGTGGCCCGCGAGGTGGGCACCGAGGGCAACCTCGGCGGCCAGGCGCAGGTCCGCGGCGTGTCCGGGGTGTGGAAGGACCTGACCGACAACGTCAACTCCATGGCGCTGAACCTGACCTCTCAGGTCCGCAACATCGCCCAGGTGACGACGGCCGTCGCCAACGGCAACCTGACCCAGACGATCACGGTTGACGCGCGCGGCGAGATCCTCCAGCTCAAGAACACCGTGAACACAATGGTCCAGCAGCTACGGGCGTTCGCGGACGAGGTGACGCGGGTGGCCCGCGAGGTGGGCACCGAGGGGCAGCTGGGCGGGCGCGCCCAGGTGCACGGCGTGTCCGGGGTGTGGAAGGACCTGACCGACAACGTCAACTCCATGGCCGGCAACCTGACCTCTCAGGTCCGCAACATCGCCCAGGTCGCCACCGCCGTGGCCCAGGGCGATCTGTCCAAGAAAATCGATGTCGACGCGCGCGGCGAGATCCTCCAGCTGAAGTCCACGATCAACACGATGGTGGACACGCTTTCCTCGTTCTCCTCCGAGGTGACCCGTGTCGCCCGCGAGGTCGGCAGCGAGGGCCAGTTGGGCGGCCAAGCCCGCGTCGAGGGCGTCTACGGAACGTGGAAGCGGCTGACCACCAGCGTCAATGAGCTCGCCTCGAACCTGACCACTCAGGTCCGCGCGATCGCTGAGGTGGCCAGCGCCGTCGCCAACGGCGACCTGTCGCGCTCCATCTCGGTCGAGGTGCGGGGCGAGGTCGCCGAACTGAAGAACAACGTCAACCTCATGGTGGCCAACCTCCGCGAGACCACCCGGGCCAAGGACTGGCTGGAATCCAACCTCACCCGAATCGCCGCCCTCATGCAGGGCCACCGCGACCTCGTCGAGGTCGCGGACCTGATCCTGAGCGAGCTCACGCCGCTGGTGGACGCCCAGTTCGGGGCGTTCTTCCTCGCTAAGGCCGACGCCCCGCCGGGCGAGGGCCTGGAATTCATCGCCGGATACGGCACCGGCCAGGACAGCCGCGACGGACGTCTTCCGGGCCCCGAATCGCCGGGCCGTGGCCTGATCGCCCAGGCAGCCGTGGGGAAGAAGCGTATCCTCATCGAGGACGTTCCGCCGGACTACTTCACCATCAGCTCCGGGCTCGGCGGAGCATCCCCGACCAGCGCGGTTATCCTGCCCATCCTCTTCGAGGACCAGGCACTCGGAGTCATCGAGCTGGCCTCGTTCAGCAGGTTCAGCGAGGTACACCTCGCCTTCCTCGACCAGTTCGTCAACACTATCGGCGTCTCGATCAACACCATCATCGCCAACTCCCGTACCGAGTCCCTGCTGTCGGAATCCCAGCGGCTGACCGCCGAGCTGCGCCAGCGCTCGGACGAGCTCCAGAGCTCTAACGCCGAACTGGAGGAGAAGGCGGCCCTCCTGGCCACCGCCTCACGGTACAAGTCGGAGTTCCTGGCGAACATGTCGCACGAGCTGCGCACCCCGCTCAACTCACTCCTGATCCTGGCCCGGCTGCTGGCCGACAACCCTGACGGCCACCTGTCCAGCCAGGAGGTGCAGTCCGCAGCCACCATCTACCGGGCAGGATCGGACCTGGTCCAGCTGATCAACGACATCCTCGACCTGTCGAAGATCGAGGCAGGCAGGATGGACGTGCATCCCAGGAAGCTGCCCCTGACTAAGGTGCTCGACTACGTCCAGGCCACTTTCCGGCCGCTCGCCATCGACCGGGGCCTGACCTACGAAATCGCGGTCGGCGAGGATGTGCCGCGCGAACTGTACTCCGATGAGCAGCGGCTCCAGCAGATCCTGCGCAATCTGCTGTCCAACGCCCTGAAGTTCACCGCCGCGGGAGGAGTGGAACTACGCGTAGAGCGCGTAACGGGAGCGGGGTTCGAGGAGGAGACGCTGCGCAGCGCCGAGACGGTCCTCGCGTTCTCGGTCAAGGACACCGGCATCGGCATCACACCGGAAAAGCTTGCGACGATCTTCGAGGCGTTCCAGCAATCCGATGGCACCACCAGCCGCAAGTACGGGGGCACCGGGCTCGGCCTGTCCATCAGCCGGGAGATCGCCGGGCTGCTCGGCGGCCGGATCGTCGCCGAGAGCGAGGTGGGCGTGGGCTCCCAGTTCACCCTCTACGTGCCCGCACACCTCCCTGGCGGCATCCCCGCAGCCCAGCAGGGCGCGGAAACCACCGTCCCGGCCGGGTCCCCCGCGAAGGCCGTGCCGCTGCCGGATGCCGCCGGCTACATGCCGAGCGGCGTGTACGGCAGCGCGGACAGCCTGGTCGGCATCCAGGCCCCCAGCATCCCCGACGACACCTGGCCAGGGACAACACGGCTCAAGGAGTGGCTGACCGGGCGCCCCGGCCGGGTCCTGTCAGGACGCCGCATCCTCATCGCCGACGACGACATCCGCAACGTCTTCGCACTCACGCAAGTGCTGGGCCGTGTCGGCATCACCGTGAGGTACGCCGAGACAGGCCGCGAGGCCCTGGAAGTCCTCCATCGGCACCCGGATCTGTCACTGGTGCTGATGGACATCATGATGCCGGAGATGGACGGATACGAGACGATCCGCGCCATCCGGGGCAACCCCCACCTCGCCCACCTTCCGATCATCGCCCTCACTGCCAAGGCCATGCCCGGCGACCGTGAGAAGGCGATCGAGGCCGGCGCCAACGACTACGTTCCCAAGCCCGTGGACATCGACCACCTGCTGTCGGTCGTGTGCGACCGGCTCGATCCCCAGGACAGCTCCCCTGCAGCAGACCTGCCCGCGACCGGGAAACCGGACACTCCCGGGACGAGGGCGTGACCCGGCTAAGGCAGCAGGCATGAGTGCCGCCGCGCCCGAGAAGGCCAGCATCCTGATCGTCGACGACATCGAGGAGAACCTGGTTGCGCTGGAAGCCGTGCTCGGCCCACTCGGCCAGCACCTGGTCCGCGCGCGCTCCGGGGAGGAAGCCCTCAAGGCGATGCTTCGCCAGGACTTCGCGGTCGTACTGCTCGACGTCGTGATGCCGGGCATGGACGGCTTCGAGACCGCCGCCAGCATCAAGCGCCTGGACCAGACCAAGGACGTGCCCATCATCCTGCTGACCGGAAACGACGCCCCCACGGACTACGCCTACCGGGGGTACGCCGTCGGCGTCGCCGATTTCCTGATCAAGCCCATCGACCCATGGCTGCTACGCACCAAGGTCAACGTCTTCCTGGACCTGCACCGCAAGAACCGCCAGCTCGCCGCACAGGCCGAGCAGCTGCGGCAGTCGGTAGGCCGGCTAGAGCTGATGCTGCGCGAGGCGGAAGGTGCCGACGCGCCCGGGTTCGCCGACCGCATCGCCGAGCTGGAGCGCGCCATCCACAGCCTGCGGACACAGCAGGAGGGCGCGGGCCGCCAACGATTACCACCGGCAGCACTGTCATAGACGCAGGCCAGGGCGGCCATCCGCGTGCGGCCCGGCTTCTCCCCCGAGGCCAGCCGGGTGCGGAAGACCCCCCGGCCCCGATCCTTGGCGGCGGCCTTGCGGGTGGCCGGCCGCCACCTCGGCAGCGGGTGCTGGCTCGGGCGCGACCGCCCCCTGCTGTCGCTCCCGTTGCAGCCTGCGGAGCACCGGCAGCGCCGCGAAGTAGGACCCGGTCAGGGCGATGCCGCCGACACCGATATCGATCGAGATCCGGCCCTGCTTGGCCCAGTAGACGTCCTTCAGGTCGAGCAGCAGGGCAAACTCATCCACGATGAGCGCCAGGCCGCTGCCGTAGCTGGCGGCGACTGCCGGGTGACGGCGGTGCCGCTCCTCGCCGCGGACGGCGACCGCGCCGACGCCGGACAGCAGGCCGATTCCCCACATGTAGTGATGCAGGTGCTCACCGCCGATGCTGATGTTGCGGAAGGGTCCCTTGCCGGCCCGGATGCTGTAGGTGAGCGAGCGCAGCCCGGCAAAGGTGACGGTGAAGGCGAGCCAGCTGAGCAGGGCGGATCGCTGTCCGGGGCTGAGCTCCTCCTGGTATGCGCGGTGGACCGCGCTGGGCGGTGGTGCAAAATTCGTCACACGCGCCCCGTACCCATGGCCGCCGGGCGCAACCCGCAGCAGGCGTACCGGCCCGGCTCGCCTCGCCATCCGGTCGGGGGCGTGAAGCCTGGCCCGTGGCGGCACGTCAGACATCGCGCGCCATCGGGATGGGCGCGGCGGTCAGCGGGTGAGGGCGCGGGCTGAGCCGGGGCGGAGGCGGGCGCCGCCGATGTCGGCACGCTCTCCTTCCGCATAGCCCGTGCGGTAGCCGCTGCCCGTGTAGGTGATCCGCATCTTGCGGGTCACTGGGTATGCCTCCTCGCAGTGGCGCCGCACCACCAGTGACCGGTCGGCGAGGACGAGTGCCGTGGAGGGCCCGGTCCCGTCCCGCCTGTCCTCGGCGTCGCTGGCGGCGCGTTCCTCGGCGGCGCGCACGCGGGCGACCACGGCCGACGCATAACCGAGCAGCCAGCTCCGCCGCCAGGCGCGCGCGCTGCGCGCCGTGACGGGAACTTCCGCGGCAGCGAGCCCGTGCGCCATCTGCACCAGCAGAGAGGTGTAGAGCATCTCGGCGCGCTCGAGATCCGAGGTGTACCCGAACACGTGGACCCGCTTGCCGCCCGCGGCGGGCAGCAGGACGCACTGACAGCGCATCGCTCCCACCAGGCCGGCCAGCAGGTGTGCCCGGACCTGGGCCCACGGGTTCGGCACGTCGATGACGCGGTTGGCCGGCTGGTCGGTCTCCGGCCTCGTCGCGGCCAGGAGCGCCCGGTCGATGCCGTACCTGGCCATGAGCTCGGCGGCCTTCGCGGTCAGTGCCTCGGCCTCGGCGGGGGTGACGCCGTCGTCCTCTGCCTTGGCGAGAAGCTTGCGGACACGCTCGAGCAGCGTGCCGGAAGGCTCGGAAGTCACCGGGCACTCTCCTTCCTGGTCGCGAGGCCCGGCTCCAACGATCGCGATGGCCGGTTCTCACCACGGAACGTTACCGTCACGGCATGAGCGCTCGTTAGCGCTCATGCCGCCACCCTTCCCGGGTGGTTCACGCGCTTCACCGCGACGCGCCGCCTCCCGGATCGTGGCCGACAGCAGCCTGCCGGTGCCGCGGCGGATGTGCCGCCAGATGGGCCGGAGGTTCTCCGCCGTCGCCACGCGGCCAACGCCAGGCAGCACGATGTGCCGCGGGCCGTCCACCCGCAGCGCACCGGTGGTGTAGGTGCAGCGCAGGGCGTCGCGGGTCTTCTTCTTCCGGCGCGGGAACCGCATCTTCGGGCCTTCGCGCTTGCCGGTCCTGCAGTTCTAACCACCAGGGGCCACCTCTACCGCTCGGCGTGCCCGGTTCGCGGAGGCACGTCGCCCATGCAGCCGGGCGCACAGGGACGTGAGGATCTCCATGCGCCCACTATCGCAGCCAGGTCCGACATTTACCGCCGCCTTCCGGCCGGTGACTGGTGATCATCAGAGCACGCCATCGTCTACCAGGCCACCAGCAGTTAACAACCCACTGGGTGTGATATCCGCTGCCACGCCTAGACTCTCATGCATATGGCCGTCCAGATCTCGCCAAGCATCCTGTCCGCGGATTTCGCCCGGCTCGCCGATGAGGCCAAAGCCGTCTCGGGCGCCGCGGACTGGCTGCACGTGGATGTCATGGACAACCACTTCGTGCCGAACCTCACTCTCGGCCTGCCGGTCGTCGAATCGCTGCTCAAGCATGTGAGCCTGCCGGTCGACTGCCATCTGATGATCGAGGACCCTGACCGGTGGGCGCCCGGATACGCGGAAGCGGGCGCGCGGAATGTGACGATCCACGCTGAGGCCGTGAAGTCGCCGGTCAGGACGCTGCGTGCGATCCGGGCCGCCGGTGCCCGCGCTGGCCTGGCGGTCAACCCGGCGACACCGGTGGAACCCTACGCCGACCTGCTGCCCGAGGTAGACATGCTGCTGCTGATGACGGTCGAGCCCGGATTCGGCGGCCAGCGGTTCCTCGACATCGTGATGCCGAAGCTGCGGCGTGCCCGGGCCATGGTCAAGGCGCACGGCGGCGCGGTGTGGCTTCAGGTGGACGGCGGCGTGAGCGAGGAGACCATCGAGCGGTGCGCTGAGGCGGGAGCCGACGTGTTCGTGGCCGGCTCGGCCGTCTACTCGGCCAGTGACCCGGCCCGCGCCGTCCAGTCCCTGCGGGTCCAGGCCGAGCGGGCCACGGCCCATGCCGCCTGGGCCCGCGAGCCGGGCTGAGCATGAGCCCAGCGGTCAGCAGGACCGTGAGTCAGGTCTCCGCGAGGATGCGGCGGAGCACCTCCCTGCTCGACGCTGGCGGTTCAGCCTCCGTTGCCAGCCGGTTCAGCACGCTCCAGTAGTGGGCGGTTTCCGCCGGCCTGGTCGTGGACAACGCGCTGTCGAGTTGTTCAAGGTAAACAAAGTCGGGAAGCCCGTCCTGGGCGAAGCGCAGGAACGTGATGGGACCGCCCGCTGCCGCGTGGCCGCCGAGCCGGAACGGCATGACCTGGATGGTGGTGTGGCCAGACTCGGCATTTTCTGCGATGTCGATAAGGTGCTGAATCTGCGCGCGCATGGTGGCTGCGCCGCCCACCGGGCGGCGCAGCGCAGTCTCGTCGATGACGGTCCAGAGGCGCGGCGGGCAGAGCTGGTACTGACGCAGGAGCCGCTGGCGCTCCATCCGCAGGCTCACCCGCCGGCCCACCTCCTCACCCGATGCCGTCTCATGACCGAGGCGGATCACGGCGCGGGCGTAGCCTGAGGTCTGCAGCAGGCCGGGAACGAACTGCACCTCGTACATACGGATCAGGCTGGCGGCCTGTTCCAGCCCCAGGCACTGCTCATACCAGGCAGGAACCAGGTCGCCGTACTCATGCCACCAAGCGGGCCTGTTGGCTTCCTCGGCCAAGGCAAGCAGCGAGGCCCGTTCAGCCTTGCCGGAAAGCCCGTACAGCGTGAGCAGGTCCCCGATATCCCGTGTCTTGCAACCCGTCCTGCCCAGCTCAAGGCGGCTAATTTTCGACGCGGACGCGCGGATCGAGCCGGCGGCATCCTCACGTGAGACGCCTGCCTCCTCACGTAGCTGGCGGAGCTGCGTACCCAGCAGAATGCGTGCCACGGTAGGCTCGGCGTGCTGAGGGCCAGCCATCCCCGTCTCACCCGTACCAATCGTCTCTTGCGTCGTGGCCACCTTTTACCCCCGGTGCCGGATAATCTGCGTGGCATGTCCGGTATGGTCTCATCTCGCAGTGGCCCGCGTCAGGTAAATACCCTGGCTCGGTAATTAATTTTTTCTGCCGCTGGTTAATGTTCCGGGAATGTGCTAACGAAACGCGCTGGTAACATCAGCGTTCGTGCTGGCGAGGTCCACGATCGCAGGGAAGCTCTTCGCGTATTCGGCCCCGGCCACGTGGTCGGCAGGATAGTTGTCCTTGCCCAGCCAGTAATTCCAGATACGGGCCGGCTCTAAGGGCCACCGCCATCCGGCGCATCCGCACTGCTCAGCGCATATTAGGGTGCTCGGCAGTCAGCGATTCCGGCCCGCCCCGCCCCGCGTCCCGCCTCGCTGGGCGCGGTGCCCGAACATGACCGCGCTTTTCCATACGAATCGCCTCCTTCTGGGCCCATAATGTTGGCTTGGCCGTCTCCTTGATGTCGCCATGGGTTCCGGCACCGGCCCTATGGTCACGCGCCAGGACTGCCCGGCGGTGTCGCTGGGTGGCAAAGGAAAGAGGGAGAGGGAGGGAGACATGCGACAGCATCGCTACCGGCGTGTGATGGCGGGCCGTGCCGCTGCCGTCACCGGGTGCCTATCATTGCTCGGCGGAATCATCGTGGCCAACACGGCCACTTATAGCGCGGCAGCCACCCATAGCGCGGCGGTCACCCAGGCCGCAGCGGCCGAAACTGGCTGCCACCTAGGCAACGGCGTCAAGCACGTCGTTCAGCTCACGTTCGACAATGTGCACTTCTTCCGTGACAACCCGAACGTCCCGTCAGACCTGCAGATGATGCCGAACCTCCTCAATTTCTTTGAGGGAAACGGCACCTTCCTGTCGAACAACCACACGCCGCTGATCGCGCACACGGGCGACGACCTGCTGACCACCTTCACCGGCCTGTACGGTGACCGGCACGGGATGCCGGTCTCCAACTCCTACCAGGCCTACAACGCCGGCGGGACGACCGATCCGGCCGGGTCCTTCGCCTACTGGACCGACCCGGTCTACGACACGGCCAAGACCCCGAACCCCGGCCATGACACGAACCCGTCGCTCGTCTACTCGGCGACCCCGCCGGCCACGACCACGCCCGCACCGAAGCCGGACACGGTGACCCCCGCTCCGTGGGTTCCTTTCACCCGGGCCGGGTGCGACGTGGGTGAGGTCGGCACGGTGAACCAGGACCTGGAGAACACCGCGGTGGACATCCCCAAGGTCTTCGGCGCCAATTCGCCCGAGGCCCAGCAGCTCGCCGCTGACACCGACTCCTACAAGGACGCCGAGACCGCCGACTACGTGGGCATCGCGGTGCACTGCGCCCAGCAGAACACGTTCTGCGCGACGGCCAAGGGCGTCAAATTCGGGCAGACCAGCGCCACCCCGACCGCGGTCTCCGACCTGCTCCCCGGCGAGCCCGGCGGCTACAGCGGCTACCAGGCGCTCTTCGGCCACCGGTACGTCGCCCCGCAGCTCGGCGCGGGCACCGCGAACCTGACCCGGGATGGCTACCAGGTGACGAACGCGGCCGGGAACCTCGTGGACCTGAACGGCAACCAGATCAACGGCGCCTACCTGACCAACCACCCCGGCTTCCCCGGGTTCGGCCCCATCAACGCCTCGCAGACGCTCGCCTACGTGTCCGACATGCTGGAGTCCGGCCTCCCCGTGGTCAACGGCTATATCGCCGATGTCCACGGCAACCAGCACATCCCCGGCCTGTCGGCGTGCGCCGGCGCCCCGTCCGCGCTCGGCAGCGGCAGCCCCTGCTATGTCGCGCAGGCGCAGTACTACAACCAGGCGTTCGGCGAGTTCTTCAAGCGGCTCGCCGCGGAGGGGATCACCACGAAGAACACGCTGTTCCTGGTCAGCACCGACGAGGGCGACCACCAGGCGGGCGCCAACGTGGGACGCGCCGTCCAGCCGACCCCGGCCAACTGCGACGGCGCGACGGTGAGCGGCACCACGGTGACCCCGGACGTGGCGTGCACCTACCCGGCGGGATCGTTCGGTGAGCTGGCCGGCAACCTCACCGGGCTGCTCGCCACCCAGAAGAACGACACGACCCCGTTCACCCTGGAAAGCGACACGGCTCCCGAGTTCTACGTGACCGGCCAGCCGGCGCCGGACGCCCCGCAGGTGCGCACGCTGGAGCGGGACGTGGCCGGGCTGACGGCGGCGAACCCGTACACGGGCACGACGCAGGACATCACCAACTACCTGGCCGACCCCACCGAAGAGGCCATCCTGCACATGGTGAACGCCGACCCGGCCCGGACGCCGACGTTCGCCATGTTCGCCAAGCCCGACTACTACCTGAGCACCGGACCGGCGTCGTGCAGCGGCTCCTGCGTCACCCAGAACACCGGCTACGGGTGGGATCACGGTGACTATGCCGCCGAGATCAACACGAACTGGCTCGGCATCGCCGGGCCGGGCGTCGCGCACCTCGGCCTGGACGGCACCGCCGCGAACGCCGGCCCGAGCTCGGCGGGCCCGGACAGCGGCCAGGTGACGGTGCCCGGCAGCGGCACCACCGGCACCTGGATGGACGAGACCGACATCCGGCCGACCCTGCTGTACCTGGCGGGACTGCGGGACGACTACCAGTCCGACGGGCGGGTCGTCACGCAGATCCTCACCCACCCGAACCAGGCGCTCCGGCCGGCCGAGGTGACCGCGCTCGGGGCCTGCTACAAGCAGCTCAATTCCAGCGTCGGCGAGTTCGGCACGGCCACGCTCCAGGCCGCCACCAAAGCCATGGAGAGCAGCAGTTCCGGCGACGCCACCTACCGGAACACCGACCGCGCGCTGTCCGCGCTGGAGCAGGCCCGCGATCACCTCGCGACGGCGATCAAGAGCGAGCTGTCCGCCGCCGCCTACGGGAACCAGCCGGTGCGCGGCGTCGGCGCCCAGACGGTCGCCTGCCAGGCGATCATCCGTTCCGCGGAGCACCTCGCGGCGGCATCCTGAAAGAAAGTCATTTAGCCGAACGAGAGCGGGCGCGCCTAGATAAGCGCGCTGTCAAGCTCGGTCCGGTGCTCCACGACCCAGTCGTAGGAGCGCCGGACCGAGCTGAACCGTTCAGGCGTGCCCGGCATCGGCTGTTCCCGTGTGCTCGGTCATGGCCTGGGTGCCGATGACGGCCAGGAGCTTCAACTTTCTCGCCGGCCACGTCCGGCGCCCCGTGTTCAGCGGACCGTATAAACGCCGGTCGAGGTGGCGTGGTAGCCCTTGGCCCCGATGGCCAGGGCGAGCGGGCTGCGCGGGTCCTCGCCGGCCTTGAGCCGGTCGAGCAGGTGGCGGAAGTCGTAATGCGGCGTCCAGCCCAGGACGTCCCGGGCCCGGTCATTGACGTAGACCCGGTCGATCCGGGGGAACATGGCCCAGCCGCGCCGGGCGTACTCCGCCTCCTGATCCGGGAACAGCCGGCGCACCACGGCCGGGGCGTCCTCCCGCAGTTCGGCCAGGTCGCCGGGGGTGAACGGCGTGGTCGCGCTGACGATGAACCTGCCGAACCCGATCTCGGGGGCCCGCGCCATGGCCAGCAGATGCGCGTCGGCCACATCCTGGATGTCGGCCCGGCGGTAGAGGTACTCGTTGGCCTTGATGTTCGCGTCGGCGTAGGCGGCGCGGACGTCGCCGGCGTCATCGGGTTCCGGGAAGAACCGGGAGGTCCGCAGGACGACCACCGGCAGCCCGCTCTCCTGGTGGATGATCTCGCACAGATTCTCCGCCGCTGTCTTCGTCACACCGTAGATGTTGCGGGGCACCGGCGTGACGTCCTCGGTGATCCAGGCGGCCGGTGCGCCGGGCGGGGAAGTCAGCACCCGGCCGAATGCGCTCGTGCTGCTGGTGAACACGAAGCTACCGACACCGGCCGCGGCCGCCTCCTCCAGCAGCGTCAGCGTCCCGGTGATGTTGGTGTCCACGAACGCCTGCTTGCCGTGCGAGCCCACGTGCGGTTTGTGCAGCGTCGCCGTGTGCAGGACGGCTTTCACGCCGGCGAGATGATCCCGCACCAGGGGCCGGTCGGCGATGGAGCCGACGATGGTCGTGTACGGCGATTGGAGTACGTCCAGGCCGGCGACGTGGTAATCATTGGCGCGCAGCACGCGGACGAGCGCCTCACCGAGATGCCCGGCACTCCCTGTCACCAGGGCCTTGGCGCGTGCCATAGTGGCCACGATAAGGGGCGCCGCCTGCGGCGGGAATCCGTTTTACGGCGGTACGAGGGCTGCCCCCGGCTCCGCCGAGTGTCCGTCTCCGCTTTGGGTGGCCGTGCGGTGCTGTTCCCGCGCTGGTCAGATCCGGCGCCTATGCTGTGCGTGGCCAGCCCGCGAGCCCCAGGAGCCCATAGTGCTAACCCGCCCGAACACTGCGCCGCGCGGCAGCGAGTACGCCGTGCTGTCCCGCCAGGTGAAGCAGGCGGGACTGCTGGACCGCCAGTTGCGGTACTACGGCTGGAAAATCACGATCACCGGCGCGGCGCTGGCGGCCGGCTGGACCGCGTTCGCCCTCATCGGCAACTCGTGGTGGCAGCTGGCCATTGCCACGTTCCTGGCCATCGTCTTCGCCCAGATCGGCTTTCTCGGCCATGACGCCGGGCACCGGCAGATCTTCCGCTCACGGCAGCCCAATTACCTCCTCGGCATCGTATGCGGCAACCTCGCCATCGGCCTCAGCTATGGCTGGTGGGTCAGCAAGCACAACCGGCACCATGCTCACCCCAACACGGAGGACGTGGACCCCGACATCATGATCAGCGTGCTGGCCTTCTCCAGTGGCCGCGCGCGGGCCAGCTCAGGGCTACGGCGGCTGATCTTCCGTTACCAGGCCTACCTGCTGATCCCGATGATGTGCTTCGAAGCGGTCAGCCTGCACACGTCCAGCATCCGCGCGGTAACGCGGCGCGCCTGCCGTCACCGGGCCTGGGAGGCGGTGCCGCTCGCCGTGCATTTCGCCGGCTACCTCACCGCCGTCTTCCTGGTGCTCTCGCCAGTCAAGGCCCTGGCTTTCATTCTGGTCCAGCAGGGCCTGTTCGGCTTGTACCTGAGCTGCTCCTTCGCCCCCAACCATAAGGGGATGCCGGTCCTGAGCTCAGACGACAGGACCGATTTCCTCCGCCGCCAGGTGCTCACTTCACGCAACGTCCGTGGCGGCTGGCTCACTGACTTCGCCCTGGGCGGCCTGAACTACCAGATCGAGCACCACCTGTTC